>CANLIL010000088.1 GCA_947491305.1 Flavobacteriales bacterium | reverse complement strand
CCCTATCAGGGCGGTGGAGAAATGATCAAAGAAGTGAGGTTTGAGCAGACCACCTACAATGAACTTCCTTTCAAATTTGAATGGGTGCGTGTGAGTGTTTTTTTTTTAGAGCTCCTCCGAATATTTTTTTTCACAGCCTGCTTCCAAATAATTCTTTATGAAAAAGAAAATGATCAAGCCAAGAAAAAAAAAGAATGAGTTGAATCCTTGGATGAAAAGCTTTGAGTGTTGATCCGGGTTTTGTGTTTCAGGTTCTGGTTGTTTAAGAAAAAAAAAGGGAATGGTTTGCGTGTTGAGGTTGTGAATTGGATATGCAGGAGAGAATGGTTTGTAAGAAAAAAAAATAAAGAGTGTGTTTGAAAAAAAAATGTGAATGTGTCTGTTTTCGATTCTTTTGCGTTGTGAGCGTGTTTTGTGTAGTGGGTGGGGTGTTTGTATGTCTTGGGTTGTTTTCGTTCGTTGTAGGGCTTAGAATGCAGTGAGTGGGTGTGTAAGCGTTGTGGTAAGAAAAAAAAAGGGGTGTGGGATCAAAAAAAAAGCGTGTATAGTAGATGGGTAAAGGGATTCAGGTAATGGGAGGGGGGAGGGGGGAGGGGGGAAGAAAGCTTTAGCTTAAGAGAGAGGTAGAAAAATGCCGAAAACGTGCCTGAAAATTATGTTGTTTTGCGTTTTGGTGGGGTTTGGTGGGGTTTTAGGGTGTGGGTGATAGGATTGGGTGGGTGGGAGTGTTTTGGTGCGTTAGGGTGGATTATTTGGAGTGGTTGGGCAATAGTGAATAGGCAATAGTTGGTAGGGGTTAGGTATTAGTTGTGTAGCTAAGTGTGGGTTCTGGGTGTCGTTTTAGACCATTTTATTTAATTCTTTTGTTTATATAACATAGTTTAATTTGTTGTTTGTTAAGTTGTTATGTTAAAGTTTTTGTTGTTATAATTAGAAGGTTGTAGAAAGTTGTAGATTCTCATAGATTGAAAATTGAAGATTGAAGATTGCAGATTGCAGATTACAGATTGAAGATTGCAGATTGAAAGGGTGTCGTGTTATGCGACGTTGTTCCCCCGGTTAAGTTTGGTGTGATCGTTTTTGGGGTTGGTTGAGTAGGTTAGTTGTTAGGCAATAGTTTTTAGGCAATAGTTGTTAGGCAATAGCTTTTCATAGATCGTGAGTTTGGAGGTCGTGCACTTAATTCTCGAAGTGGTGCAGTTAATTTGTGAAGTGGTGCACTAGTGCCTAATTACTATTTACTAATGGCTAGGTTCTGGTTTTCCTGAAACAAAAATGAGACAAAGTTGAGATAAACGTGAGACATAGTAACAACCTAAACAAAATCTGATAACACTCGAATACTCGGAACAAACTCGGAGCAAACTCGGTTAATTCAATAACAAAACATAATAACATAAAAACCATAGTATTTATTAAGGTTTAAACAAAATGGACTCGGAGAAAACTCGGAGAAAACTCGGTGGGAACTCTGAGGGAACTCTGAGGGAACTCTGACAATACTCTGATTCGCTTATTTAAGAGAGGTAGCACCATTTTTAAGAGAGGTGTCACCATTTTTAAGAGAGGTAGCACCATCCCTGTATAGAAGTAACACCACTAATCAACAACATTTAACAATAAAACTTTTAAAGTTCTAGTTTTTAGTAAGTTAAAACGTATTCTTTAAACCTATTATTTATATAAAACAACCTAAACATTTAACAAATAATACATTGTAAATTAATTGAAAAAAAATAACTTTTTTATTGTTTTGTGTTTTAGAATATATATATATTTGAAGCAAAATTGAACCACTTTTTAAACCAGAAACACAAACCATGAAGAAAACAACTAAAAGACTGAGTCGCAAAGTCGCTGAAAAACTGAAAAGCAAATTAGCAGATTCGCAAAGTCGCAAAGGCGCAAATTCGCAAATAAGCAGATCCGCAAATCCGCAAATAAGCAAATCCCCAGTGCCCCCCAACACCCTAATCACTTTCCCTCAATACCTCAAAATACCAATTAGATTCTGGACAAATAATGTAGGACACGAAATTAGATCATCTTTTGATTTAGAGCTGTATGCTAAGGTGTGCGAAGCTAGAGGTATGGAGAGTGGGGTAAGGGTGGAATACTAAAACATATTAAAAATTAACTAGAATGAGCTACTTTAATAAAGAAAGAGAAGAGTGTATAGAACTATTATTAAATCTAGGAGCTGAGGATTTAACTCACGTAAGACACCCCAATAAGCAAGGCAAAAAGTACTTAAAGCTTAGAATAAAAAATTTAAACTCTTATATTACTTTTAATTTTGATTATTCAGAGTATAAAGAAGTATCCGTATGGGCAACTAGAAGATCTAAACCAAGAGCATATATGAAATTTAAAGATATAAAACCTATGTTAATCGACATGGGTTTTGAAATTTTTAAAAAAGAAGAAGAACAAAAAATTATCGAAGAAGCAGCTGAAAATAGATACGTTCAAGGTGTTTATGTTATAAATGGTATTGATATATGTGAAGCATCAAGAGAATGTTTTATTGAAGGTGCTAAATGGCAAGCTGAAAGAATGTATAGTGAACTAGAAGTAAAATACATAGTTCAAGAAGCATTAGAATCAGCATTAGTAACGGTTGATTTAGAACAATGGTTTACTCAATTTAAAAAGAAATAAGATGAAAAACATACACGTATTACCAACAAATAAACCAAGTTCGTTATGTATAAATGGTAAAAATGGTAATCATATTTACATCACTTCTGATGAAAAACCAAAAACAGGTGATTGGTCAGTATATCAAAATGATAAAATACATAAATGTATGCAAGATATTGTAGGAGATACTTTTAAAAAAATTATCCTAACAACAGACCAAGATTTAATTGCAGATGGTGTACAACCTATTGCTGATGAATTTCTTGAATGGTACGTCAATAATCCAAGTTGTGAACAAGTTGAGGTTGAGATAGAAACTACATCAATTCAATTACCACAACAACAGTTATCTGAAAATAGTTATGATTTAGCTTTTAGATGGATTAATAAAAAAGTTTACAAAATAATAATTCCAAAAGAAGAACCTAAACAAGAAACACAAGGTTATATTTGTCCACAAACTAAAATACAATGTGATGATGAATGTTGCGTAAATGCTGAAAATTGTCATATCGAATCATCAATCGGTGTTACAAAAGAAACTAAAGAAGATACAC
>CANLIL010000087.1 GCA_947491305.1 Flavobacteriales bacterium | reverse complement strand
AAAAAAGCCATTCTAAAAGAACAGCTTAAAATGTTTATCGGTGGATTTAATTAACCCCAGATCAAGATCGATCCAAGAATAGCTAAAGCTATAATTGTGTAGATTGTTCCTACTGCCGCTGTTGATCCTTCAAAGAAATTATCTGACATATCTTTTTTTTTTCAAAAGTAGGAATTATTTATGAGTGAAACGCTATTTTAATAATAATTTCATATAGAATTTTAAGCAACGTCTTCTCCCCTGCTTAGGGCTAAAAGCTCAAACCAATCTTCTGTTGTTAAGTGAATTTCAAGTGCGAATTTTGCTGCTTGAATATGTTCGGGATTAGTTGTGCCAATCACTGGTTTTATGTTAGCCGGATGCTTTAAAAGCCACGCCAATAAGAGTTGGTCAACCGAACATTCATACTTTTTCGCCATGCTTGTTAGCAACGGTTGCATTGATTGGTCATTTGATGTAAAGTAATTTCCAAGAGGCGACCAAGCCTGTGTTGCTATTCCATAAAGCTGATGAAAATCAAGCGTTCCATTCAATAGTGCATCAGGATGAGCGAACGAAATTTCAAGTTGGTTGATAGCAACAGGACACGTTTTTTGAAGCAGCGATATTTGACTCGGGGTAAAATTTGAAACACCAAATTGATTGATTTTTTTTTCTTGCAATAAATCAGTGACAATTGAACCAATTTCTTGGTAATCCATCAAAGGACTCGGGCGATGCAATAACAATACATCTAAGTATTCGGTTTGGAGATTGTTCAACGACTGTTCCACCTGTTGACGAATATACTGAGCCGAATATTCATAATGTTTACGCTGAATTCCGCGCGATTCATTGACTAATTGAATGCCGCATTTTGAAATAAAACGCACCTCTTTTCTGTCGATGTTCAGAGTTGAAAAGGCTGATCCAAATACTGCTTCAGTAGAATAATCTCCGTAAATATCGGCATGATCAAAGGTATTTATTCCTAGTTCAAAAAACGTTTCAATTAAACGAGACATTGCTGAAGCAGAAAGATTTTTTCCCCAACTACCCCATTTCATTGTGCCTGCAATTATTCGACTTTCTTCCATATTATTCAAAAAAAATGCCACTCAAATTGAATGGCATTGATTTAATAATTTTTTTTATTAATCTCTATTTCCTAGAATCCGTAACAATGATAAAAATAAGTTGACAAATAAAATATACAATTGTAAGCCACCAATTAAGGATAATTTACTGCGGTCTAATTCTGAAAGTGAATCATCTTGAGATACTTTTTTCAATGTTTGCATGTAATAAGCCGTTAAGCCTGTAAAAACAAAAACACCAATAACAGCAATAATAAAGCCCATCATATCGCTTTTCATGAAAATATTGACAATTCCGGCGATGAAAATACCAATAAACACCATGTATAATAAGCTTCCAAATTTGGTTAAATCTGTTTTAGTCGTATACCCTAAAATTGCCATTCCAGCAAAAGCACCCGCCGTTACAAAGAACGTAGAAACAATTGAAGGCATTGCATAAACGATGAAAACCGTACTTAAACTTAAACCCATCAACGCTGAGTAAGCGATGAATAAAATCATCAAAACTGCCAACGACAAACGACGGTAAGCAGATTGAATTAACAAACCTAAACCTATTGGAGCAAATGCAACCACATAGAATAAAGGTGAAATTCCGCCTGCTGGAGTAAGAAAATATTTCACAAAGAAAATAGGTAGCGATTTACCATTTTCAAAAAGCACTTGCTCTCCAGTTCCAACCATATAAGCAATTGTACCTGAAATAGCCAAGGCTGCAAACATGTAGCTGTAAACATTTTTGAAAAAATCTCTGGTTACTGTTTTTGAATAACCGGTGTGTTGATCGACGTAATTTTCCATTTTTAAATAATTTTAGTTAAAAGTAAAAGAAAACTAGAAAACAAAAAAGAAATTTAAAATTATTAACGAAAAAATTAATGCAACTTCGCTTGAATCAAATTGATGAATTCTTTACGTGTTGCGTCATTTTTTAAGAATAAACCAGTAAATGCACTTGACGTTGTTACCGAATTTTGTTTTTGTACACCGCGCATTTGCATACACATGTGAGAACATTCAATCACAACAGCAACACCTTTTGGCTCCAATGTTCGTTGAACACAATCACGAATTTCTATCGTTAAACGCTCTTGAACTTGCAAACGACGTGCGTAAGCATCTACAACACGCGGAATTTTACTTAATCCAACAATTTTACCGTCAGGAATGTATGCGATGTGCGCTTTTCCAAAAAATGGTAACATGTGGTGTTCACACATAGAATAGATTTCGATGTCTTTTACAATCACCATTTCAGAATATTCTTCGTGGAAAATCGCTTGACGAATCAAATCATCTGGATTAATATCATACCCATGAGTTAAAAATTGCATTGCTTTTGCAACACGCTCAGGTGTTTTTAATAAGCCTTCACGTTCTGGATTTTCACCAATTTTCTTTAATACTTCTTGGTAATGGTTCGCTAAATCGTTGGTTAATTTTTCGTCGTACATATGTAATTATTTCTTTGTTTGCGTAATGTTTAAACAACGAAAACCTAAAAAGGTTCTTTCCCTCCGTAATATTCAACATAATTGTTTTCGGTTTCCACCAATTTGATTTTAACCAATTCACCTCCAGCTTCAGCTATTGGTGTTTTGATACGTTCCCAAATTTGTATCGCCATGTTTTCAGTTGAAGCCAACATTCCTTTTAAAAAAGGAACATCTAAGTTCAAATTTTTATGATCCAAAGGCTCAATGACTTCAGCTTTCAAAATAGCGCTTAATTCTTTTAAATTTATTACGAAACCAGTTTCTTCGCTTGGCGCTCCTTTAACCGTAACAAAAATTGCAAAATTATGACCATGCCAGTTTTTGTTGGAACATTTTCCGAAAACTTCCCAGTTTTTTTCTTCCGACCAATCTTCTCTCCACAATTTGTGTGCAGCATTGAATGTTTCTCGACGTGTAATGTAAATTGTATTCACTCTTTTAAATTTAAAGCACAAAGATAAGGAGAATTTGGCGACATACTAAGCATGTAAACAGAGAGTTTAAAAAATAATCAGGATGAAAACCCTATCTTTGCCAAATGGAAGAACGCTTAGATAAACTTTTAATACAACGCAATCTAGTATCCTCACGCGTTCGTGCGGAACAAATCATTCGAGAAATCGGAGTTCGTGTGGATGGAAAAATGATCACGAAAACAGGAAAAAAATTTCCAGTTGATTGTAAAATTGAAATGATCCAAGAAGAAATTCCATGGGTTTCTCGCGGTGCGTTGAAATTAATTGAAGCGTTCAACAAATGGAATCCAAGTGTTGAAGGTGGCGTATTCTTGGACATCGGTGCTTCAACTGGTGGTTTCACAGAAGTATTGTTGCAACATGCTGCGTCTAAAGTGTTTTGTGTAGATGTTGGAAAAGACCAATTGCATCCACGATTGAAAGCGCACGAACAAGTCGTGAATTTAGAAAAAACACATGTCCGCGAATTGAACACCAACCTCATCAATGAACCAATTGACGGATGTGTGATTGATGTTTCGTTCATCTCTTTGGAAAAAATATTTCCATTTATTCATGTTTTCCTAAAACCATCTGCATTTGTAATTGCATTGGTGAAACCTCAATTTGAAGTTGGAAAAGAAAATGTGGCAAAAGGTGGCATCGTGAAAAACAAAAGCTTGTATCCTGTTGTGATTGAAAAAATCAAATCTGCAGCTGAAATGAACAACTTGTCTTACATTGAACACATCGAATCACCCATTTTAGGAGGCGATGGTAACCAAGAGTTTTTGATGCT
>CANLIL010000086.1 GCA_947491305.1 Flavobacteriales bacterium | reverse complement strand
GCTGCTTTACCAGCTAATTTACAAACTGGTTTAGTGGGTTACTGGCCATTTTGTGGTAATGCAAACGATGCTTCAGGTAATGGAAACAATGGAACAGTCAATGGCGCAACCTTAACAACGGATCGTTTTGGTAACACCAACAGTGCGTATAGTTTTGATGGCAACGACTGGATTGCAGCTACAAGAGCGCATCAAGCTGTTTTCACCGCAAGTGTATGGGTTCAGTCTACCAATGGCAATTGTATCAAACCAATTTTGGATGCCAACAATAAATCATGGGAATTGTACAGTGATTGCGCGAATGGTCAGTTAAACTTTGTGGTGTGGAATGGTGGAACATATACCTATCACTCTACAAATATTGCTTTAGGGTTAAATACTTGGTACCATGTTGTTGCCGTTTATTCTAGTTCTCAAGTTAAGATTTATGTCAATGGAAGTTTAATCACAACGCAAGTCACAACAGCTGTTCCAACTATTTCCGGCGTTTTAAATATGGGAGCAAGTTTATCTGGTACTTCTCAATATTTCACTGGAAAATTGGATGATGTTGGTCTTTGGAGCAGGGCTTTAACATTAGCTGAAATTCAACAATTGTATACACAGGGTCAAACAACGTATTCTTGGTCACCAGGAAACGCAACAACTCAATCGATCACTGTGTCCCCAACAGCAACAACAACATATACGTGTACAACTACTGTAAACGGTGCTTCGTGTTCGGATGCAATCGTCGTAACGGTTAATCCTTTGCCAACGGTAAATGCAGGAGCGGATCAATCTGTTTGTTTGAATCAACCAGTTACTTTAAGCGGTTCAGGTGCAACAAGCTATTCGTGGAATAATTCAGTTGTCAACAATACACCATTTACACCAATAGCAACTGCTACTTATACCGTTACAGGCACCGATGCCAATGGTTGTGTAAATACAGACAATGTTGTGGTTACAATCAAACCTTTGCCAGCAACAAATGCAGGTTTAGATCAATCGATTTGTATTGGTAATCCAGCAATTTTTAATGCAACAGGAGCTTTTAGTTATTCTTGGAGCAATGGCGTTGCCAATAATGTTCCGTTTTTCCCAACAGCAACTGCTAATTACATTGTGACTGGGACAAATACAAATGGGTGTACTAAAACAGATACGATGTCAATTACGGTCAATGCATTGCCAATTGTAAATGCTGGTTCAGATACTTCTGTTTGTTTTGGTCAAAGTGCTACCTTAACTGCAACAGGAGCCGTATCCTACACATGGTTGCCTGGAAATGCAACAACAGCAAGCATCACGGTTTCACCAACAGTAACAACAGCATATATTGTTACGGGGACCAATGCCAATGCGTGTCAAGGAAAAGATACAGTTTTAGTAACCATCAAACCATTGCCTTCTATCAATGCAGGAATCGATAAGACAATTTGTGCGGGCGATTCTGTCGCGTTAACAGCTTCAGGTTCGCCATTAATTGCATGGAATAATGGGATATTAAATGGCGTTTATTTCTCTCCAACCGCAACGACAACTTATACCGTAACAGGAACAGGTGCTAATGGCTGCACCAATACAGATCAAGCAGTTGTGTTTGTAAATGCCTTGCCGAATGTCAATGCGGGAGCAGATACTGCGGTGTGTAACGGTTCTTTCCTCACACTTTCAGGAAGTGGCGCCGTAAGTTATACATGGAGCAATAGTGTTACCAACAACGTTCCATTTATTCCATCGTTATCGAATACATTTACAGTTATTGGAACAGATGCAAATGGGTGTAAAGACTCAGATCAAATTCAAGTCACTGTGAATATTTTACCGCCAGTAAATGCTGGAAACAATGTAGCAATTTGTATTGGTGATTCAATCCAATTGAATGGTTCAGGTGCCGTGAGTTATGTTTGGGACAATGGCGTGGTCAACAATACTGCTTTTTATCCAACGACAACCTTAACGTATCATGTGATTGGAACGAATGCCAATGGCTGTTCGAATTCAGATTCTGTAATTGTTACGGTTAATTCTTTACCAATAGTTTTCGCTGGAAACGATACCTTGTTGTGTGACCAATCAACGTATACCTTGAGTGGCTCAGGCGCAACAACCTATACGTGGAACAATGGTGTAACCAATGGTGTTCCTTTCACCGTAACTGCAAACACAACTTATACCGTTCAAGGTATTGATGGGAATGGTTGTCAGAATACGGATCAAGTTACACTTACGACAAAACCATTGCCAACCGTTGATGCAGGAAGTGATAAAGCCGTTTGTTTCGGAGATTCACTCTTTTTTACAGCAACTGGATCGGGTGTATCGTACAGTTGGAGCAATGGCTTGATTAATGGAGATTATTTCATTCCAACTTCTACAATGACATTAACCGTAACTGCAACAGCGGCAAACGGTTGTACAAAAACAGATCAAGTAATTGCTACCGTAAATCCATTACCAACTGTTGATGCTGGTCCAGATCGAATCATTTGTAAAGGTCAAGCGATTGCTTTAAATGCCGTAAGTAATGGAAGCATTGTTTGGGGTGGTGGAGTTGTTAATAATTTACCGTTTAATCCTTCAACAACTGCAACTTACGGCGTAACAGCAACAAGTGCTGCGGGTTGTGTGAATACTGATGATATAACAGTTACCGTTGGTGATTATCCAAACGCGAATTTTTACACGTTAACACCAACACAGTATTCTCCAAATTCAACCTTTGACTTTGTAAATCTTTCAACAGGTGCTGCAACGTATGATTGGGATTTTGGTGATTTAATTGGAACATCTACAATCACGAATCCTTCGTATACGTATCAGCCATTAGTTACAGCAACCTATTTTGTGACCTTGGTTGTAAGTTCAACATTAGGTTGTAAAGATTCACTCACATCGATTGTTCAATTAATTAATAATTCTCCAGGTGTTGATGTAATTATTCCAACAGGATTTTCGCCCAACAACGATTCAGACAACGACGATTGGACGATTTACGGAATTGAGAATTACCCAAATTCAAAGATTTCTGTATTCAATCGTTGGGGATTAAAAGTGTTTGAAGGAAGTGAATTATTCCCAACTTGGAATGGAATTTACGGAGGCGTAATGCTTCCAACAGCAGATTATTATTACATCGTAGAATTGTCTGACGGCAGAAAATTCAATGGTGTTGTTACATTAAAACAATAAGCATGAAAAAGTTTAGCTTAAGTTTCTTATTAATAATTGGATTTGTTGCTAGCTTGAATGCGCAGCAATTGCCGATATTTTCAAACTATTTTTTCAATGATTACGTGATCAATCCTGCATTTACAGGAAGCGAGCGTTTTTCTCCAGTACAAGTAACCTACCGCAACCAGTGGTTAGGATTCAATGGTCCGCAAACAATCACTGCAGGTGGCCACACTTTTTTAGAAAATCAAAACATTGGAATAGGCGGCATGCTATTTTCAGATGACATGGGTGGAGCAATCAGTCAACGAGGTGTGGCATTGAATTTCAGTTATCGAATTGTGTTAAATGACCGTTCTTATTTAGCTACAGGATTAGCTGGTGTAATCAATCAATATGCGTACGATGGTTCAAATATCATTGCTGCTGTTCATACCGACCAAAGTTTGTTTTCACAACAGAATCAAGTTAATCCAGATGTAAACTTTGGTTTAGCATACGTTCTAGACGACCGTTTGAAAATTGGTATTTCAGCAAATCAGTTAATTGAAAAACGCATGAATACCTGGAACGAATTCACAACGGGTTCCGACAATCGATTGGTGCGCCAGGTGAATGTAACGGCTTCTTATTTAGCGCAATTACAAAGAGGTGTAGAGTTAGAAACTTACGGAATCTTCAGAACAACCTTCAATACACCGATGCAATTTGATTTGGGCTCACGTTTGTTGTACAAAGGAATTTTCTACGCAGGTTTAGCCTACCGTCATTTGGATGCTGTTTCCATCTTAGCAGGCTATAAAAACAGAAATTTTGTAGTGGGTTATAGCTATGATTATACAACTTCAGCATTGAACCAATATTCAACAGGTTCGCATGA
>CANLIL010000085.1 GCA_947491305.1 Flavobacteriales bacterium | reverse complement strand
AAAGATTTAAGCTAATTGCGTTAACCATGCCAGCGTTTACTAAAATAGGTACGCGTTTAATGAGATAGCGATGAGCATCCAAATCAAATAGGGCAAAATGAGTAAAACTAAAAGTGGTTTTTGTTTTAGTGCAATTCGTGCTAAAAGTACAAGCACAAAAAACAGCGCAAGTAATACCACTAAGCCCAAAGCGATCCAATGATGCACAAAGAATAGCGGGTTCCAGCTTACATTTAAAAACACAGAAATGCCAAAAAGCCATTTTACGGATTTACTTTTTACTGCATTTACTTTTAACAGTTGCTGCAGGAAAATGGAGTAGAAAAGCATAATGGAAAACCAAGCAGCGCCAAACACCCAGCCTGGCGGTGTCCATGGTGCTTTGTCTTGTAGTTGATACCATTCATTCGTTGCAGGATTTCCCATCAAAAAAGAACCAAGCGCCAAGCCACCATAATTGATGACTAAAAATAAAATAAGGTTTTTCATGTGTTCACTGTATTTATGTAAAGTTGCACATAAATAGGTAGAAATCAAAGGTAACAGATTATCGAACCTAGAAAATTAACCTGCTATTTTTTGTAATCCCTTATTTAACGCGAATTGTAGTCTCAAAAAAAATGGGGATTGAACCAATTGCAATAGCATGTTACTAAAGCTAAATAAGCATTCAAATACTTAAATTGAAACGAGAAACAGTAAAGGAACCGTTCAAGAAATAGTTGCTGAATTTCAACAATAAAATAGTTATATTTGATTGTATCAATTTAAACAACTATGAAAAATAGCATACTTCAATTTTGCTTTATCTTTTATTGCCTTTTCAATGCTGGAAATTCCTCTGCTCAAATGATTAAAACCAAGGCGCCTAAACGTCCTTCAGGCCAGCAAGATGTATTAAGAATGGCATGCGCTCCGATAAAAACTGTGCGCGTTGCCTTTATAGGCTTAGGAATGCGTGGATCGGATGCTGTGCGAAGAATGACGTATATTGATGGTGTAGAAATAATTGCACTTTGCGACATGGTTGCGGCAAACACAAAGGCATCCAATGAAACGTTAAAGGAACGCGGCTTTCCTCAAGCATTGGAATTTGTTGGCGAAGATGCTTGGCGTAAAGTTACTGCCTTGCCGAATGTTGATTTGGTGTATGTCTGTACGGATTGGTTGAACCATGCAAAAATTGGTGTGCAAGCCATGAAAGACGGGAAGCATGTGGTTATAGAAGTTCCAGGAGCGTTAACCATGGATGAAATTTGGGAACTGATAAATACTTCTGAAAAAACGCGCAAGCATTGCATGCAACTTGAAAATTGCGTGTACGACTTTTTTGAATTAACTACCTTAAACATGGCGCAGCAAGGTTTGTTTGGAGAACTTCTTCATGCTGAAGGATCCTACATTCACAATCTAGAACCTTATTGGGGTGAGTACTGGAATAATTGGAGATTGGATTACAACCAAAAACACCGAGGCGATATTTATCCAACACATGGAATGGGTCCAGCGTGTTTAGCTTTAAACATTCACCGAGGAGATAAAATGAATTATTTGGTTTCGATGGATACAAAAGTGGTTTCGATTCCAGCGTTTATAAAGGAGCAGAAAGGGCAAGATTTACTTGATTTTAAAAATGGTGACCATACAACAACCATGATTCGAACTCAAAATGGAAAAACAATTGAAATCCAACACAATGTTGCTACTCCTCGTCCATATACGCGCATGTATCAATTAACGGGAACGAAAGGATTTGCAAATAAATACCCTTATGAAGGATATGCTTTGGATTCCAAACTTGTGAGCAAAGACATGAACCCAAATGGCTTAAATTTCTCCGCTCACTCCTATGTTTCCGAAGGTTTAAAAGATTCTTTAATGGCAAAATACAAACACCCAATTGTGCGTGATATTGAAGCAAAATCGAAAGAAGTTGGTGGACATGGAGGAATGGATTACATTATGGATTACCGTTTGATCCATTGTTTACAAAATGGTTTGCCATTGGATATGGACGTGTATGATCTGGCCGAATGGTCGTGTTTGGGTGCATTGACAGAAATTTCATTGAACAACAATTCCGCTCCAGTTGAAATTCCAGATTTCACGCGTGGAGGTTGGATGAACTATAAAGTCGTCGAATTTTCCAAGTAAAGAAATGCAGCAAGTTGTTTTAGTGATTTTAGCCGCAGGTTTAGGTGCTCGTTTTGGAGGGTTTAAACAATTGAAGGGAATTGGTCCGAATGAGGAAATCATTATGGATTATTCAATTTATGATGCATTGTCTGTAGGCTTTGAGGAAATTATATTGGTGGTTCAAGAATGTATGATTCCTGATTTAAAGAAGAAATACTGTGAGGATTTAAACCTGCCGATTTCTTTTTGTGTTCAAACGCAGGAAATAGTAGTTCAAAATCAGAAAATCAATCGAGAAAAACCATGGGGAACTGGCCATGCTCTTTTAGCAGCGAAAAATAGTGTTTCAAGCTCGTTTTGCACAATAAATGCAGACGATTTTTACGGCAGAAATTCTTTTCAATTGGCTTTTGATTATTTAAGCCACCAACAAAAAAATTGTGCCATCGTTTTTCCATTGATTAAAACACTTTCTGATAACGGAACTGTAAACCGTGCCGAAATAATAACAGACAAGGGTCATTTAATAAGTACGATAGAACGGGAAAACATTTTCGTTTCAAACAATACCGTTTATCACGATTTTAAAAAAGACGATTCACTGCGGCTAGATTCCAATGTTTCCATGAATATGTGGGGCTTTACACCGGCTATTTTTGATTTTCTGGAAACCGAATTTGCGCATTCAATGATTGATTTAAAAAATAACCTCGCTCTTGAATTCCAATTGCCAACTGCAGTAAATTCAATTATCGCTAAACATGCTTTGGAAATTTTAGTTATTCCAAGTGATGAGAATTGGTTTGGGATCACCTATCAAGCGGATTTGAAGTCTAACAAAGAGAATATTCTTACTAAAAATTACCCAAGTCCTTTATGGAAAAGTTAGTCTCTGAAATACTAAAGCAGTTTTTCGTAGAAATTCAAATAAAAGAAATTAAGCCATTGTCTGGAGGTTTAATCAATGAGACCCTTTTAGTTAAAACGGACAAAGGTGAATTTGTTTTACAGAAAATCAATCAGAAAATCTTCCATAACATTCATGCGCTGTTGGAAAATAAAAAAAAGGTTGTAAGGCATTTAAAGCGTAAGAATTTCCCAACTGCCAATTTTTTAGAAACGTTGGGCCATGAAAATTTTTGCATCATAAACGCGAATTATTGGCAAATATCAGAATTTATTCCGTCTAAAAACATGCATCAATTGAATGAGAAAATAGCATTCAAAACAGGTAAATTGCTTGCTGAATTTCACCATGCCCTACTTGATTTTCCGATTAACGAACTTCATTGTAGCATTCCTGATTTTCACAATACTGAAAAACGCTTTTCACAATTCATCGAAACCTGCTCAAAAGCTTCCTCCGAAAGAATTGACATTGCAGCTGAAGAAATTGAATTTTTAAAAGAGAATTATAATAAAATTGAACCATTGGTAAGTGCCATAAATAGAAAAGAAGTTCCATTAAGGGTAGTTCACAACGATACAAAAGTTGCAAATATTTTATTTGACAACAATGACAATCCGATTTGCTTTATTGATTTTGACACGCTAATGCCCGGAAGTATTTTACATGATATAGGTGACGCATTGCGATCAGGTGCAAACGCTTCAAACGAAAATGAAAAAGACCTTAACAAAGTTATTTTTAAAAAGGAAGTGTATGCAGCTTTTATAAAAGGTTACCTATCCTTCGCTAAATCCTTTATTTCTGAAATTGAATTAAAAAATATTCATCTTGCTTTGCCGCTCATTTTATTTGAACAGGCAACTCGTTTTTTAGAGGATTATTTGAAGAATGACACTTATTATCCAGTAGATTATGCAGATCAGAATCTAGTCAGAACAAAAACACAACTAAAACTTTTTAAAGAATTTAATTTTAATGCATCACTTTTTAATTGAATGTTTTTTATTTCTACCTAATAAAAATCCCGAAATAAATAAAATGACAATTATCGAACCCTGAAAATTAACCCACTATTT
>CANLIL010000084.1 GCA_947491305.1 Flavobacteriales bacterium | reverse complement strand
CTTTCGCTGTTCCTAAACTAAATTTAGCAGCTTTCGGATCGAGTTCTTTGATTGTTTTGCCGTTTAAATCTTTGATGGTCATGGATGAAATCGAATTGAATAATTCTAAACCACTTAGCGTGAAATCACCGTTTGTTGGGTTAGGAGAGATGGCAATTGTTGATGTGCTTAGTTCATTGATACCTGTGTAACTCAAGGTTAAATTCAATGTAACAATGCTATCACAACCAGCAGCGTTCACTAATGTATCTGAATAGGTTCCACTTTGTGTGTAGGTTTGGTTGTTTAGTGGCCATGTGTAGGAATCAAGAGCTGTTTGTGTTTGGGAGGATGAAGTATTATTACTACCTAATTGTGAATTGTATAAGTCTTTTATTTCACAGTCAGTTAATGCACGGTTCCAGATGCCGATGTCATCTATATCACCAATTATTACCTCATTACTGACACCAGGATCACATGACCCAAAATACATTTGATAAAAATAGCTTGAAATTGTAGTATTGGAGATCCAATTAATATCAAAAACTCCGTCAATGAATAGCGAATATGTATTTCCAGATTTAACTAGTACAACATGTTTCCAAGAATTTTGAGTGATATTTTGATTGGATTGTACATTATAAATTGACGTATTCCAACTAGTAGCTGGAGTTCCGTTCCCCAAAAAAAAACTATATTTAGAAGAACCACCCCAATTAAAATCAAGTGCCATTCCATTATGTGGGCTAGTATTAAATAGTATATGGCTGGAATTTCCATTATTTGGATTTGGTAGTTGATCTAAATTGTACCAAACAGAAAGACTCCAACCTACTGAACCATTGTCGAAAAAATTATTTGCAACATATATATTATCTCCATTTCCATCTAAATGGTAGGCAGCACTTAAAGAATTAAATCTATCACTTGTCAACGTTGCGCCATTCACCGTCCCGTTATTCCCATTCCCACTCTCATCGTTGGCATTGCCATTAAAGGGCCACCAGCCTACTAAGCCATTTGTTGGAACATAAGTTGGAACTTGTGCAAAACTCAAAGATGCAAACAGAATTGCAGTTAAAAAGGTGAGATTTTTCATTGTAGGATTGTTTTTTATTATAAAAAGTAAAGCAAATATAGTTATAATATGTATATACATAACTTTTAAACTCAAAAATAGACGCAATTTGGCGCTATGAGTGAATATACTGATGCTTCTTTGTTGCAATTGATAGGTTTAAGGATTCGTGCAATGCGCGAAGAGAATAACTTATCCTTGCGAGATTTGGCATTTAAAATCGGTATGGAACCTTCTAATTTGTCTGTCATTGAAAATGGCAAGTCTAATCCTCAACTATTAACCTATGCACGCATCGCTGCTGCTTTACAAACAGATCTAAGCACTTTGTTTGCAATTGATTTTGATTTCAAGGCATTTAGTGAGCAACCTATAGTCTATAAGCCTAGAAAACACGAGAAGTAGTTATTGAATTAGTTTATTTGTTGAGCTTGTAAATTGCGACTTTAGGCTTTTATAGTTTCCCCAGCTTACAAAAGTGAACTTTTGACGCTGTTAAGGATGATAGATCCTAGCGCATTGGTTCAATCCAAGCATGTAATCTCGTGCTGCTGCGCATCACTGGATTTTTTTGTTTTTCCAGCTTACAAAAATGAATTTTTGACGCTGTTAAGGATTATAGATCCTGGCGCATTGGTTCAATCCAAGCATGCAATCTCGTGCTGCTGCGCATCACTGGATTTTTTTGTTTTTCCAGCTTACAAAAATGAATTTTTGACGCTGTTAAACAAAAAAATCCCGACACAACGTGTCGAGATTTCTTTTGTGACCCCGAAAGGATTCGAACCTTTGACCTTCGCCTTAGAAGGGCGTTGCTCTATCCAGCTGAGCTACGGGGCCATTATTGTTGTATTTCAAAATTAAGTAATAGAATTACTTAGCATAAAAAAAGGGGATGATTGCTCATCCCCCGAAGTCGGGGCGGCAGGATTCGAACCTGCGACCTCCTGGTCCCAAACCAGGCGCGATGACCGGACTACGCTACGCCCCGAGCTAATCATCAATAATTTCAAGCTTTACAATAGGACGTTTCCTAAAAAGCGAGTGCAAAAGTAATCAATTTTTAACATTTTACAAGGAAAATGGTATAAAATAGTTTTTTATTGCCAATAAATTGCGGAGAGAGCGGGATTCGAACCCGCGGTACAGTTACCCGTACGTCAGTTTAGCAAACTGGTGGTTTCAGCCACTCACCCATCCCTCCAATATGTTCAAAGAACTAGGCGACAAAATTAGTAATTCCATCGACAACTCAAAGAAAAATCGCTAAAAAATACATGAAATTCTTGTAAGCGTTTGATTAACTGAGTAATGTTATCAGTTTTAACGTTCCTAAAATAGCCATCAAAAGCCACAAATAGAGATTCGTGCCTTTATTGGTTGATCGAATACCTAAATAGAATAGGCTGCCGAATACCAAAATTTGAAGGATTGGTAAATTGAAAAGATTCACACAGAATAAGCCAAAAGCCGCGATTCCTGAAAGGAGAAATTTCATTGAATTTGAAACTTCCTTGCAATACAAGTATAGCCAACCAAGAAGTGGAATAAAGGCTACTAGATTGATTATGAGTAAGAAATTGCTTTCGCTTAGTTCTAACAATGCAGTGTCTTTTAGAAAAAAGCTCCAAAAAAATTGCGTTGCAACTAAGCTTAAAAAAGTATACAAGATACTTGATACAACCAATAAACGATTGGCTCTCCAATTCCAAACGGCAAACTGAAGGCTTACACCAAAAACAATGCTTTCATTTAATGGAAAGGGAAAGATGAATGTTTGGTAAAAAAACAAATAATAAAACGCATAAAAGAGTAGGGTGAGTACTATCAGAAATACCGTTCTTGCTTCGCGTGTCATTTTTTCTTCGCTAATGCTTCTTCGATGTAATCAAACGTTGAAAGAATCACAGGTTTTCCATCGACAACAGCTATATCGTGTTCAAAATGCGCACTTGGTAACCCGTCAGCTGTTACGATTGTCCAATTATCATCTAATTGCTCCACTTTTTCTGTTCCCATGTTGATCATCGGTTCAATTGCAATCGTTAATCCATCTTGGATTTTTTTACCGCGACCGCGTTTACCATAATTCGGAACTTGAGGATCTTCGTGCAACGTTTTTCCTAAACCGTGACCAACTAAGTCGCGCACAACACCATATCCGTGTTTTTCCGCATGGGTTTGAATCGCCCAGCCAATGTCTTCAATCCGGTTGCCAGTAACACATTGCTCAATGCCTAAATACAAACATTCTTTGGTTACTTGCAGTAGTTTTTTAGTTGCTGGGTCAACGTTGCCAATTTCAAATGTATACGCATGATCGCCGTAATAACCTTCGAAGATCGCACCGCAATCAACCGAAACAATGTCACCATCTTGAAAAGGTCGTTCTGTAGGTAAACCATGAACAACTTGTTCGTTGACAGAAATTAACAAAGTGCTCGGGCAACCATACAAACCGAGAAAACCTGGAATCGATTTTTGCGAGCGAATATAATCTTCAGCCAATTGATCTAAGTACTTAGGTGTTACCCCAATTGCAATCGCTTCGGCAACTTTCCCAAGTGTTCTACTAACGACTTGAGCTGCTTCGCGCATAATTTCAATTTCTACAGCTGTTTTATAGATAATCATATTTCTGTTAAAGGTTTTCATTTTTGCAAAGGTAGTGAACTTTAAACGTATTTAATAAAGCTTTAAGTATTATTCAGTAATTTTGTACTATAATTTAAAAAGTAGATCTATGAAAAAGTTTATTTTATCAGTGGTATTATTTTCAGTTTGTACTGTCAATGCTCAGTATTTAACAAATGGTGGTTTTGAAAGTTGGTCGAATCAAATCATATATCAAACACCGAACAATTGGTTTACGTTTAATCAGTTTGCAGTTGGTTCTACACCAACACCAGTTGCGAAAGTTACCGATGCACACAGTGGAAGTTTTGCAGCAAAAATAAGTTCTACAATTGTTTCGTTTGGTGGTTCAAATGATACAATTCAAGGCGGTATGTTGTATGGAGATTTTGACATTATTGGAGGAGGTAATCCGGGAGCTCCTTTTCAACACAGACCTGATTCAATTGTTGGCTATTACAAAAGTAATTTTATTGGTGGCGATAGTTCTGCAATAGTTGTTGCTTTGCAAAAGTTTGATGCTGCCTCTTCAAGTTCAATAGGGATTGGTTTTTGTAATGGATTGATTACGCAAAATACTGCAACGTACAAGCGTTTTTC
>CANLIL010000083.1 GCA_947491305.1 Flavobacteriales bacterium | reverse complement strand
GCTTTATGCGCATCAGATCCTTTATAAGTCATTTCACCATTAATCATAACACCTGCTTCAAAAGATTTCTTTGCGTTATCCCAAGCACCACCAGCATTGTTTTGGAACACAGCCCATAAAACTCCAGATACAGTAACACCTGCCATATAACCACCAAGCATTTCAGCAACTAATCTATAGTTATCAGGATAAATTAATACTCCTAAAATTACAATTGCAATTGGAAAGCCAATCGTTAAGATACCTGGTAACATCATTTCACGTAAAGCAGCTTTAGTTGAAATGTCTACACATTTAGCATATTCTGGCTTACCTGTTCCTTCCATGATTCCTGGAATTTCTCTAAACTGACGTCTAACTTCATATACCATATCCATTGCAGCTTTACCAACTGAATTCATAGCTAATGCAGAGAAAACAACTGGAATCATAGCTCCAATAAATAACATCGCCAAAACCGGTGCTTTGAAAATGTTAATTCCATCAATACCTGTAAAAGTAACGTAAGCAGCAAATAATGCAAGTGATGTTAATGCAGCCGAAGCAATTGCAAATCCTTTTCCAGTTGCAGCAGTTGTGTTACCAACAGAATCTAAAATATCTGTACGCTCACGAACTTCTTTTGGTAATTCACTCATCTCAGCAATACCACCAGCATTATCTGAAATTGGCCCGAAAGCATCAATTGCTAATTGCATAGCTGTAGTTGCCATCATTGCCGATGCAGCTAACGCAACACCATAAAAACCAGCGAATGCATAAGAAGTCCAAATTGCAGCAGCAAACAATATTACAGTTGGGAAAGTAGAAATCATACCTGTTGCTAAACCAGCAATGATATTTGTTCCAGCTCCAGTACTTGATTTTTCGACAATTTTCAAAATTGGTTTTTTACCCAATCCAGTATAGTATTCTGTAACCGAAGAAATAACTCCACCAACTATCAAACCAACCAACGTTGCATAGAATACGCGCATTGAAGAAATTTCTTTCAATCCTTCACCGTAGAAATTCATTTGCATTTTAGCAGGCAACATCCAATTTACAAGCACAAAACAAGAAACAGCTACTAAAATGATAGAAACCCAGTTACCAATGTTTAATGCTCTTTGAACCTCAGCCTCTTTTGCTGTGTTACTCGATATTTTCACTAAGAACGTTCCTATAATAGAAATTACAATACCAATACCTGCAATCGACATTGGTAATAAGATAGGACCTATTCCACCAAATGCATCAGCAATGTTACCACCCATGTCTTTAATTACATAGTTACCTAATACCATCGCTGCTAATACAGTCGCAACATACGAACCGAATAAATCAGCACCCATACCTGCAACGTCACCAACATTATCACCAACATTATCTGCAATTGTAGCAGGGTTACGCGGATCATCTTCTGGAATTCCAGCTTCAACTTTTCCAACTAAATCAGCGCCAACATCAGCAGCTTTAGTGTAAATACCACCACCAACACGTGCAAACAATGCAATTGATTCAGCTCCTAAAGAGAATCCAGCAAGCGTTTCCAAAACAATTGTCATTTTATCAGTTCCATCAGCTCCCCATGTTCCGCCCATGAATATTTGAAAGAAAATAATGAAGAACGCTGTTAAGCCTAATACAGCTAAACCAGCAACCCCTAATCCCATAACTGTTCCACCACCGAAAGAAACTTTCAATGCTTGTGGCAAACTCGTTCGAGCAGCTTGTGTTGTTCTAACATTTGTTTTAGTTGCAATTTTCATTCCCATATTTCCAGCCAATGCTGAAAAGAATGCTCCAAAAATAAAAGCAACTACAATTAAGATGTGCGTAGTTGGTACGATAAACGAAATACCAGCTAAAACAGCACTCGCTCCAACAACAAAAATTGCTAATAAACGATATTCAGCTTTTAAAAATGCAAGCGCACCTTCATAAATGTAATCTGAAATTTCTTTCATTTTACCATCTCCAGCGTCTTGTTTTAATACCCAAGAACGCTTAGCCCACATGAAGAGTAGACCAATAATTGCCATAACTATTGGCACATAAATCATCATTGATTCCATAAATCTAATATTAATTTTAAATTATAGTAGGGCGCAAAAGTATAAGAATCCTCGAATATGTGCAAGCAAGTGCTTTAATATTATTCGTTTACAACAATATTTTATTGTTTACATAATAAATCAAATTATGAATATGTCAATTAAATTGCTGTTTATTAAGGGTTTATTGACTTAAATAATTTTGAACTATTTTTTGTTGAACAGCTTAAATACTTGCTTTTATTTTATTTTTCAAAGTTGCTAAGTCCATCCCACCGCTTTGTCTCCAAAGAATTTCTCCTTTTTTGAATAAAACAAATGTGGGCACTCCTCTTACTTTAAATTTAGCCGCTACTTCTTGATTTTTATCAACGTCAATTTTTAAAACGCGAACGTTAGAACCCATTTCAGTTTTTAATTTATCTAAAACTGGACTCATTGCTTGACAAGGTCCGCACCAAGTTGCGAAGAAATCTACTAATGTTGGCGTATCTGATTTTACGATGTCACTAAATTTTCCCATGGTAGTTCATTTTTTACAAAGATAGGTTTTTCCAATAGTGATACTGTAACTTAGGTTACTAAATGATTGAAAGTGATTGTTTTTTTAGTTTTATAATTCACCTATTACGAATTATTAAATTATCTGATAGAGTTATTATCTTTGTGAGATGAAAATAGTAAAAAATACACTCATAACTTTAATTAAATTACTGCTTTTTTGGGTGATTGTTTTTGATGTCGAACGGTTAATTTTTACTTTTCACAATTCAAATTCAATTGGAAAAATAAGCTTTTCTGAATGGCTTTATACTTTTGTTGCTTCATTGCGGTTGGACTTTGCAACAGGGGCATTATTAAGTTTATTACCCTTATTGTTTTTCGTGATTCACCAACTTGTTGAAAAAAAATTAACCAAAAACCTTTTTTATGGAATCGTTTTTTTAGAAGTTTTACTCTGTGCATTGATTCACGGCGGTGAAATAAATGCCTATACAGAATGGAATCATAAACTAACAACACGCGTATTTACGCACCTATTAAATCCTGATGAAGTTTTTCGAACAGCCGATTACAGTATGACGATTTGGTTTATTGTTTACGCAAGCGTAGAATCGTTTATTGGGTATAAATTAATGCGCGTTTTCTTTAAAAAAGTAAATGAATCTGAAATTGTAAATCGTTGGATACGAATTCCAATTGTGCTATTTTCATTCGTGTTTTTTAGTAGCTTACTACTATTAATTGGTAGAGGTGGGACACAACAAATTCCAATTAATATAGACGCTGCCTATTTTTCAAAAAATTATATTTCTAACGATTTATCTGTTAATTCAGTTTACTTTTTTGCGAAAAGCTTCTCATTGTATCTAAAAAGTGAAAACAAAATCAATTTCCCTATAATTGATGAGAAAACAAGCAAAAAAGAATTGCAGGATTTATTTACGTATCCACTTGAACATTCGAATTATGTATTCTCAGAAAAGCGTCCAAATTTTGTGTTTATCGTAATGGAAAGTTGGACGGCGAATGCGATTGGTTGTATTTCAAAAAATCAAAGTGCAACGCCACATTTTGATGCGTTATCAAAAGAAGGCATTCTATTTTCTAATATTTATGCAACCGGTGGAACATCTGAAATTGGCAATGCGAGTATTTTTAGTGGCTACCCTGCTCTTCCAGAAATTTCCATTACGATGCAGCCAGATAAACATCGTAAAATTCCTTCGTTGAATCAAGAACTAAAAAAATGGAACTATACGAGTCATTATTTGTTTAGTGGTGATTTAAAATATGGAAATATCGGAGGTTTTTTCACTGACCATGGATTTGATACTGTTGAAGATGAAGAAGATTTTCCAAAAAATTTACCCCATGGAAAATTAAACTATTATGATTCTGACCTTTATAAGTTTTTCCTAAATAAAATAAACGCAACAAAAGCACCATTTTTACAGTGCGCATTTACTGGTAGCACGCATTCCCCATACGACTATCCTAAAAAAGGAAAGGAAACATGGACAGGAAGCGAAGCAGATTTCATGAATTCAATGGTCTATGCTGATCAATGTTTATATAATTTTATAAAAGCATGCAAAAAACAAGCTTGGTACAAAAATACTGTTTTCGTATTAGTTGCGGATCATGGTCATGCTTCTCCAACGTTAGAAAATCCAAATTTAGGAGGATATTTCCATATTCCCCTTTTATTTTTTGGAGAACCAATTAAAAAAGAAATGCGCGGAAAAGTAATCACAACATTGGGGTCTCAAGCAGATATTGTTCGCACGTTACTCTATCAAATGGGTGGAGCTTATCAAAAATTTGAATGGTCGAAAGATTTGTTAAATCCAGCTTGTCCTCAATTTGCGTTACATACCATCAACAGAGGATATGGATGGATAACACCAACAGGGAATTTCTCTTACCACATGGATGCTAAAAACTATCCTGATTTAAACTTTTCAAAAGCACAATTGAAACAAGAAGAAAAACGCTGTCATTCGTTTATGTCATTGATTTATACTGCTTATAAAAAATTATAAGATGCTTAAAAAAATAAATTTAGAGAATTACAAGCTTATTTTATTAGCGGCATTGATTGCACGACTCATTGCAGTTTTATTTTCTCAAGGTTATGGCATGCACGATGATCATTTTCTAATTATTGAATCGTCAAATTCTTGGGCTAATGGAACTGATTATAATAATTGGCTACCTTGGACAAAAGGAAATGCAGGTCATCCAGAAGGACATAGCTTTTCGTATGTTGGACTCAATTATTGTTATTTTGCTTTCATGAAATTGGTTGGGTTCACTGACCCAAAAATATTAATGCTAGTCAATCGATTG
>CANLIL010000082.1 GCA_947491305.1 Flavobacteriales bacterium | reverse complement strand
CTTTATTCGGCTGCAACAACCGTTAAAAAATCAGCGTACGTTTTCCATGAGCATTGGGTAAATAATTTAACGGATACAACTCATGTAAGAGTTACTGTTGAAGTAAATTTAAACGACAATGGAGCGAAGACATCAAAAGATGTAATGGTTGTTATCATTCCTTAATGTCAATAAAAAAATAAAATATTAACTATTAAAATTTAAAAAAATGAAATCAATAATAAGTAAATTATTAGCAATTATTGCTGTTTTAGCTGTTTTTACAGCATGTAAAAAAGAAGAAAATAATACAGGCGACACAACAACAGCAACAGGAAGTGCAGCTATTCTGTTTGAACACGTTTGGGGAATGACGGAAGAACCATTTGTTTTGAATACAGATTTAGTTCATCCAATGAATGCTGAAACCATGAATTTTTCCACTTTCAAATATTATGTTTCAAATGTTAAATTAAAAAAAGCTGATGGTACTTGGTGGATCCATCCAGAAAGCTATTTTTTAGTGGATGCTTCGAATGATCTTTCTTCTGTATTAAATTTAGGCACTTTGCCAGTTGGAGAATATACTCAAATGGAATATACATTAGGAGTTGATAGTCTTAGAAATGTTTCAGGTGCTCAGACTGGAGCATTGTCAACGACAAATAATATGTTTTGGAGTTGGAATTCTGGTTACATCATGGTGAAAGCAGAAGGAACTTCACCACAGTCATCAACTGGAAATTTTGCATTTCACTTAGGTGGTTATAAAGGGACAAATAATATTGTAACTGTAAAAACAATTTCTTTCGACACAGAAAAATTAATCGTTTCAAAAGGAAATACATCACAAGTGCATATTAAAAATAATCCTGCAAAATTATTCCACCAAGATCCGCTTTCTTCAGGTACAAGCACAATGATGCCTGGAGCTAAAGCAAAACAAATGGCGACAAATTATTACGCTAGTTTCGTTTTTGAACACGTTCATAATTAATTTATTAAAGGGTCGTCTTTGGGCGACCCACTTTTTCACTTATGAAGTTGTTTTCATTTATAGTAGTTGTTTTTACACTAATTTCTTGTACAAAAGAAAAGGTTGAAAAGTATGAGCCTTTTGGCGTTACTTATCCTGATTATTTCCCTGAAACGGTGTACGATCTTGAAAAAAATATCCTAACGAAAGAAAAGTTCGAATTGGGTAGAAAGTTGTTTTATGACGAAATTTTATCTTCAGACAATACGGTTTCCTGCGGAAATTGCCATTCACAAACGCATGCTTTTGCGGATCATAATGTCAGTTTCAGTAGTGGTGTAAATAATTTATTAGGGACTCGAAATAGTCCAGCGATTTTCAATATGATTTGGTCACCAGCTTTTATGTGGGATGGTGGAGTGAATCACATCGAGATTTTTTCGCTTGCGCCAATAACTAATCCATTGGAAATGAACGAATCAATGAGTAATGTTATTCAAAAGCTAAACAGTAATGCCGTATATAAACAATTGTTTAATGAAGCTTTTGGTTCAACAGAAATCACTGATCTTTTTCTGTTTAAAGCGCTTACAGCATTTATGGCAAAGTTAGTTTCCGCAAACTCAAAATACGATGCTTATCGAAAAGGAACGGCTACGTTGAGTGCTGATGAATTGAAAGGTTTAAGCCTGTTTCGAATCAATTGTGCGTCGTGTCATACAGAGCCTTTGTTTACAAATTATTCCTATAAAAACAATGGAATAGATAATGTTTTTACGGATTTAGGGAGAGCAAAAATAACCTTAGATCCTTCCGATAATGGTAAGTTTAAAGTGCCTACACTTCGTAATATTGAACTAACGTATCCATATATGCACGATGGTAGATATTGGTCTTTAACGCAAGTGATTGATCACTATACTTCTGGAATTAAACACAGCGCAACACTCGCTACTCAATTGCAAAATCCGATATCGTTTACTTCAACTGAAAAGCAACAATTGTTGAAGTTTTTAAAGACCTTAACGGATTACGAATTGCTTTCTGATTTTAATTTATCCGATCATTGATTTTTTACAACTAATTTTTCTCTTTTAAGCGCTTCATTGTGTATTTTTGTACCCAACTAATTTTCGCTCTAAAATGGAAAAGTTTTCAAAATCGTTTTTTTCAATGCGCATGATGGCGCTTGCCATGCTTGTCTTTTTATTTGCTATTGCTGCAGGTACTTTTTTAGAAGCACAATACGATATTCAAACAGCTAAAATCATCGTTTACAATGCAAAATGGTTTGAAATCTTGTTGATTTATTTGGGCTTAAACCTGATTGCAAATATCATTCGCTACCAAATGTTTCAACGTACAAAAATAGCCATGTTGTCTTTCCATTTATCATTTATTATTATTTTAATTGGAGCAGGAGTGACGCGTTATTATTCTTTTGAAGGATTGATGAAGATTTCAGAAGGAAAACAATCTGATTTTATTTATTCGTCGGACCCAATGCTTTGGATGAAAATAAATGACGGGAAATTGCAAATGACTTACAGTGAGAAAGTTTTCATGTCGCCACAAACGAATAATGATTTCTCGATTGACTTGAATTTCCCGAATCATAAAAATGAGTTGACAATTGAATATGTTGATTTTAAAAAGAAAATGATTGATTCATTGGTGATGAACGATTCGATCAAAGGTTCAGCTTTAGAAATCATAACAGAAGGAATGAAATCAAATTTCTTAACGAAAGGAAATTTCTTGTTAGCTGGCGAAGTGGCAATTTCTTATGAGAAAAAAGATGCCATGCCAGGTATCCAACTGTTTGAAAAGAATGGAAAGGTCATGCTGCAATCCAAAATGCCTTTGCGTTATTTACCAATGGCTGAAATGCAAAAAGCACGTCAATCAGGAAAGCCTGTTCCTGATGAAATGTTTACAGCTGTTCCAGCAGATAGCATCGTTCCATTTTTCACTACAACACTTTACCAAGTGAATAACCAACAAATTGTTTTCAAACAAGCCGTTCCACACGCTAAAATGATGTTGATGCCTTCTGGAAATAAAAAAGTGGGCGCAGATTATTTAACGGTAAAAGTAAGTGATGGAAACGCATCTAAAATCGTTCAATTGAAAGGTGGAATGGGAGAAATTCCAGAACATGTAGTGTTTAATTTGAATGGATTAACGTATGAAATGGAATACGGTTCTACAAAAATTCCATTGCCATTTGCCATCGCTTGTAGAGATTTTCAATTGGATCGCTATCCTGGAAGTGAAGCGCCTTCTTCATTTGCGAGTGAAGTAACCATCGTTGATCAGAAAAACAACTACAAACGCAACCAACGCATTTTTATGAATCATGTAATGGATTACCAAGGATTTCGATTCTTTCAATCAGCTTATGATTTAGATGATCCGAAAACTCCTGAAAATGAAGAAGGTACACGATTAAGTGTTAATGCTGATTGGTTGGGAACGAATATTACGTATTTAGGGTATTTATTAATGACTATTGGAATGGTATTATCGTTGTTTGCTCCGACAGGTCGTTTCAAAGAATTGAATGATTTGTTAAAAAAGTCGAGAGAAAAAAGAGAAGCATTGCTAAAAATACTTGTTTTACTAATTAGTATTTCAGGTTTTTCATTGGCGAATGCTCAATCGAATCACGACCATGCATCAGCGCCTACAAAAGCCGTTTTCAGAGTTGTTTCGAAAGAGCATTCTAACGAATTAGCTGAATTGCTCGTTCAAAATTTTGAAGGTAGAATTGTTCCTTTTCATACCTTGTGTGATGAGTTTTTACGTAAAATTCACCGAAAAAATAAATTTGAGAATTACAACGCTGTGCAAACGATCATGAGTATGCACATGTATCCGCAATATTGGATGGCCAAAAAAATAATTCAAGTACCTTCCAATCTACGTGCTGCCTTTAAATTAACAGGAGAATATGCCTCTTTCCAAGATTTGGCGGATCGTCAAACAGGCCAATTTAAATTATTAAAAGAATACCAAACTGCCTTTCAGCGCTTGGAATCGAAACGCAATGAATTTGATAAAAAATTGATTAAAGTTGGCGAACGTTTTCAAGTTGTTGAGTCGATTTTTACCTGGCAAAACATGAAAATCATTCCATTGAAAGCAGATAAAAGTAACAAGTGGTACGTTCCATTGACAATGGAATTGATGCAGAAAGATTCTGTTTCTTCACAAATGGCTTTGAAATACATCGCAGGTCTAGACAAGGCAGCTAAATCCGGGAATTATTCAACAGTTTCAGCTTCTTTAAAAGCAATGATTGCTTTTCAACGGGCAACTTCTTCCAAAATTGTTCCAACCGAAACAGCTGTTAAATTGGAGGTGAGTTACAACAAAATGACTATTTTCAAAAATGCAATGAATTCTTATTTGGTGATTGGATTTGTATTGTTGGTGTTATTCTTCATTCGAATTTTTGTTAAACCAACAGAAAGAAGTAACCGCAGGTATCAAATTATCTCCAAGCTATTTACAGCTTTGTTAGTGGTGATTTTTGTCTATCATGGAACTGGTTTAGGATTCAGATGGTACATTTCTGGTCACGCGCCATGGAGTAATGGTTACGAAGCTATTATATTTATCGGTTGGGTAACAATGATTGCAGGATTTTTATTCGCGAAAAAGAACCCAGTTATTTTAGCAGGAACAGCGATCTTGGCATTTTTAATGATTTTTGTTTCTGAAATGAATTTGTTAGATCCTGAAATTACACCATTGCAACCTGTTTTGAAATCGTATTGGTTGATGATACACGTGGCAATCATTACTGGAAGTTATGGCTTTTTAGGATTGGGTGCCATTTTAGGTTTTTTCAATTTAACACTTTACCTATTTAGAAATCAGAAAAATGGTCAAATAGTAACCTTGAACATTAATGAAATTACGTATGTTTCTGAAATGACAATTACGATTGGTTTATTTATGTTAACGATCGGAACATTTTTAGGCGGAATTTGGGCCAATGAGTCCTGGGGTCGTTATTGGGGTTGGGATCCAAAAGAAACTTGGGCATTGGTTTCGGTATTGGTGTATGCTGTAATTCTACATTTACGTTATATTCCTTCATTGAAAGGAAAGTTCTTGTTCAACGCAGTAAGTTTATGGGGTTACACAGCAATCTTATTTACATTTTTTGGGGTGAATTTCTATTTAGTTGGCTTGCATTCCTACGCACAAGGAGATGGATTAGGAACGATTCCAAACGGCATTTGGATTGCAACTGGTTTATTTGTTTTGTTCACAGTTATAGCTGCATTGCGAAATCATTCATATGCAAAAACAATGAAAGCTAATTTGATACATGACTAACTTGTCAATTAAGGAATTAAGAATGAAAGAATGAA
>CANLIL010000081.1 GCA_947491305.1 Flavobacteriales bacterium | reverse complement strand
GCGACGAAAAAAAGTAAATATCCCTTTTTGGGAACTTTTTTTAGTATCTTTGAAAAAAATGAATACATTTGAGAGTAATAGCTAAAAAAATATTAAGGGATTTTTGGGAGATACATGGAGATTGTGAACAACAATTAAAATCATGGTTTCAAGAAGCAAGTTCAGCTGAATGGAAAAACCCAAATGAACTAAAAATTGATTTTCCCAGTGCTAGCATTTTAAATGACAATAGAATAGTTTTCAATATTAAAGGAAATAAATACAGATTGATTGTTAAAATAACTTACGAGTATCAAATGATTTGGATTAGATTTATTGGAACGCACGCAGAATATGATAAGATTAATGCAACTGAAATTTAATTATTATGGAAATTAAACCGATAAAAACAGAAAACGATTACAAGCAAGCTTTACAAAGACTTGAATTAATTTTTGACGCAAAAATTGGCTCTCCTGAAGGCGACGAACTTGAGGTGCTCGGTATTTTAATTGACAAATATGAAAATGAAAAATTCCCTATCAGCTTACCTGACCCGATTGAAGCAATTAAATTTAGAATGGAGCAAATGGGTTACAATCAAAAGGATTTAGCAAATATAGTAGGATTGAAAAGTCGTGCAAGCGAAATATTAAACCGAAAAAGAAAGCTTTCTTTAGAAATGATCAGACAATTACACGAAAGGCTTCATATACCAACTGATGTTTTAATTCAATCTTATTAAAAGTATGAGTTAACTGTTCAACCTTCATAAATTCAAAAAATAAATCATAGATTGATGTGTTAGAAATCTGAAATTCAATATATTTAAGAATTGAATTTGATAATTTAAATCTATGAAAAAGATAACTTTAATTCTATTAGCAATAACTTGGATTGTTTTCTTTACTATTTTAATCATTGCTTTGACTGACTTTTTTCACGATAATATTTTCCAGAACTATAAATTAGTTGTTGGTATTTCATTTCTCGCAATAACTGGATTTATCAGAGTTATTTATCAGAAGCTAATTAAAACAGAATAGAAAATATAAGTTCTATTTGCATTGACATTTAAAGAAACGTTAGTTTTAATTTCACTTTTAATTTGTCTTGATTAAAGGGCAATTTTTTAATTTTTACATCTAACAAAACCTACCCATCAATCAACGCCATTTTCTTCAACAAAAACGAAGCGTTCATATTCTTACATATACCATCTTTTATAGTATAGTCAAAGAAGATATCGTCTCCTGTAATGGTAGAATCGAAGTATTGATTTCTGAAATGCACGGAGTCATTGGCTAATTCACACAAGGCCAAATCATGCGTTGCAATTATTCCTTTTGTATTTAAGCGGTTGAGTTTTGAAAGGAATTTTTTAGAACCAATTTCTTTGTCTGTTGAGTTGGTGCCTTTTAATATTTCATCCAAGATCACAAAAATAGGTTCACCGTTTTCCACTGCATCCATAATGAAACGCAAACGGGTTAATTCAGCATGAAAATAGGAACTTTCAACGGTTAAATCGTCTGTTGTTCGCATGCTCGTGTATAATTTTAATCGCGGCAAGACACAACGCTTTGCGTATACAGGAAAGCCCGCATTCGCAAATAGAATCGCTAAACCAACGCTGCGTAAAAACGTGCTTTTCCCAGCCATGTTTGGTCCTGTAATGATTTGAAAGTTCTCAGATTCACGGGTAACGAAATCATTTGTTACACATTTTTTAGCGCCAACAAACGGATGTCCTAATTCGAGTAGTTCTATGTTTTTAGTACCTTCTTGAATCGAAGCAAAATGTGTAGCTGGAAAATTGTAATGATAAACAGCTAATGAAATCCACACTTCCAAGCGCGCAAGTTTTGCTTCCCAACTTGGAATTGAAGCGTTCCATTTAGCTTCCCAACTGTTCCAACGATGAATGCATTGTAAATCCCACGCTAAAAAGAAATTTAAGATAGTTCCAACAAATAAATTCATTCTGAATTCCATACCGTTACTCACTTTTTTCAAATCGTTTAAAGCTCCAAAACAACCATCTTCAGCAATTAATTGTTGTTGAAACTTTACTAATTCTGGGTGTTTGAAAGACAGGTGTTGCACCAACGTTAATTGGCGTTGTACCAATTGAATTTTTGTGGAATAACTTGTTACATGGGCAATCACTGCGTTTGCTTTCTTAAAATTTCGACCGATGAGAGCAAAAAGCAAGAAAGTAAGGAGTGTGTAAACAGAAGTTGGTATCCAATCAAGTTGGTAGCAGATGGTGCCGCCAATTGCAATAACAGGATGTAAAAAGCGCAACAACTGATCTGTAAACGAAAGTCTGCACGTTACTTTATCAATCGCATGCAAGTGTTTGTCGTCATCGTCCGACTTCAAAACAATTGCTTCCGCCATGAATTCTTGGCACCAAGGAATGAACGTTGAAAGTTCCTCAATGGCGATTTTGTTTAATTCTAATTCGGATGAACCGGAAAGCAAATGTTCGGCTAGTAAGTCACTTCCGGCTTTACTTCTCGTTCGATTGATTAATTGAAACACACTTTTCTTTCCAAATAAATCCATGTCAAGCGAATAAGCGTGTTGGGAAGACTTGTAAATCTCTCCATCGTTAAATGCGCTCCAATCGCCATTTAACACAGCGATTTCAGATTGAATGATCCGCATTAATTCCTTGTTTTTATCCCGTTTGTATTTCACTTGTAAGGAAACAGAAATGAAATAGAAAAACAAAAAGATAAAAATCGAAAGCGGGAGATACAGCAATGAATTTCCCCAAAAGAAAAACAAGGATAAGGCAATTGTTGAGAATACTAACAAGCGCAGACTTCCAATGAATTGGTACTTTTTTTTGTGAGTAGCATACGCTTTTGTAGCTTCTAACAATAATTCTTGGTAAAATTCACGGTTACTTTTTGTTGTAATCATTGCACGTAATTGTAATTGATTTCAATGGCTGTAGCGCCTTTTCCGTATTCTCTAAAGTCGGCATCGTAAAATTCAACGCCATCTTTTTTCGTTAAAAACAAACGAATTTCATCTTTTAACACACCTTCACCCACACCGTGAATGGCAATAATTTTCCGAATGTGATTGGATTTAGCACGTTTGAAAAAGTTTTTAAATTCGTTGAGTTGTGTTGAAAGTATGGCTGCATTACTCATTCCTAAATGGCTATCCAATAAAGATTCAATGTGTAAATCGATTTCCCAAACATCCATTGGTTTTTTAGCGCCAGTTTTTTCTTGCACAACTGTATGTCTTGCTTTAGAAAACGTATCGTCTTCGTTGATTTGAAGCGCTGCATTATCAGGTAAATTGTAGGCAGTACCATGAATTTTCACAATTTCATTCGCAGAAAAAGGACGTTCAAAGCCTGTTTCATCTTCGATCCAATACGTTTCATTTTTTATGGAACGAATGATGCCGCCTCCTTTTTCAAAAAGAAAGGCTACTTTTTCATTTACTTGAAAGTGATTGGAAGTACCAGCCATAGTGTGAAATTAAATCTTCTTTGAATAGGAAATAAACGATAAATGGACTTATTAAAATGAAAATCCATACCAATAACAACACAGCTTTAAATAGGAGAGAAGCATTAAATGTAAGTGCATTGGTTAAAATTGAATTCACTTGTTTTGCCAATAATTGATTCCCTTCTTCTTCCTCCACGGTATCAATGTATTTTCTGAGTGTTTTAGATTTCTCTAATAATTTAGAACGAATTCCGGCATAATTTTTACGCGTTAATTCGGCATAATTGCTTTCGTATGCGATGCCTTCTTCTTTTAATTCTTTTCGAATTCGAATTACCGATTGAATGGTATGGACTCTGAAACCCATGTAGAACCCAAAAATCATCATTAACCAACTATCAATGTACCAACCAATTCCAATGAATATTAAAGATGAAATAAATTCAAAAATCAAGGTGAAATAATCGGTGAAACGTTTACTGATGATTTTTACAAATTGTCCGCCATCTAATGGGTAAAGCGGTAATAAATTAATGTAATTTAATACGATAAACAGCAAACTAAAATTCACTAAAAACGCACTATGGTAACTATTTGAAACGATTAAAAGCACAACACCAATCAAAAATCCTGGAATTGGACCTGCAGAAACAACTAATAAACTTTCCTTTTGAAAATATTGGTTTTTTTTACCGGAAACAAATGCGCCCATCATTGGAACAAATAGCATTCTAACATTTTCATAGTTAAAATACTTCATCATTAAAAAATGCCCCAATTCATGGATCAATAAAACAAATATGAGCTGCGTTACAAATAAAAAGTCTTTAGAAAAAAAGACAAAAAATACAGCAAAGAATAAAATAAGTGAAACAAGCATTTGACTCGTTTTACGTTGCGTATTTTTCTCTAGTATAATGGGCTTTTCAGGATAAAAATCGTTTTGATCCATTTTTATTTTTTAAGCAATTGTGCAAAATCTTTTGCGAAATAGGTTAAAATCGCATCCGCTCCAGCTCTTCGCATACTTAACAACATTTCACTGATTGCTAAATCGAAGTTTAACCAACCTTTTTCAGCTGCAGCGTATACCATGGCACATTCACCACTTACGTTGTATGCTGTAATTGGAATATTGAAATTTTCTTTTAACAGATGAATCACGTCTAAATAACACAATGCGGGTTTAACCATTAACATATCAGCACCTTCGTTAAAATCTAACGTAGCTTCCAATAATGCTTCGCGTTTGTTTGCTGGATTCATTTGATACGTTTTTTTATCACCTGATTTCGGTGCTGAGTTCAATGCATCTCTGAAAGGACCATAAAAGGCACTGGCGTATTTTACAGAATAAGCCATTATTGAAACATCTGTGAAATGATGTTGATCCAAGTGTTCTCTAATACTTCCAACGCGTCCATCCATCATGTCAGAAGGCCCGATGATATCAATTCCAGCTTGCGCTTGTGCCAAGGCCATTTTATTTAATATTGGAAGCGTTGCATCGTTGAGAATTTTTCCGTTTTCAACCAATCCGTCGTGTCCATCAGAAGAATATGGATCCAACGCAACATCGCTCATCAATACAATCTCAGGAAATGTTTCTTTCAATGTGCGAATGGCTTTTAAATAAAAGTTATCATCTGCGTATGAATAGGTAGCAGTTTTGTCTTTTAAAGATTCGTCAACAGCTGGAAATAAATCGTATGTCATAATTCCCAACTCCATGCATTTTTCAACTTCAGGAATCAACGTATCAATCGACCAACGAAAATTGTTTGGCAGAGAAGCGATTTCTTCTTTACAATTTTGACCATCTTTTATGAAAATTGGATAGATTAAGTGTTCCGCTCCAATCTTTGTTTCTTCCACCATTGCACGGATTGCAACAGATTTTCTATTTCTTCTAGGACGAATATGCATTTCACTTGATTTTGTTAGACAAATTTAACCCAAATTAATGACAAAAGTAGCAGAATGGTAATTTTAAACGGAATTTCAATAAATAAAAAAAGCCATTCAAAAGAATGGCTTTAAAGCGTTTATATGTTGTGTTTACATTGTCATTCCACCACAAACGTGAATGGTTTGACCTGTAATATATGTTGACATATCTGAACCTAAGAATACAGTTGCATTGGCAACATCTTGAGGTGTTCCACCACGTTTTAATGGAATGGTGCTTCTCCATTGTTCTACCACTTTTGGATCCAATACTTCCGTCATCTCAGTTTCAATGAAGCCTGGTGCGATTGCGTTACAACGAATATTTCTTGAACCTAATTCTTGTGCAATTGATTTTGAGAATCCAATTAAACCAGCTTTCGATGCAGCATAGTTGGATTGACCAGC
>CANLIL010000080.1 GCA_947491305.1 Flavobacteriales bacterium | reverse complement strand
ACCTCTTCCCATTCCGAACAGAGAAGTTAAGCCTGCTTGCGCTGATGGTACTGCCCTTTTGAGGGTGGGAGAGTAAGTCGACGCCGCTTTTTTAAAGCCCCAATCATTCATTTGATTGGGGCTTTTTCTTTTTATAAAAATATGCGCTGATGGAATGTGTGTCCGCCAACTAGCGGATGGGAGAGTATCCCAATAACTAGTGGCATGACGCCGATTTTTTAACCCTTATCGGCTTGCTGGTAAGGGTTTTTTGTTTTATATTATTACGTAAATGGAATGTGAATCCTCTTGTTGAATATGGGAGCGATTAAAGCGAAAGTGCTATTAAAGTATTTAGATTGCTGAGAATAACTTGCTTTTGATTATAATCTATTTGAATATATAAATGAATAGTTCGTTAAAGCAGATCATTTATTTGAAGGTATATGATCGTTTTGGACTGATGTATAGAATAAACTAACTTCTAAAATCTCTATTGATATATTTTCTTAATATGCTTTAATAGAAATCAAACATAGTGTAAAAATTAATTCAGCTAGTAATTTATTACTTTTTTCTAAACAACAAATAAAGTAAAATGATACTTATTTCACAATATAGAATTGAATACAACCAACTATCACTTAAAAATACAGTAACAATAAATCCAGGTATTAAAAAGATCGATGCAAGATGAAATTTCCCTTCGTGTTGATCTTTACTTTTCATTTAATTCTATTTAATTTGAACACCTCTTGATGAATACAAACTTGGTGATTGCGTTTTACTTTTATCTAAACTAAATGAAAAGGTACTTCCGATTCCCACTGTACTTCTAACAGATATTGTTTGACCATGAGATTCAACGATATGTTTTACGATTGCTAAGCCTAAACCCGAACCACCTTCGTTTCTGTTTCGGGATTTTTCAACTCTGTAAAATCTTTCAAATAATCGTGGAATGTGTTGTTGTTCAATCCCCGGGCCGTCATCCGACACTTCAATCGTCACAATATTATCCATGCTAAAAAGTCTAATACTCGTTTTTCCATTTTCATTTCCGTAAAAAATTGAATTACTTATTAGATTAATTAATACTTGTGCAATTTTTGATCGGTCTCCTAATACAAATTTAGAATTATAGTCTTTGTTTAGTTTCAAAGTGATTTTTTTTTCTTTAGCTATTAATTCTAAAGATTCCAATACTTCTACAATTAATTCTTTGATATCAAATGAACGTAATTCAATGTTAAGTGCGTTTACTTCAAGTTTTGTTATTTGATCAAGATCGTCAAGAATATCTGCCATTCTATCGGTCGCTTTTGATGCTCTTTCCAAAAACGATCTATTTACAGTTTCATCTTCTAAGCCGCCATCAAGTAGTGTTAAAATGTATCCTTGTATCGAAAAAACAGGTGTTTTTAATTCATGGGCTAAATTCCCAAGAAATTCTCTTCTAAATTCTTCCTGTTCTTTTAATTTTACAAATTCATTATCACGCTCTTGAGACCATTCTTCGGTTTTAATTTCGGCATCTGCAATAATGTTGTCTGTAAGTTTAAATTTTATTGAATTCCCTGGAGTGAATTTATCTTTTCTTATTGAACGATATAGAATTTTTAAACGATCATTAATAAAGTATTTTATAAAAAAATAAAAAACCGCAAAAGATATTAATGCGGATATAATAGGTAATCCAATGATTATCCAAATAGGAAATTTAATGATTTGGTAATTAATAATAAACGAAACAATTAATGTAAGTATGAAAATTATACTACTACCGCCTATTAATAAATGTATTGGTTTTATGTTTTTCACGCCTCGCTGAATGTATATCCGACTCCTTTTATAGTGCGAATATACTCATCTCCTAGCTTTTCTCGTAATTTTCTGATATGAACATCTATTGTTCTTTCACCTACGATGGTTTCATTTCCCCAAACAATAGATAAAATCTGTTCTCTATTGTATACTTTTCCTGGTCTACTAGCTAACAATTCTAGTAATTCAAATTCTTTTTTTGGAAGAATAATTTTTTCATTATTTAATTCAATCATGAATTTATCACGATCTATTTTTAATGAATTTGAAAGGCTATTCCCAATATTTACAGGGCGATCTAATCTTCTTAATAAAGATTCAACTTTACTAATTAAAAGTCTTGGGCGAATTGGTTTGTTGATATAATCATCTGCTCCAGCTTCAAATCCTGCTATTTGTGAATAATCCTCTGATCTTGATGTCAAAAAAGCAATAATCGGCTGTGTAATATTTAAGTCTTTACGGATAATTTGACAGGCTTCAATTCCGTCCATTTTAGGCATCATTATATCCATAACAATCAATGATGGATTTACTTGCTGAACCATTTTAACGGCTTCTTCACCATTTGAAGCAGTAAACACTTTAAAGCCTTCTTTTTTTAAATTATAAGAAAGAAAATCTAAAATATCTTGTTCATCATCAACAAGTAGTAATGTATGTCCTTTTAAATTTTCCATAGTTTATTAATTTAAAAAAAAGGGTTGGTCTATAAAACCAACCCTTTTAATGATAGTATTATTTTTGAACAACTAATCTTCTTGTAACATTTCCTAATTCTGTAGAAATGATTACAGTGTAAATTCCGTTATCAAATGTGTTTACATTTAAATCAAAGTTGTTTTCTTTTGCTAATAATGTAACAGTATTTGAAGTAACTAATTGACCTAATTGATTAACAATTGCAATTGTTGCAGTTGCGTTTTCTTTAGAATTAATTACCATCATTGCATTTGTTGAAGTTGGGTTAGGGAATAATTTTACTTCTTCTAATCCAGCTAATTCTTCAACTCCTACAGTAATAGCTACTGTCAATTCTGCTGTGTTTTGACATGCTCCATTGATTGCAGTTAAAACAACATTGTAAACACCATTTCCAGCAAATGCATGCGTAGGCGCCATAGCTGATGAGTTAGAGAAATCATCAAAATCCCATGAGTATGAAGTTGCATTTGTTGATGTATTCGCAAATGTTACGATGTTACCATTGATTGTAAATGAACCGGCAGCTGTAGGTGTTTGAGTAAATGTAATTACAACTGGTGCAGAAGTACCAACACCATTACAAGCATTTGAATTTGTTGTTAATACTGTATATGTATTTCCAGCAGTTACATTGATTGATTGTGTTGTAGCATTATTTGACCAAGTATATGAATCAGATGTAGATGCTGTTAAAACAATTGTATCACCTGAACATCCACTTGTTGCACTTGCATTGATTGTCGGAACTGGTGCATTACTAACGTTAACTGTAGTAGCAGCTGAAATAGCCGAACATCCATTTGCTCCTGTAACAGTTACTATATAAGAACCTGAAGTATTAACAGTTATTGCAGCAGTTGTAGCATTTGTAGACCAAACATTACCTGTTGTAGAACTTGATGTTAAAATAACATTACCACCTGTACAAAATGTTGTTGGTCCATTTGCTGTAATAGTAGGTACTGCAGGAGCAGCATTAACAGTTACAGTTATAGCAACTCTTTTACTTTCATCACCAGCAGCGTTAGTTTGACTAACATAATAAGTAATAGTTCCAGCAGCATTTGTAGTAGGAACTGGTGCAGTTGTTGCTGCTGTTCCGCCTGTTGCTTGTGTATACCATTTCAAAGAGTTTCCTGAACCAGCAGTTGCAGCTAATGCAGTAGCAGTAGCTCCAGCACAATACGTGTAACTTAATGTTGCAGCAGGAGTTGGTAAATTGTAAAATTTATTAGCCATAAAACTAGCTGAAGAAGCAATTGTAGATGTTGAATTTAATCGAGCATCTGGCGTTGTGCCTAATGCAGGAAATAAATTTACCCAATTGATTTGAGCTAATGTATTTGTCGAATCATTTGAATTTGAATTAAACATACCAGCATAGAAACTAACTGATGCATCAACTGAAGTAATTACATTTGCATTAGTAGTAAAGTTACTTAATGAATTGTTAGCAAATTTCAACGTATCTCCATTTGTGTTTGCAACTGTTCCTGCATTTTCAATAGATAAACCTTTTTCCCATCCAGTAATTAATGAATTGAAGACACTAGTTGCTGTATTTCTTCTTAATCTAAATGCTTTTTCAAATTTCTCACCTGTCGGTAAAACAATTGTACCATTTCCTTTTGGACCAACAATTGTCATGTTAGAGAAAATTGGACTAGTTTTAGGTTGAGCAGTAGATCCTGTTGCGTCATTATCTGATTCAAAGCAATTTGAATCACCTGGTGCATCAGATAAATCTTTGTCACGAATAGCTAATCCAAATTGAACTTTACCTCTGTATCCAAAGTCAGTATCGAAATCATCATCTAATCCTCTATATGCGATTAAGTGTTTACAGTTAACTGTTCCACCAAACCATTCAAATGAATCATCACCTGAAAAAGAAACCTGAACATAATCAACTTGTGTAGCAGATCCAATAGATCCAAATGTAATACCATTTGTTTCTTTATTTGGTTGCAATGCTATTCCAGAAAATTCAACACGTACATATTTTAAAATACCTGAATTATCATTGTCAAAATTTCCACCAAATTGAGTATCAGTTGAAACAACTAAACCTTCAACATTTGCTACTCCACCGGGTTGATTATTTTTAGCCAATCCTAAGATCACTAATCCACCCCAGTCTCCTTCGTTACGAGCGCCAACAGCTTCGTTAGATGTCATAACAATTGGATTTGTTGCAGTACCGTTAGCAATGATTTTCGCACCACGTGTAATGATTAACGTACCTTGTGTCAACTTATCACCACGGATAATTGTACCAGGCAGGATCGTTAAGATTGCATTGTTCTTAACGAAAACTTTGTTTTTCAATAAAATAACACCACTCCATGTTGTGTTTGCTGTGACGTCAACATCTTTGATAATAGTTGTTGGACCGTAAGGCTCGTTTTCTGGATCAAAATTTGACCATCCACTTGCCCAGTTCGTTGCAGGTGTGTTGTCTGTTACAGGAAACGCACCACGGTAATTGGTTACGTTCCAAAATGCTTCTTGTGCATTTAATGCAGCTGATAAGCAAATAGCTAAAATTGTTAAGTAATAATTTTTCATTTTTTTTCATTTTTTAATTCAAAGCAAAGTAACGGACATTACTATCGGCCTGCGTTATTCTATTTTTATCGTTAAATTATCTTTATATTAATAGAAATGATTTATTTCTTAACATTGGTTTTCAATTGAATATAGAAATAGGATAAAATAAAAAAAGTGAGACAATCGCCTCACTTTTCTAATTTTTTAAAAGTTTTCTTACTTAAAGTTATATTTAATTGAAAGTGAAACAGTACTACCGAAAGTTGATTCTTGCCACTTATTATCTGTTCCATCATCAAATTTTTGATTGTTATTTAAATCTTGGAAGTAAATTAGTTTTTGAGCTAAAATATCTTTCACTGAAAAACGAATATCAAATTGTTTTATTTTTTTAGAAAGTTGGAAATCTATTACATTTCTTCCATTTTCCCACACACTTGGTTCTTGTTCATTTCCAACAATGTAAATTCGTTGACCAACAATGTTGTAAGATAAATTAACAGACCAATCATTTTTCAATGAATTGTAATTTAAACCTGCATTTACGATGTAAGGAGATTGACCTTGTAATGGACGTTCAACACCTGAGCCAAAGAAACCATCTAAATTTACTTTTGATTTGATCAACGATAAATTAGTATATAAGGCTGTTCTACTCCAAAATTTATGTTCTTTGTTTTTAGACATAAAATCTAAATTAACTCTATATTCTAGCTCAATTCCATAGTTTACAACTTTCGATACATTTGAGTAATATAATTCAGGAGCTCCTGATGTGCCAGTTCTATTGATTAATTCTATTGGATCAGT
>CANLIL010000079.1 GCA_947491305.1 Flavobacteriales bacterium | reverse complement strand
TATCAGAAGCGGTAGCTAATATTTCCGAAATCCCATCGCCATCCAAATCGGCAGCGGTTGGAGTACAGCCATTCCAAATTACAGGATTGGATTGAAATTTCTCAGCAATTCCCCAAACTGTTGCTGGGGTTGGATTGTAGGGTCCATAACAATTGGCGTTGGATTGTGCGTTGGCGAACCAACTAGAAAAACTAGTTAGTAGTATGAAAACTGTTTGAACAACAAGCTTGTGAAGTTTAAAAGATTTGTTTTCAATTTGATTAAAAAGAATAGCTGAAACTTTTGCAGCTTTGTTGTTAATCACCGTGCGATTTGAAAAAAAAGGTACCATCATATTTTTTTAAATAAAATATGATTAACAGCTAGTGATAGTAGATAATAAGGTGAGGCTTCAGTTAAGCTCCAAAATTAAGGGAAGCAAACGAATACCAAATATCGAAAAGTAGTACGGTGTATTAAAAAATGACATTATTTTGTGTACAGTTTCAATAAAAAAATGTTTACTGCGTAAAAACACCTAGTTATTTCAGCTTTTGATGATTCAATCTGAATTTTTCAGGTGTTGAATTTGTCATTTTTTTAAACGCATTGTAGAAATTGGAATACGCTCCAAAACCTAAATCTTGAGCAAGATCTTGTAAGCTATCACATGAATCAATTAACTGTTTTTTTGCGCGTTCAATTTTTACATTTAAGATATATTGATGGGGAGTATAATGAAAATGTTTTTTAAATAAACGCGAAAAATGGGTGACTTCCCAGCGCGTTAACTGTGCCAACGTTTTTATATTGATCCGTTGTTCTATATTCTCGTCGATGTATTCTATAACTTGCTTTAATTGATAAGGAATCGTGTCGTCGCTTTCCTTTTGGTGTTTCTTTAATATTAAAAAAACGGAGGATACTAAATCTTCCGGTTTAAAAGGTTTAACTAAAAAAGCTGCTGGATCGATTTTACTAATTTCTTGCAAGGTCTCTTGATCCGAATAAGAAGTTAAAAACATGTAAGGAACAAGAGTATGCGTCTTTAAATATTTTGCTAAATCAATTCCTGTTTCATCTGAGTTTAAATGAATATCGATAATAACAAGGTCTACCTCATTAGCTGCCAAATAATTCTTTGCCTTTGAAACTGTATTTTGCTTTACATTAACCAAATGTCCTTCTGCTTCCAATACCTGTTGAATGTGCATTGCAATAAAAGCTTCATCTTCAACTACTAAAATATGTTTCTGTGTCATGCTAAATTATTTTAATTGTTTAAAATCTAATTTATACGTGGTGCCATTTTCTGTTTTCACTTCTAATTCTGCCGCTAATTGACTTGCCAAAGCATCAATTAATTGAAGCCCAAAAGACGCTTTCTTATCGGTATGAAATCCCGATCCAGAATCTTGGAAAATTAAGGTGTAATTGGATCCAGATTGAGAAAGTTGAATGAAAATTTCTCCTGTTTTTTGCTTGTTAAATGCATGTTTTAATGTGTTCATTAACAATTCATTAAGTAACAATCCTAAGGGTAAAATCGTTTGTAAATTAAATTGAATATCGGTCGGCACAATGGTTAAGTTAATTGCTTTGTTTTTAGTTTCAAATGAGTGCAAAATACCTGTTGAAAGTTGTTGGCAATAGCTATAAAAATCTATCGCCTCAACCGTATCATTTTCATACAATTGATTGTGCACTTTCGCCATTGTTTCAATGCGGGCAGTCGTGCGTTTTGAAAACTCTTGAATATTATCTGATTCGGCTAATAACTTTGGGTTTAAGAAGCTGGTAATCAATTGAAAATTATTTTTCACGCGGTGGTGAATTTCTTTCATTAAAATTGTTTTATCTGCTAACGATTTTTCTAGTTCATTTCTAGCAAGTTCTAAGTTTCTTTTTTGAATTAATGATTTTCGATAAGCTAAAAATAAAATGAATAAGAAAACAGCTAACGTGGCAATTATTATACTCAACAACACATTATTGATGCGTTGCGTTTTAATTTTTTCGTTTTTCAAACGCTCTTTTGTAAGGCTGAATTTTAGTTGATTACTAACTTCTTTAAATTCATACTTAACTTGCAATGATTTTAAATAATTATCGCTTTTTTGATTTAAAAACGCTTGTTCGTACTTATTTTGTTGCTTTAAAGCAGTGTAAGCAAGTAATAATTTACCTTGTTTAAAGTATAAATAAGTCAATAATTCTTGCAACGATGCTTTTGTTGTCAAATCGACAAGAACACTGTTTTGATAATGTATGCATTGATTAACACAACGTTCAAGTTCTGGTAAATTGTTTTCTTCTTGTGCAAGTAAAGCCAAACAAAAATTACTTTGAAATAAAACCCTTGGATCGCCTTGACTATTCTTTAATGCTATGTTTGCCGCTGTTTTACTTTTAGCAAACTGTTTCATTTTAAAACAAATTGTTGATTTAACAATATATGCTCTGTTTATGTACCCGCTGTTTTTACATTTTAAGGCATGATACAACCCTTTTTCTGCTAATTTAAGTGCTTCTTTATAGGAAGTTAAATTATTTTTTATTTCAGCTAAATTCAAATAGATATTCGCTAGCGCAAAATGATTTTCTGCATTGATTTTATAGGCAATTTGTAACGCTTTGTTTCCATAATAAAAAGACTTATTAAATTCAAATACGATGTTGTAATAATTTGATAATTCATTGTACGCATCTATCAAGCCTAATTCAAAATTCGCTTTCTGATAGTTAACTTTCATTTTTAAAATGTAATTAAACGCTTTTGAAAGATCGATAACCGAATAATAATTCGCCAACAATGAAAACAACATGCCGTTTTGCTCATACGAATAATTGGATGGAATTCGCTCAAATACTTGATCTATTGATTGTTCTAGCGCTTTTCCGTTTCCTTGATACAAGTATGCTGCTGCTAAAAAATACGTGCTCTCCATGTAATTAAAGGAGTCTTTCAATTGGAAAAATAAATTTTGAGCCAATTTACCATATTGCACACCTGTTGTGAGATTACCTACTGAAGTAGCCTCTTCAGATGCAGATAAATAATAATACGCTAAACCACTTGTTGAATTGGATTTTTTTGCTTCGAAATAAAATTGCTGTAAAAAAGAAGTTGCTTTCTGCGTGTCTGTAAATTTATAACGCTTGTAATTCGATAAATAGTTGTTTAATGTAATTACGTTTTTTCCAGTGATTGGCAGTGGTTTATTTGAGGCTAAAACAAGCGTTGAACTATTGAAAAATAGCACTAAGAAAAAACAGTATGCTAAAATATTCTTAAACAACAGGTTACATTTTTTTGTAAATGTAGGAAAGATGAACTAAACAAGTATTTCGAATAGTAATCTAATGTTTCAATTAACAATATTATATTTCGAAATGTGGATAAATTTAAGCTGTTCAACAAGTTAAAAACAACCGATTTCAACAAAAAATGACACAACATGGAACATTCCATATTGCATCATTTGGTTTTGGTTGTATTGGATAGGTTAAAATAGTAGACGGCTTAATGTTTAATTATTCTGTAATAACCCAACTATATGCCGAGATAATATTTCTAATCCCAAATTCAATACCACTCATCATAGTAGAAGTGGTAAAGTATAAAGTTTGACCAGAATCCAATCTATGAAATTGAAGATTTGTTACATTTGTATTTGAGCATGACCAAGAAGAAGAGTTTTTTAAACTAAATGCTTCTGAAGGCGCTGTACCAACTATCCTATAAAATTGCCCTGGAAATAGTATGTAATTGTGAGTTAAGTATGGCGCATTGTATGATTTATTTGGAAAATTTTGATCAATTTTGTATCCTATTCCATTATTTATATCAGAATCATCTACATATAAGCCAGGATCACTCCAGGCTCCAAAGCTGTTTTGATTAAAAGAAATATTTATAGTATCACTAACCGTAAATGAAATTACATATTTCGCCGAATATAATGAAGGAATAGAACCTATATTGCTGGTTTCTGACGACTTTAATAAAGTATAAGAAGATGCATCTGTTTTAGGCATTTTTATGTAAAACTTATTGTTATTTGAACACAAAAAAGAACTAAACAATGGTGCATTTGATTGTTGTATTTCAAACATATCCATCCCAATGTTTTGATTATTTGAACTTGAAGAAGTCGACGATGAAGCAACCAGCCCAACCCACGCTGTTCCATCATAAAAATAATAACCTGCTGTGTTATCCGTTTGAAAGATCAACAACCCAGTTGCTGGTGTTGCGATTAAATCGCGTTGTGCAGTAGTCATTCTTGGAGGTAAAAACCCTTTTTCTGTACTCGTAACATCTAGTTGTGCCGAAGGTGCTGGTGTATTCGTTCCAATTCCTACTTGCGCTAGTGAGATGGAAGTGAATAAGCTAAAAACTAAAACAGTTAAATAGGTCGTTGTTTTTTTCATTGGTTTAGTTTTGAAGTTGAAAGGTTAAAAAAACTATTCCAAAAGTAAACTTCCAACTTGTTTTATGTGATACACTTTTGATACATTAAATTAACCAAAAAAACAAAGTAATAGGAATGTGTATATTTGTTTAAATTAGTTGAGTCAGTTTGACACCCGTTCAACCAATCATACACTCACTTTAAAAACAATTAGTAGCGCTAAAAATGATAGATGAGCTGAAAAGCGAGATTGAGAAAACGTTTAATAAAAAAATTATTAACCGTGGCGACTGCGAAGCACTTGCTCAAGATATCTATGAAATCAATGGCGTAATGCTTTCATACAATACCTTGCGCAGATTATTCGGACTAGCGGAATACCGTAAACCGAGAGAAAGTTCACTCAATCTATTAGCACACTATTGTGGCTACCAATCGTATGAGGTTTTCTGTCGACGATTTACAGAGAAAAATACGTGGCCTTCTTGGGAACAATTATTTGTACTCCTTTCTCAAGGAAATACAGATACACTCATCGATTTCTTAATCAACAAAAAAACGCAACGTGACAACTTCACCGTTTCATTAGCTATTTGTATACGTGAATTAATACGCAAGCGCGATTTGCCAAATTTAACGCGCCTTTTTAGAGAGCCAGCTTTTCAGTTTTCAAACTTATCGTATGACGATGCGCTACAAATTGGCGGGGTTGTTGGTTTGAAGTTTCGTGATTTTTCCGACGAAGAGCTGGAATTCCAACTACTTTTAGAACCCAATTTCAGAGATGTCGTCTTTAAAGTTTTTGTCGATTATGGGCTACTCTTTGGTAAATACGGCAATTGGATACATTTTTTGTACAAGCAGAAAAACTTAGACAATGAAACAATACTATTTGTTACTTGCTTAAAAATATGGCGACAATTGCTTGAGAATGAATCTCCCAATGAATCTTCACTTGCGCTCCTTCCAGACTTGGAATTGAACCAACATCCCATATTGTTTGGTAGAATTTTTGGAATAAAGATGCTAACGACAAATGCTGAACTTGAAAGAACAACGTTCATACAAAAAATGCAGGCGCGCATTAAAAATGAACCGCATCTAATATCTGAACTCCTATACGAACCACGAGTTCAGAGTTTGGTGTTTCCAACTTCAACTCTTGGAAATTGGATGAAAACATTTGAAACACTCAATATTCCAGTTAAATTAAAGTACCATTTTTCACATTCTGCAATACAACAAGTATTTCAAGTGGGATTCTTGCTCAAAAAGAAACAATACGTGAAAGCAAATAGCCAATTACTCACTATCGATTATTCGGCAATTCGAAACAGTTACCAAGAATTTATTGAAGTATATTCTTCTTTCTTTCAGCTAATTATTGCTAAAAAATTAGATCCAAAAATTGCTAAAAAATTAGAAATTAAATTCAACGAAAAGCGAAAAACTGTCGGGTGCCCACTATTTACAGACGCCTATTTTGAAGCGTATTTTGATGAATAAATTGGTGATTTTTTATTTGCCAATACAGAA
>CANLIL010000078.1 GCA_947491305.1 Flavobacteriales bacterium | reverse complement strand
TTGATAGTAGCATCAATAATTTCTTCTCCTTTTAATGAGTCGGTTACTGTTCCGCTGATGGTGTATTTTGTTTGTGACCAAGAATAGAATGTGGTTAAACTAAAAAATGTGATTAAGAATAATTTCATGTTAAGTATATTTCGATGCAAAAATCGCAATTCATTTTCACCTATAAACAATAATTTATGTTAAAGGTTTAAAAATTATTAAATTTCTTGACCTTTTAATTTCTCCGCATTTTCAGCCATTTTTAACGAATCGATCATTTCTTTCATATCACCATTCATAAATGCACTTAAATTGTACATTGTTTTATTGATACGGTGATCTGTAATTCTCCCTTGCGGATAATTATAGGTTCTGATTTTCGCAGATCGATCTCCAGTAGAAACCAATGTTTTACGCTGAGCAGCACGTTCATTGTGTACACGGTCTAATTCCGCTTGATACAGACGAGATCGTAAAACCGATATGGCCTTTTCTAAGTTTTTGTGTTGTGAACGTCCATCTTGACATTCCACAACAACACCAGTTGGAATGTGTGTTAATCGAATGGCAGATTCTGTTTTGTTAATGTGCTGACCTCCAGCTCCAGATGCTCGAAAGGTGTCTTTACGCACATCGTTCATGTCTAAGTTAAAATCTACTTCTTCTGCTTCTGGTAAAACAGCAACGGTGATTGCAGATGTGTGAACGCGACCTTGTGATTCTGTTTCTGGAACACGTTGTACGCGGTGAACACCCGATTCAAATTTTAACATTCCATACAATCCTAATCCAATGATTTCCATTGAAATCTCTTTGTATCCTTTAGTGGTACCTTCAGATGAGTTTAAGATTTCATAGTGCCAACCCATTTCTTTGAAAAACATGGTGTACATTCTGAAACAATCCTCCACAAAAATACATGCTTCATCGCCACCTGTCCCAGCGCGCAATTCCATGATGGCATTTTTATCGTCTTCAGGATCTTTTGGAATCAACAAGAGTTTTATGTCTTCTTCCATTATTGGTCGAAGCTGGTCTAATTCAGCGATTTCCATTTTTGCCATTTCACGCATTTCTGGATCGGTTTCGCTTTCCAACAAAGTTTTAGCACTGTTTAAATTCCCTAAAACATTCTTGTATTCTTTATAAACTGCATCAATGTCTTCTAAATCACGGTATTCCTTATTCAGTTTTACATAGCGTTCCATGTTTGAGATAATCTCAGGATCAGTAATCATGGTTCCAACTTCGATAAATCGAAAATGAATAGCTTCTAATTTGGATAATAAATCACTCATTTATTAAAGATTGATTGCGCGATAAATTTTAATAATTGAAGGTTCCATAGGGAGATTCAATTGTTAATTTTTTTCCTTCATTGCTATTTTCAACGCGTCCAACAATTTGAGCGTCGATGTTGAATGATTTAGAGATTTCGATAATCGCTTCAGCAATGGAAGGGTTGACATAGATTTCCATGCGGTGACCCATATTGAAAACTTTGTACATTTCTTTCCATTCTGTTTTGGATTCTTCTTGAATCAATTTAAATAATGGAGGAATTGGAAATAAATTGTTTTTTATAATGTGTACATCGTTTACAAAATGCAACACTTTGGTTTGCGCACCGCCAGAACAATGAACCATTCCGTGAATTTCACTTCTGTAGTGATCTAAAATAGCTTTGATAACAGGCGCATAAGTTCTAGTAGGAGAAAGTACTAATTGACCAGCATTGATTGGCGAACCTTCCACAGCGTCAGTTAAGTTTTTTGTTCCAGAAAAAACCAATTCTTCAGGTACGCTTGGATCATAACTTTCTGGAAATTCTTGCGCAATGGATTTGTTGAACACATCGTGTCGAGCGGATGTCAAACCATTGCTGCCCATTCCTCCGTTGTATGAAGTTTCATAACTTGCTTGACCATAAGAAGCTAATCCAACGATTACATCGCCATCTTGAATGGTATGATTTGAAATCACGTCAGAACGTTTCATGCGACAAACTACCGTTGAATCAACAATGATTGTGCGCACTAAATCGCCAACATCTGCAGTTTCACCACCCGTTGAATGAATGCCAATTCCTTGTTCACGTAAAGTAGCTAATAATTCTTCTGTTCCGTTAATAATTGCAGCGATAACATCTCCTGTAATCAAATTCTTATTACGTCCAATAGTGGATGAAAGTAAAATTTTATCGGTAGCACCTACACACAATAAATCATCTATATTCATGATTAAAGCATCTTGAGCGATGCCTTTCCAAACTGAAATATCACCCGTTTTTTTCCAATATGTATAAGCTAAAGATGATTTTGTACCAGCACCATCCGCATGCATGACAATACAATAATCTTCATCGCCCGATAAATAATCGGGTACGATTTTACAAAATGCTTGCGGAAACAATCCTTTGTCAACATTTTTTATTGCATTGTGAACGTCTTCTTTTCCTGCAGAAACACCACGAAGATTGTAACGAGTATCAGCCATAAATTTTAAATAAAGTACAAATTTAAGGAAATATTAGCAACGAAAGTTGTTAAACAACTGTCGCTTTACTAACGTTGCGGTATAAGTATGAGTTGAAAATATGTCTTCTAGCAAAACGAGCCAATGTAGGTGAACTGTTTAATTTGTTGTAAACATTTTTCTGAACGCCAAAATACTCATATGTACTTCCGTTTTGAAAAGTTACCTTTAAAGTTACTCCTTTATATTGATAGTCTTCGATTGCACAAGTAGTAATTGTTTCTGTGTATTCTTCTAATGTTTGCGCATGTGTTTCTGGTGCAATTGAAACTAAAAAATGGTATGCATCGATAATTGACTTGCTCATTACTTCAGCTTCTTTCAATTTCGGATCACCTTCTTGAAATTTATCAGGATGCCATTCCTTTACTAATTTTCTATATTTTGCTTTTAAGGCATTTAAATCAGCTGTTTGATCTACTTCAAATAATTTTCTGTATTCAATAATTCTTTTCATTTTTTTGAAATTTAAAACCAACAAAGATTTAGCAGACTCATAAAAGCGATAAAAACCTCGTGAATTTTATTGTTTTGGGTGCAAAAGTACACATTTTTTAATGAACTAACGAAAGAATATTAGCGATTCAATTTTATTCAAGATTTACTTGATACAAAGAGAATCGTTCATGATTCACCAAAAATTAGGTGTAAAATAGACCTTAAATTCTTCGTTCAATTAATGCGAGTCATTTGAAACAGGAAAGGACACAATAAAAGTAGAGCCACTGTTTTCTTTACTTTCTACAGTTATTTCACCTTTCAATACTTCAACAATGTGTTGAACCAAAGTTAAACCAATACCAGAACCTTCTTTGTTTGAACCATGGTGATCAAATTTTACAAATCGGTCAAAGATTTTTGGTAAATCTTCTGGTTTAATCCCAATACCTGTATCTGTTACGGTAAATTGTAATAGATTGTTGTTTAATTTTGCATCGATGATTACGGATCCTTTTTCTGTAAATTTCAATGCATTTACGATTAAATTAATAAGTAATTGCTGGATTCTTCTAGGATCAGAAATAATGGTTTTATTCGTTGTCGAATCATTAAAAATTAGCTCAATATTACTGCGTTTGTGTTTTTTCTGTTCGTTTAAGATAATTGGTTTTAAGGCTATATAAAGTTGATCAATTGTAAATGCTTCATAATTTAACTGAAAATCTGCAGTTTCTATTTTAGACAATTCAATAATATCATTGATTAATTTTAATAAATTATCGCTACTGTTTTGAATGATATCCACATATTGGGCTCGCGTGTTTTGATCTTTTTCGTCTTCAATTAAACTTGAAAACCCAACGATGGCATTCATCGGTGTTCGAATTTCGTGTGACATATTCGATAAAAAAGCGGTCTTTAATTGATCGGAACGAATTGCTTTTTCTTTTTGTGCAATAAAATCTCGTTTGATAATGTACAATAGAAAAATTAGCAACGCAGAATACAAAAAGAAACTCAAATAAATATCCCACATGCGTTTATCTGGTGAAGGATAATCGAAAAGTGAACTTGCAGCAGTGTAGTCAATAAAAAATAAGAAAACAATATTTAAAAAGTAAATCGAAAGTAAAACGACCAACGCTCTTCCATGCCATACCCACAAAACCAATGCTCCAAAAGCAAAGACAAAAAACAAAACAGGACCGTTTGATAAATATTTGACATACCACGTGATGTCTAAAAACGCAATTCCAATGGTTGTTAATATGAGTTTTGGCCAAAACAAATAGGATGTGTAACGCAAAATAAAATACAGTGCCATCATTATCACAGAACTCGAACTCGACATGATAAATGGTTGAATTCTGAATCCATTGATTAAATGGACAATCGAAAGGATAATTAAAAATAGCGTTGCTGTCAAGCAGGTTATCATAATAAAATAACGCTCGCTATCCATTTTTTCTTTATCGCCAAAAAAGAAGTTGATAAATTTGTTTGGTTTCATTTTAAGTTCTTTGAAGGTTAAATTTACATCTTATTGTGGAATTGTAATTGTAAATGTTGTACCATTTATTTTTGAACTTTCACATGTAATTTTTCCTCCGTGTGCTTCAATGATTAATTTCACATAAAACAAGCCCAAACCAAATCCTTTAACATTGTGTAAATTTCCTGTTGGAACGCGGTAAAATTTATCAAAAATCAGCTTCACATCTTCTTTTTTTATACCGATTCCATTGTCTGAAAACGTTATTTGAAGATGTCGATCTAGTGTTTTTGTGCTAATTGTAATGTGCGGTATTTTGTCGCAGTATTTGATAGCATTGTCAATCAAGTTGTAAATTACATTGGTGAAATGAATTGGATCAGCTACAATCGCATTTTTTTCAGCGTTTAAGCACAACTCAATATTTCCTTCTTTTTCCAATTGATTGAACAGAAAATTGTCTTTGATTTCAAGCAGCATCGTATCGAGCTGAAGTGCCTCTTTTTTCAAAACCAATGGTTCTGTATCCAGTTTTGCAACATTTAGCACCCGTTCAACTTGGTTTTCCAAGCGTTTATTTTCTTTGTAAATGATGGAGGCGTAGCGCTGAAGTTTTTCAGGATCATTGGTGAAATCTGAACGCAACAACATTTCACTTGACAAGCCAATGGTTGAAATGGGCGTTTTTAATTCGTGCGTCATGTTATTAATGAAATCTGTTTTCACATCCGAAAGGCGTTTTTGACGGTAAATAATGGTAATCGTATAGGTGAAAAAGATAAACACTAACAAAACAATGATGGAAATATAAATCCAAGGTGAAATTAATTCGGAAGGTTTTTCAATAAATTCAGATAGAATATTCGGAAAGAATACCGTAAAATAATGACCGTCTTTTTTCCAGTTTAATTTAGCAGAAGTGATGCCCGTTAAGGTGTCTGAAACAGGCGCATACAATGAATCTTTCGTGAATTTTATCAGGTTTCCAAAAACGATGGAATCACTGAAACAATCGTAAATACCATATTGAAAATCTTGGTGAATGCTGTGATTGTAAAATTCTCTTTTCAGTAATGTTTCTAAATAATAAGGATGTAATTCTTCGTTAATGTCGACCGTAAAGTAATTCGTGCGCACTTGTTTCACAGCGCCATACAAATCGGAACTATCAGCTTTCATGGTTGAGATTTCTTCTAAGACATTCCGCAAGGCAATGTGCACATCTTCCGAAAACTGCTTTAAGTTCAAGCGTTCTTCTTTTTCTTGGATGGCAATGTTTGTTTTTTGAATGGCAATGGTTTTGCGCATCCAAATCAATTGAACAAAGAGAATACTTGCCAGCGATATTACGCCTAAAAAAACAACAGCGTTTATGTTTTTACGAATCATTTTTTAATTACTTCTAAGTATAAAGATAAGCATAAAAAAAACCGCAGTCTTACCGCGGTTTAAATTTTATTAAAAGCAAGTCTTAAAATCCTTGAACGCCGTTTACGGTCGTGTATTTCAAAATGTTTTTCTTATCTGGGTGAATGCGTGCAAAAGCAGACTGCACAGCCAATGTTCCTTCATGGAAACCACACAAAATCAATTTCAATTTGTTTTCATAGGTGTTTACATCGCCGATGGCATAAATTCCTGGGATATTCGTTGAATAATCTAAGGTATTGACTTTGATGGCATTTTTGTCAATTTCAAAGCCCCAATCAGCAAT
>CANLIL010000077.1 GCA_947491305.1 Flavobacteriales bacterium | reverse complement strand
TTGATACCACCTGTTGGACAAAATTTCACCGATGGAAATACTTGACCGTATGTTTTTAAAGCTGTTAAGCCACCAAATAAATTAGCAGGGAAAAACTTGAATGTTTCCCAGCCAAATTGCATGCCCAAAATGATATCACTTGGTGTGGCTACGCCTGGAATAAATGCAATTCCTGAATCCATTAATGCACGACCTAAATCTGCATTAATTCCTGGGCTAACGATGAAATCAACACCAATTTTTGTGACTTTTTCAACTTGTTCTTTGGTAACAACTGTCCCAACACCAACTGTAATTTCATCAGAATAGTGCTTTTTGATGTATTCCAATGCTTCAAAAGCATAAGGCGTTCGCAAGGTCACTTCAATGCAATGAATGTCAGCAGCTTGCAAAGTTGCAATAATCCCTTCAATTTCTGCTTCGTTGTTTATCGTTACAACGGGTACAATTTTATGGTTTGCTAAAATTGCTTCTATGTTATTCTGATTCATCTTTTTATCTTTAATTCAAAAAGCTCGCTCCTTCTTCACTTGAAGAAACGGTGTTGCGCATATTCATAAATAATTCACGACCCATTCCCAATGCACGGTTGTCTTTCGTTCGAAGTATCCGATCTTCAACACCTGAAATCAAACAATCTAATGTACCTTTTTCAGCATCAAAACGAATCAAATCACCCGTTTGAATTTTACCAATTAATCCACCATCTCTTGCTTCTGGCACAATGTGAATTGCAGCAGGTACTTTTCCAGATGCGCCAGACATTCTTCCGTCTGTAATTAACGCCACTTTAAATCCTCTTTTTTGAAGGATGGTTAATGTAGGTGTTAATTGATGTAATTCAGGCATCCCATTTTGTTTAGGTCCTTGAAAAGGAATCACAGCGATGAAATCTTTGTCTAATTCTCCATTTTTGAACGCCGCAATCAAATCTTCTTGTTCATCAAAAACGATGGCTGGTGCTTCTATGAATAAATGTTCATCAGCTACCGCAGAAGTTTTTATCACTGAGCGCCCAATGTTGCCTTTCATAATGCGGATTCCACCTTCTTTATTGAAAGGATTTTCAACGCTGCGAATAATCGATTCATTCAAAGATGCTTTTGCGCCTTCAACCCAAGAGATTTGACCATCGATTAATTTAGGCTCTTGTTTGTATTTATCCAAACCAAATCCTAAAATGGTATAAACATCTTGATGTAATAAACCATTTTCAAGTAAGGTACGAATGATAAAGCCCATTCCTCCTGATGCGTGGAAATGATTCACATCTGCAGCTCCATTTGGATATACTTTCGTTAATGATGGAATCACTTTTGATAAATCTGAAAAATCGTCCCAATTAATTATAATTCCAGCTGCTCTTGCGATGGCAATAATGTGTATCGTATGATTGGTAGATCCACCAGTTGCTAATAAACCAATGATTGCATTTACAATCGTTTTTTCTGTTACGATATTTGCTAAAGTACCATCAAAAGATCCTGCATTGATGAGTCCTATGACTGTTTTAACAGCTTCTTCATTTAACGCTTCTCTCAAAGGTGTTCCTGGATTTACGAAACTTGAACCTGGTAATTGTAAGCCCATTATTTCCATCAACATTTGATTGCTGTTGGCTGTTCCATAAAACGTACACGTTCCAGGTGAATGGTAAGAATCTGATTCTCCTTTTAATAAAGCTGCGCGATCGATTTTCCCTTCCGCATAATCTTGTCTGATTTTCGCTTTCTCATCGTTGCTGATTCCTGTTTCCATTGGTCCGCCTGGCATGAAAATAGTTGGCAAATGACCAAACCGCAAAGAACCAATAATTAATCCGGGTACAATTTTATCGCAAATTCCTAAATTGATTACTCCGTCAAACATGTTGTGGGACAATGCAATGGCAGCAGATAAACTAATTACATCACGGCTAAACAACGACAATTCCATTCCAGTTTGTCCTTGCGTAACCCCATCGCACATGGCAGGAACTCCGCCTGCAACTTGCGCTACAGCATTGTATTTATTTGCATACCCTCGTATAGCATTTGGATAGTTTTCATACGGTTTGTGCGCAGAAAGCATATCGTTGTAAGCTGTAACAATCCCAAGATTAGGTTGTTTGTCCTCAGCCAAAACCGCTTTATCATGCGAACCGCAACCTGCAAATGCATGTGCTAAATTTCCACAATGTAAACCGCTTCTAACTGCTCCTGTATGAAATTGAGACTTCATTTGTGCTAAGTAGTTGGCACGTGTTTCTTTGCTTCTTTCTGCTATGCGAGCAGTTACCTCTAAAATAACTTGATTCATCTTATTTTTCTGCATAATAAACAACAAGCTTAGATGTGAAATAGGAAATAGGAAATTTCGCTTCTTTTGCTTGATTGAATACGGTTAATTTATTTTCACCAATTAGCATTACAGCCAAATGAGTACTTTTTAAAAGTAGTGCTTTACTACAAGAAATACGATTTGTGGGTTCAACAGGTGCTTGCGTATTCACAAATCCAATAAAATCTGATTGTAAATTGGCTTCTGAATTTGAGTCAGTTGGAAATAAAGATGCCGTGTGACCATCTTCGCCCATTCCAAGTAAACAAAAGTCGATGCGTTCCTTGAAAGGAGCATAATTTTCTTCAACGAGGGACAGATTATTTATCCGATTAGAGCTATCAGGAACCATAGAAATAATGGTCGCACCTGTTTTATCACCCAATTGCGTTCGAATCATTTTTTCATTGTTTGAAGGATGATTTAAGGGAACAAAACGTTCATCAACTAATCCAATGATCACTTTTTCCCAATCAATAATTGAAGCAGCTAATTTAGCATACAATCCAATGGGTGTTGAACCACCAGAAAGCAAAATTCGTGCATCACCATATTGATGAATAGCACTTTTAATAACCGAAATAATATCAGCGGCTAATTGATCCTCTAATAAATTTTTTGAATCAAACTCCTTCATCTTCTTTTTTTGAACTTGTTGACCAAGTGTGTTCTTTTTCCATCACTAAATCTCCAGGACCCCAAGAACCTGCTTCGTATAAAATATTTTTCATATTGGCTTCTTTCCAGCCATTTACAACAGATTCAATCCAAACCCACGCTGCTTCTAATTCATCTTGACGCATGAATAAGGTTTGTTCTCCGCGTAAAACATCGACAATTAATCGTTCGTATGCTTCTGGAAAACGTTCGTGGAAAGAGTCCATGTAATCCAATTTTAATGAAATTGGTCGGTATCGGTATCCACCTGGACCTGGCAATTTTGTCATTTGCACCAATTCAATGCGCTCTTCCGGTTGTAAACGCATAATTAGTTTATTCCCAGGGATATTTCCTTGCATTGGGAAAACATTGTGTTTCACCGATTTAAAATTGATAACAATTTCAGAATAGCGTTTTGACATTCGTTTACCAGTTCTTAAATAGAAAGGCGTATTTTTCCATCTCCAATTATCAATTTGCGCTTTGATGGCTACAAATGTTTCTGTCGATGATTCGTATTTTTCTAAATCTTCTAAGTAGGAGTTCAATTGTTCTCCATCTACTTTTCCTCGTGTGTATTGTCCTTTAACTGTATCTGTTAAAACAGACGCTGCATCCAAAATTCGTAAAGAATTCAACACTTTCAATTTTTCATTTCGAACCGAATTAGCATCTAATTGTGCAGGTGGCTCCATTCCAATTAAACAAAGTAATTGCAATAAATGATTTTGAACCATGTCTAATAAAGCACCACTGTGGTCGTAATAATCACCACGTTTTTCAACGCCTAAGCTTTCTGCAACAGTAATTTGAACATTATCGATGTGTTCTGAATTCCACGAATATTCAAACAAATGATTTGCAAACCGCAATACCATTAAATTTTGAACCGTTTCTTTTCCTAAATAATGATCGATTCGGTAAATTTGATTTTCTGTAAACGATCGACTTATTTTTGCATGAATGGCTTGTGATGACGCTAAACTATTACCAAGCGGTTTTTCAAGAACAACTTTACTTTTTTGGTTAATTAAACCACATAATTTTAACGTGTCACCAATATCACCAAACGCATCAGAAGGTGTCGATAAGTAATATACATTTTGAAAGGTAGGGTTTTTTTCTAATTCATTTTTTAAAGGCTCGTAATCAATTTTTGTATGATCAGGCAAGGTCAATAAAATTATTTTTTTCATAAAAACGGCAATCAACGAATGATCTAATTCGTAGTCAATTGTTTTTAGAATAAATTGCTCTAATTGTTCGTAGAATGTTCCGTGTTTTTTGTTAGAACGTGTAATTGCATAAATATTAAAATCTACATTTAGTTGTTTGTCCACAAAACGGTGAAACAATGCTGGATATATTTTTCGCATTGCTAAATCACCATCACCACCAAAGATAACAGCGTTAAATGGCTTTATTACTTTCAGATTTTTTTTATCTTGACCCATAGTTAATTCGTGTTTTTTGTCAATTTGAAAATCAAATATACAAGCTTTACGTCAAATTTACACTAAGTAAACAAATAAAATAACGTTTTGTTAACTTGGGTGCTTAAAATAATGGTTAAAAACCAAAATTATCATAGCCGTTTTCAATGAGTTTGTTATAATTTTCCTCATTAAATTTGAAGTATTGCGATGGTTTGTGTGGAACGCCTTCTTGTTTTTCATCTAAACTTTCGACCAATTTTAATTTTAGCATTTTTCGTCTAAAATTTCGTTTATCCAAATCTCTACCTAAGATTGATTCGTACAAACGATGCAATTGAGATAAGGTAAATTTTTCTGGCAGTAAATTAAAACCAATTGGCTGTGAAATGATTTTGTCTTTTAATTTTTTTAAGGCTGCACTGACGATTTCTGCGTGATCAAAAGCTAATTCTTTAATTTCGTCCACTAAAATCCACGATGCAGCTTTTGCAAATGAAGATGCTTGTGGGGCATAATTATCTAAATTTACCAATGAATAATAAGCGATTGTAATTACACGTGCATCTGGATCTTGACGAACAGACTTTAACCAAAGTTGGTCATTTTTTTTACTTAATCGATTTGGATCACCAAATGCAGCAACTTGCTCCAAATAAATTTCTTCTAACCCAGTTAGTTCTTTTAAAACACGACTTGCGGCCATGTCCAAATTTTCTTCTTCGTAGATTAAATCACCTGGCAATGCCATCATTGATGGAACATTTTCAACAGCAGACCGCTCAATCAGTAATACACGTAACTGATTGAAATCAAAACCGAATATCACACAATCAGTAGATATTCGAGGGTTTATCTCATGCTTATTTTTCGATTGCATATACAAAGGTAAAAAAGAAATTTATATATTCGCAAAGTGTATAATTGACACAAAGACATTTTAAGTATAAAAAGCATATGATTTTAGTAGTTGACAGTGGTTCTACAAAAAGTGATTGGGTTCTTTTATCCGATTCAGGACAAGAAACTTTTTCCACCATGGGATTGAATCCTTATTTTCATTCATCAGAGATAGTTTATACTGCTGTTTATGAAAATGAAGGCTTAAATAATATTCGTTCATTTGTTGAAAAAGTCTTTTTCTATGGCGCTGGCTGTTCTTCAGATGCATTGAACCAAATTATCAAAAATGGATTGCAAAAAGCATTTCCAAGTGCAAAAATAGTAGTCGACCATGATTTAAAAGCATGTGCTTATGCAACGTATGAAGGCGATCCTGCAATTTCTTGTATCATTGGAACAGGTTCAAATTCGTGTTATTTTGATGGTTCAGAAGTATCTGAAGTAGTACCTGCATTGGGTTATGTTTTGGGCGATGAAGGAAGCGGGACATATTTCGGGAAACAATTGTTGTCAAATTATTTGTACAAACGATTGCCAGAAAACATTCAGCATGCTTTTTATGAAGAAACAAAATTAACAAAAGATCAAATTGTTGACCATGTTTATATGCAACCAAATGCGAACGTGTACTTGGCTTCATTTATGCCATTTATTGTCAAATTTGCACATGATTCATACATTAAGGAAATGGTCTTTAAGGGCTTCAAACAATTTATAGACGTTCATGTTTGTTGCTATCCAAATTATAAAGATGTGAAAGTTCATTTCGTTGGCTCGATTGCCGCGTTATTTAGTGAGGAGTTGAAGGCAGCGTGTGAAATATATTCTGTAAATTTAGGCAATACAATCCAAAAACCAATTGATGGTTTGGTTCGTTTTCACGAGCAACATTTAATTGAAAAAATTAATTAA
>CANLIL010000076.1 GCA_947491305.1 Flavobacteriales bacterium | reverse complement strand
AAAGTTGTAGTGGCAACGGATGAAAGTGAACTAGCCAATATGGAGCGTATCTATAACATCGGTTTAGAAAATGAAATCGAAGGCTTAGCAAAATTAACAGCAGAAGAAGTGAAACAGCATGAACCATTTGTAGAATGCATTGCTGGCTTGTGGGTTCCGTGTACGGGTATCATTGATTTTAGAGGAGCAACAGCCAAAATGGTAGAATTAGCGTTGGCGATGAATTCAGAAAGTAAATTATTGCTTAAGCATGAAGTCTTAGGGATTCAAAAACACGCAGATCATTCCACGATTGAAACAAATCATGGAGCCATTAATGCGCGTCATTTGGTATTTTGTGCTGGATTACAAGCGGATCGTTTAGCGAAGAAAGATGGAGTTGATTTGAAAGAAAAAGTTGTCGGTTTTAGAGGCGATTATTATGAATTAACAGACCAAGCGAAGCATAAAATTAAAAACTTAATTTACCCAGTTCCAAATCCTGATTTCCCTTTTTTAGGTGTACATTTTACCCGCATGACAGATGGTGAAATAGAATGTGGACCTAATGCAGTTTTTACGTTTAAACGCGAAGGTTACGGTAAAACAGATTTTTCATTCAGAGATACTTGGGATGCATTAACGTACAAAGGAACTTGGAAATTATTTTTCCAAAACATGTCCTTTGGTATCAATGAATACAGAAGAGCCTTTTCTAAACGTTTGTTTTTGAAAACACTCCAACGAATGGTTCCATCTTTAACGATGGACGATATCAAACCAGGTAGAGCAGGAGTGAGAGCTTTGTTATTGAGAGAAGATGGCGATACGAGAGATGATTTTAGAATCGAATACCATGGAAACTCAATTCATGTTTTAAATGCACCTTCACCAGCTGCAACAGCTTCTTTAGCAATTGGAGGATACATAGCTGATGCATTTGAACAACAATTCGGATTGCAACACTAATTCAGCGCAGCGTTAAAAGATTGTACTAAAAAAATAGTGTTAAATCAATAGATTGTTTTTTCTCCTTATTTTTGTGAAAAATTATAAACATGACAGAAGATATTAAAGCAGTAAGTTACTGTGTAGGAATGAGTGTTGCTGGTAGTTTGATGCAACAAGATTTAGAAGGAATTTCTCCTCAAATAGTTGCGGAAGCGATTGCTGATGCATTCGCTGGAAAAGAACCATTATACACGCCTGAAATGGCGAATACAATCATTCAAACGTATTTAGAAAATGCAAGTCAAGCAAAATTTGGGATTAACAAAGAAGCTGGTGATGCATTTTTAGCAGAAAATAAAACAAAAGCTGGAATTCATACTACTGCTTCTGGTTTACAATACGAGATCATTACTGAAGGTACAGGAGAAAATCCATCTGCAACAACTTCGGTTACTGTTCATTACCACGGAATGTTAATTGATGGAACGGTTTTCGATAGTTCAGTAGAACGTGGTCAGCCAGCAACTTTTGGTGTGAATCAAGTTATTCCAGGTTGGACAGAAGCGTTACAATTAATGAATAAAGGAGCGAAATACAGGTTGTATATACCTGAAAACTTGGCGTATGGCGCACATCCGCATCCAGGTGGACCAATCAAACCTTTCAGTGCGTTGATTTTTGATGTTGAACTTTTAGAAATTGCAGGATGAAAAAAATAATTTATATAATTCTTCCTTTTTTGTTGTTTGCTTGTAGCGAATCAGCTGAAAAAGTAGAAGAAACAATTGAATTTAAAACAGCTAAAGAACGTCTTTCATATGTGTTAGGTGCGATGAATGCAAAAACGATTATCGGTACACAAGATCCGAATATCAAGCGTTTGGATATGGAAGAAATTGCATTAGGATTTAATGAGAATTTATCATTGAAAAGACCTGAAGGTTGTGATGTAACGCTATCTAAATTGTTTGGACCAAACATGCAAGATTTTGATACGGCTTATGCAAAAGCTGGTGCTCATTGTATGGGTCGATTAACAGGCTATTCTTTTTTTAAAGACATCAAAAAAATGGGTGGAATGGATCAACTAGACATGAAAATGGTTAAAATTGGTTTCCGTCATGGCTTGTTGAAAAAAGATACCATCATTTCTGAAAAAGAGAAACAAACAATCATTCAAGATTTCTTGAAAAAATTGAATGAATTAAACGGTAAGAAGATGATGGATGCAGCTGTAAAAATTAAAGGTGCTCAAGTTTTTGAAAATGGCATTGTTTTACAAGTTCTTTCAGATGGAAAAGGTGGAAATCCAACGTCAACCGACGATGTGATTGTTGAATACATTTTAACTTCAGCTATTGGAGATACCATTCAAAGTTCTTACGATATGAAAAAGAAAAGCGGGTCAACAGAACCAGTTGCTTTAAGTTTGAATGGAGGTGTAATTCCAGGTTGGACATACGTCGTTCCAAAAATGAAAAAAGGCGGTAAATACCGTGTTTATATCCCTTGGCAAGAAGCGTATGGCGAGCAAATGGGACGCGAATCTTTGTGTTTCGTTATCGAATTAGTCGATTATGGCAAAGGCGGTTCGTTGGTAAAACCAAAAGTGAATACAGGAATGTAAAGATTTCAATTGAAAATAATAGCCAGTAAGTTTTTACTGGCTTTTTTTATTCTTCATCTTCACTAATTTCTTTCTTGAAATTAGCAATCGGAAAGACAAAAGAAATGCGATAAATCACTGGAATAAATTTCACTATTTGACCTACTTCGTTTTTAATCGTCATCATATAAGAATTCCGAAAAGGACTGTTAAGGTTGTCAATTACATCATAATAAATTCCAACATTTAAACGAATTTTATGGTTGTATTCTTTTGAAAAACCACCACCGATAAACAAAGTTGGAACCCATGTGTCAATTGAAATTGGGTTCACATAATTAGTTGGACTTTTTAAATACTCAAATTCAGCACCTAAATAGACAACATTTTTAAAACGCGCATGCACAAAAGCTCCAGCTCCCCAAATTGTTCTCCCAAAAGTTTGTCCGGCTAAAGATGACCAAGAACGTTGGTAACGAAAGCTTGGACCAACCACCCAGTTTTCATCTAGTTGAAAACCCAATTTAGGTCCGAAACCATAAGAACCGCCAAGTGAAGACGCTCCAAAATAGCCATCTGCACCTAATTCAATTTGTTCAATTTTTTGCGCATTCAAACTAACTTGAACGAATAACAGGACTAAAAGAAGTATTTTTTTCATCGAATTCAGCTAAAATTAAAACAAATATAAGATAGTTTTCCTCAAAATACAGTATAATATCAACAAATGAAAGACGATGAAATTGAATTATGTACATTTGTAAAAAAGATCAACATGCAATTATTAGACGGAAGAGCAACTGCTGATGAAATCAAAAAAGAACTAGCTGCTGCAGTTATTGAACGTAAAAAAGAAGGGAAAAAGATTCCTCATCTGGCGGCTATTTTAGTAGGAAACGATGGCGGTTCATTAACATATGTAGGGGCTAAAGTAAAAGCATGCGAACAAATTGGATTTGAAAGTACGTTAATTCGTTACGATGACTCTGTTCCTGAAGAAGTATTATTGGCGAAAGTACAATCGCTAAATGAAGATAAAAGCATTGATGGATTCATTGTACAGTTGCCATTACCAGCGCATATTGATGAATTAAAAGTCACAAAAGCAATCGATCCTAAAAAAGATGTGGATGGTTTTCATCCTGTCAATTTAGGAAATATGGTATTGAATTTACCTGGTTTTTTACCAGCAACACCTGCTGGAATTCTAGAACTAATAAAAAGAAATAACATTCAAACAGAAGGTAAAAATTGTGTAATTATTGGCCGAAGTAATATCGTAGGAACTCCTTTGAGTATTATGTTAGGACGAAATACGAATCCAGGAAATTGTACGGTTACATTAGCACACAGCAGAACTGAAAACTTAAAAGAAATTTGTCTAACAGCAGATATATTAATTGCAGCGATTGGTCAACCCAACTTTGTAACTGCAGATATGGTAAAATCCGGTGCTGTAATTATTGATGTCGGAACTACGCGTATTGAGGATGCAACTAAAGCAAGAGGTTGGCGTTTGTGTGGCGATGTTGAATTTGCATCTGTTTCTGAAAAATGTTCGTTTATTACGCCAGTTCCTGGTGGAGTAGGACCAATGACGATTGCATCTTTAATGATCAACACATTAAAGGCAATGGAGTTAAAAGGTAAATAATTACTTAAAATCTTAACTGTGAAAACGGAATACGCTCAACATTTGACGCTGGCTAATCAAGAGAAAGAACTTTTGAAAAAAACGTTTCAACGGTTAAAAACTAAAAAAACAAAAGAAGTTGATGATACTTTTCATCAATTGCATTCGAAAGCATTTCAAAAAATGGACTGCTTGGCTTGTGCAAATTGTTGTAAAACAACAAGTCCAATTTTTCGAGATGTTGACATAAAAAGAATCTCAAAACACCTTCGTTTAAAAGAAAATCAATTTATTCAAACTTATTTAAGAATGGATGAAGAAAACGATTATGTCTTACAATCTTCACCTTGTTCTTTTTTAGCTGCTGATAATACGTGTTCGATCTATGAATTTCGCCCATTAGCTTGTCGAGAATACCCGCACACAGATCGGAAAAATATGTTTCAAATATTGGATTTAACATTGAAAAACACCCTTGTTTGTCCTGCTGTTGCTAAAATTTCTCTAGAAATCGCCACTAAAACTCTTTAAGATGCTCGAACGTTTGAAAGAATTAAAGGAAAATGAAATTAAAGCAATTTACCTGAAGTTGGTTCATTCAATTGATGCGAATAACGAACAATTATTAATGAATTTTTTTGGAACGATTTCAGATGATTTGATTAATAGTCTTGGTCAATCAATGGAAGATTTATTGATTTCATATTCCGTATCAAAAAAACTAATTAATAAACTATTTTCAATCATTGTAGAAGGTTTAAAAAATATATTATTGTATGGTGAATATTCCTCAACTCGTGAAAAAATTGGATTTGTAATTGTTGTAAAAACACCCTCAAGTTTTAAGTTGTTATTTGGAAATCTAATTACTCAAAAAGTTCAGCCAACACTAGATACATACCTGAGTTCTATTGCAAATATGAGCGCTCAACAATTGAATAAAACGTATGTTGAAACCTTAGAAACAACTTTTGTTAAAGATGTTAGAACGAGTGGTGTTGGCTTATTGGTAATGGCAATGAAATCGGATGGTAAGTTAGTTTATCAATTTAATGAAATAGATGAGCAACGTTATTTATTTACTACTGAGGTAACACTTGATAGAATCGAAAAATAATAATTGATCGAATATGGCTAAGAAAAAAGAAAAATTAAACATTGTTTATTCTACCAACCCAGATTTTCAATTTCAATTTGAAGAAGAAGAAACAACTGACACACTTCCTAAAAACCAACAAAAATTATATGTTTCTATTGATCGTAAACAACGAGCAGGCAAAGAAGTTACATTAATTGAAGGATTTGCTGGGTTAGAAGAAGATTTAAAAGAGTTAGGTAAACTTCTTAAAAGTAAATGTGGAGTTGGTGGTTCTGTTAAAGACAATGAAATATTAATTCAAGGAAATTTCAAAGATAAAATTTTTGATTTATTAGTGAAAGAAGGTTATTCTGTAAAGAAAAAAGGAGGATAAAAAAAAACGAACTTGAACGATTTTTATGAATCTCTCAAGTTCGTTTAACCTAAACCAAAAACTAACGATAACAATTTATAATTGTTTCTCGTTAAACTACTTAAAACTACTACTATGAAACAAATGTAAGTAGTTGTTTTTGATTTTAATTCAACTATTATTTAATCTGCATCGATTATTGATTTATCTGCAAATTTTAACGCAATAAGTTGACACTTCCTCGTTTGACATGTGTTTGTGTGCCATCCGTTTTAATCTTGATAACCCAATTATACGCACCATTTTGAACAATTCCACCCTTGTAACTTCCGTCCCAACCAACTTCTTTGTCAAATGATTCGAAAATTAATTCTCCCCATCGGTTGTAAATTTGCATTTGATACTCAGCTACTAGTGAAGTTAAAATTGGTTTAAATACATTGTTGTATTCGTTTCCATCTGGTGTAAATGTGTTTGGAACATAGAAAATTAAACTGTTGTCAAAGAAGATGGTATATTGTGCAGTGTCCACACATCCTTTATCCGATGTTGCGGTCAATGTGATTAAAAATTCATTCAAAGTGTACATCGGATAAGTATACAATCCTGGCTGGAAGAAGTTATACAAACCATTATCACCCATGTCCCATTCATAAGAAACTGCTCCCGTTGTTGTATTTGTAATTTCTGTTTCTGGATTCGAAGTATCTAAGGTTGTTGGGTTCGCACTA
>CANLIL010000075.1 GCA_947491305.1 Flavobacteriales bacterium | reverse complement strand
GAAGTTGCAGTTTGCTGGGTAACTTCAAATTCTTGATCGCGGGCAAATCCATGTTGCCGCATCGTGTGTGCTTCGCCTTTCCAGGTATAAGAATCGTTCAACAAACGTCCAACGATTGGAAACAAATTCGGCGCTGTTCGGTTCCAAATGGCGTCGTCTTTTTCCCACAAAATAGTGCCGTTCGCTGAATTATTCAATTCAATTAATTCGGCTCCTAGAAGTGCAATTCGAGCACTAATTATTCCGTTTTGAAGGCTTACAGATTCCATAAGTTAAACGCTAAATTCTTCAGCAAAAATTGAGGTTTTTGCTTTTTATTTGCAAGATTACAAAAAAAATAACGTGTAGTCAAATGAAGTTAGTTTTCTTCTTTGGTCTCGATTTTAAATTGTTTCGGATCGTAGCCAATGTTTTCAACCAACTCTAAAATCTTTTCAGTGCTGATTTTTTCATTCGCTAAACAATAAAAAGTCAATTTTAAATCAGTTGTTTTAAACATGTTTTTTGCTCCTTTATTCTCCAATGCTGTCATTAGTTTGGGTGATAAAAATGGGCACATCAATGCATTTGCTTCCGCAGAAATTGTGTAATTCGTTTTTTGTCCAAAGCTGAAATTCAAGCTCAATAACAAACAGATAAAGCTAATTTTTTTCATAATTTTTAATTTCTAGATATGGTAATGTTTCCAATTCTTTTTTGTGAATCTGCTTCGATGACATAGAAGTAAACACCTTCTGCCAACGCTTCACCGTTGATATTTAATCCACTAAAATTGTCGCCAAATTGAGAGGTCTTATAGACTAGATTTCCCCAACGGTTTAATACAATGACTTCATATTCTAAGCAAATGTCAATTTGTTGGTCTAAATTCCACGTGTCGTTGATGCCGTCGCCATTTGCAGTAATAATATTTGGAATGATTTGATCGTCCAGCAACTCATTTGCGATTAATGTAATGGGTAACGTGATTTTGTACACACAGTTTTCATCGGTTGTAACTTCGTATTCCACATTGAAGATTCCGGGCGAACCAAATGTGTGTGCAATGCTATTGTTTACATTCAATGCATGGATCGAATCGCCAAAACTCCAATTGTTCACTAAAATAGGCGTAGAAGAAGGATTGATGTTTCCTGTAAATGTTGCTTTTAAATCACACGATAATAACGTTTGAAAATCTACTGTCGGAATGGTTGGAACTGGAATTGTTTGTGTAATTGCTTGTGTACAATTTCCTTCAGAAGAAGTTGCTGTTAATTCTATGGAATATCCAGCAGCAGAAGAATACAAGTGATTTGGACTCATTGTTGTTTCCAGTGGTGAAGCATCCCCAAAATCCCAGCTGTAACTTAGGCTGGCGGTTGGATTCAAGCTACTGCTAGAGGCTGTTGTATTCGTAAAATAAACCAAGTGCGCATAGCAATCAACGGAAAATGTAAACGTTGGAGTAGGGTTGTTGAACACGGTTAAAACGACAGTGTCTTTGTTCACGCAACCAAAAATATCGGTTCCTGTAACGATATACGAAGAGTTCCCAAGTGGCGGCAAGAAAGTAGCTAAATTTTGAACGCCATTGTTCCAAACATAACTAACGCCGCCAGCGCCATCCAATAAGTAAGGGGAATTGAAGCAAAGAATCGTGTCGTTTCCTGCAAAAATTGGTGGTAAATAATGCATGCTCACTTGAATGGTATCCGTGTCAACACAGCCATATTGATTGGTTCCGATTACGCTGTAGTTGACGGTGTCAATCGTTTGATAAAAATCTTGTCCATCTGGAACGGCATTCGACCAATTGTAGGACACAGCTCCTGCAGCCGTCAAACTGATTGGGTCGAATTGACAAAACGCAAAATCTTGTCCTGCATTTACCAACGGAATTGGATGGATGAAAATCTGAAGTGTGTCTTTGTCATCGCAAAGAGTTGTTGTATTTGTCGCTGTTACAATATAAAGTGCAGACAACAAGTTGGTATTGTTACTATTTGTGACCGTTAATTGTGGTTGCGCAATCAATTGATTGTTCAAATTTGAGTTGGTGTTCCAGCTATAAGAAATTCCAGCTTGTGCAAGTGTTCCGATCAATGAATCATAGGTTCCACAGCGGGTAACATTAGGTCCTGCATCTACCGGCGGTAAAACATTCACCATAATCGTATCATAAACGGTGCAAAGTTGCGGTATTGTATATGAAATTGGATGAATTCCAGAACTAATGGAAGGATTGAACATTCCAGTTGCTGTATTGGTGATGCTTGATCCTGCCCAAATTCCGCCTGCAATACTTGCTGTCACTTGTATTGGAGCGTTATCAATGCAAACTGCTGGTGGCGCTGTGATTTGAGGTTGGTAAACATGAATTACAATGTCAAAAGTATCCGATGATGCGCCGCAAGTTGAGTACAAATACACGTGCTGATCTCCAGGCGTGTTCCATGTGTAAAATGGGTTTGTATTACCACTATAATTAGATCCATTGATATTCCATTCTTGAAAACACGTTAACCCAATACTCGTTGTATTATTAAAAAATACAGTATCGCCAACACAAACAGTTGTGTCACTTGGCGTGAAAACGGGAACGGTTGTACAAGCTTGACACAAATAACTATCATTTGGCGTGAAATTCAGCGTGCCAATTGCGGGAGATGATGTGCTAGCATTAAATGTTGTTACTGAACCAACTGCTACGCCAGTCAAACTTAAAGTGACTGAAGTTAAAGTTGGGCTCGACATCTGACAGGATACTTTTCCAATACTATCTGTTTTAATAAATAAGGGGTCCATGCTGCTATCTGTATTTCCAAAGAAGCTTGAACTTGTAAAAGCAGAAATTGAAAAACCATTGTCGTTGTTGAAACGCAGACCAACACCTTTATCACGTTCATTACCACCGTAACTCCGCGACCATTGAATGGTGCCATTTGCATCAAACGAAACTAAAAGAACATCTAAATCATTTAGTGCTTGTGTTATGCCAGTTGCTGTATTGGTAGAAGATGGGAATGAATTGGTTTGACCTAAAATAGCGAAACCTCCTGGGTGCTTAACAATGTCTCTCGATTGATCTCGTCCTGTTCCACCAAATGCTTTGCCCCAAATCACATTACCATTTGTAATATCAATTTTTGCAACTAAAATATTTTCACCAGCCAAACCTCCTGCAAGCGTTGGTGAGGTTATGTACATTGTGCCTGTTGCTTCATCAACAACACCCTTGTTAGACCAAACTGTATGATCAGCATCAGAATAGCCCGTTCCTCCATATTTCTTCATCCAAATAGGATTTCCAGTACTTGAAAATCTTCCAACTACGACATCTGTTCCAAAACTTGCTTTTGAGCTGGTTAATATGATATCGCCATTAGAGAGGTTTTTTAAGTACAAACCCATATCTCCCATTCCGTTTAATTGTTTGCTCCAGATTAAATTACCAGTACTTGTTGTTTTCATTAAATAGAGCACATTACTGCTTTGTCCCAAACAAACTATATCACCGGTTGGTGTTTCTTCTGCATACATCATCCAGGAAACATTGTACCGCTTATACCATTGAAGTGTTCCGTTTTGATCAATTTTTAGATTAAAACCTTGTCCACCAGCTAATCCTGAAACAATGAACCCACCATCTGCAGTTTGCGAAATACTTTTTCCGCCTTCTTGTACGTTTGTTCCATATAATTTAAACCATAAAATATTTCCACAAACATCTAAACGGTACACGTAAATATCACATTCACCATGCCCACTTCCAACAGAACTGCTTTCGTGTTGACCCGTTGCAGCAAATCCACCGTCGCTTGTTGGAACAATTTGCAATGCACCCTGCATTCCTGGAAGGTTGTATTTTCTGAAGAAAGTATTGTTTTGAGCGAACGTGCTAATTGAAAAAAGGATCACTAGAATAAGTAAGGTTTTGTTGCGCATGTAAAAGGTTTGACCAAATGTAAAGATTTTTTAAATAGTTTAAAAGTAATTGTGATAAAATTAATAGTAAATTAATATATTTTTTTTGTTGCAATTTATTTTTTAATTATATTTGTGCTGTAAATTGATTGTAAATAATCATTTTCTACCAATTACTAGCTGATTCCTTCAAAAACCACTCCCCGCATTAATCATTAAAATTGTACTCAATTCAGAATAGTATTTCCGAATCATTTATACTAAACCAAAGAGGCGTCTTGATTTATTAAGGCGCTTTTTTTTGTAGTTAATTCGTTAAACTTTTTTCAATTCAAGTTGTTAAACAAGTATGCAAAATGAAACAATAATTGATGTCAAACATTTGGCGAAAAGCTTTGGAAGTTTTGAAGCTGTAAAAGATGTTTCTTTCTCTGTTCAACGCGGTGATGTATTTGGGTTTTTGGGTCCAAATGGCGCTGGTAAAAGCACGACAATTCGCTGCATGATGTCGCTCATCACACCCGATAAAGGTTCGATAGAAATGTTTGGAAAATCTTTACAAACGCATCGAAACGAAATCTTGCGAAACATTGGAAGCATCATTGAAAAACCAGATTTTTACAAATATTTATCTGCGGAAAAGAACTTAGAAATTTTTGCACGTATTTCTGGAGCAGATGTCTCAAAAAAAGAAATTCAAGAAATGCTGGAATTTGTTGGTTTATCAACTCGAGGAAAACATAAAGTTGGTGGATTTTCACACGGAATGAAACAACGCTTGGGAATTGCACAAACCTTACTGCACAAACCTGAATTGATTATTTTGGACGAACCAACAACAGGTTTAGATCCACAAGGAATTATTGAAGTACGAAATTTGATTTTACGCTTGAAAAACGAACAAAATAAAACCATTTTACTTTCTTCGCATCAGCTGTCTGAAATTGAATTGATTGCCAATAGAATGGTGATTATCAATCAAGGAAAATCGATCGTTGAAGGAAGTGTAAATGATTTATTGCAAGCTGAAGAAATTGTTGTAAAAGTAACTGTTGATGACAGTGAAAAAGCCATGCGGTGTATCCCACAGTTAGCATATGCTAAAAATTCTGAGGTTATTAGTTCAACAGAAATCGAAGTATTGATGAAAAAAAATGAAATAGCACTGTTTAATAAACACTTAGTTTTAAACGATGTTGCTGTTTTCTCCATGGAGCCAAAACGAAAATTAGAAGATTACTTTATTAAAATAATTCAAGCATAATGTTGTTAAAAAATACGTACAATGAATTAATAAAGATACTAGCAAAACCAAGAAGCTATTTAGGATTTGGTGCATTGACACTCTTGGTGTTGATTATTATTTTCGCCATGAGACTCGATGGTAAATCGATCATTTCATTTGTAACTGCAACATTTGAAAATTCCATTTCTTTTAACGGTCATGTGTTGAATGGCAATTTAATCGCATTCATTATTTTGCAAATGTTGATTGTACATGTGCCGTTATTAGTTGCTTTAGTGACAGGTGATTTGATTTCTGGAGAAGCAGCAATGGGAACAATTCGCATGTTGGCGACCAAACCAATCTCACGAAATCAAGTGGTGATGTCTAAATTTTTAGCTGGTGCAATTTATACCTTTTTAATTGTGGTTTGGCTCGGATTTTTAGCATTGTTTGTTTCGCGCTTTATTTTTGGAACAGGCGATTTAATTGTATTAAACAGTGATGGATTGGTGATTTTGAAAGATGTTGATGTGCTATGGCGCTTTGGTTTAGGCTTCTGTGTTGCGTTTTTATCGTTGTTAACGGTTTCTTCGCTTTCGATTTGTTTATCAGCGTTTACTGAAAATTCAATCGGACCAATTGTAGCTACGATGTCCGTAATAATATTGTTTACCATCATTGGAAGTTTAGATGTAACTGTTTTTGATACAATTAAACCGTATTTATTCACAACGCACATGGCGGCTTGGAGAAGCTTTTTTGAAAATCCTGTTCCGCTGAAAGATATTATTCAATCAATCATTATTTTAGTGCTGCACAATGTCGTGTTTGTTGTTGTGGCACGCATTAAGTTTTCTAAAAAAGACATTTTATCATGAGAAATCTATTCCTTCTTACGCTTTTATTCCTTGGTTCATTTTCCTTAGTTGGACAAAATGCCATGTCAGCGATTACAAAAATCAATGCCAAATACGCTTCTGTGAAAGATTATAAAGTACAAGTTGAGGTAAAAGCATCCATTCCGATGATTCGAATTTTACCGTCAAAAGCGACAATTTATTTCAAGCAAAAAAATAAATTTAAAATTGTTTCAAAAGGAATCGTTTTATTGCCTAAACAAGGTTTTTCTGAATTGTATGAGTTTTTGGCGCAACCTTCAAAATACATGGCTGTTTACGGTGGTTTTGATGTAATTAATGGTGTAAAAACACATGAAGTGAATGTTATTCCAAATGAAGCAACAAATGAGATGGTACTCGCTAAATTGTGGATGGATGAAGAAAACAATGTCGTAATGAAGTCTCAAATCACAACGAAAAG
>CANLIL010000074.1 GCA_947491305.1 Flavobacteriales bacterium | reverse complement strand
AGTTTTAAAATTAAAAAAAGCCCTGACTTTCATCAGAGCTTTTGTACCTCGGGCCGGAATCGAACCGGCACTCCCGAAAGAACAGGATTTTGAATCCAGCGCGTCTACCAGTTCCGCCACCGAGGCATTTTGCTTATTTAGACTTCCAATAGATATTGGATAAGCGGGTGCAAAGTTATTAATATTATTTTAATCTCAAATAGATTTTGGTTTTTTCTTCAAGATGCCTACTTCACAAGTTTCTGTATAAACTTGTGATGACCTAGAATTAATTCAACAAAATAAACTCCTGTCGTTAACTCTCCTAGATCTGTTAAATCAAAATGCTGCGCTCCATTTTGAGTAAAAAGCTGGCGTCGAATAATTCTTCCTGTTGCATCAAGTAAGTTTATTTCCACAGCTTCTGATGGCATTTCTTCTAAATCAATCGCTATAAATGAAGCAAATGGATTAGGATAAATAGTATAATTTTTTTCACTAAGTTCTGCCAAATTGTTAAAACTACAGCCACTTAATGTGCCCGGCATGTTTATGTCTAACCATTGGATTCTGCGTGTTAACCAATCTTTTAAGTGCTGAACTTCTTCGGCATATGAAGCTGGTGGCGCTTGCACTTCTGGTGTTCCGGTTGGGCTAGATAAATGCCCCCAAGTTAAATAATGCCATTCTTGGCTTTCATTTACCACCGCTGAAATAGAGTCAATTTTAGCAAACAAATAAGGTAAACTCAACTTATTACGTCTATAATCTTCGTAGCGACATCTTAATTCATTTGCAAAAACAGTATCTTGTAATAAACGAATGTACCAACCTGGTGAATTTACATCTGATGCAGGATAGTTGAATATAAAACCCGAACCATCATCTGATCCAGGATTAATATCTTTAAATGCCCAATCAAAATCCCAAACAGGGCCCGCTTTTAATTTTTTAATTGACCCATCAAAATTGTCCTTATCCTTCGAAAAAAAGCGACTTTTCTTGAAACCATCAATATTTCTTGCAGACTCATTTACAATAAAATAATCAATGAAAGAAGTTGTTGAAATGTACTTTCTATAGCCGAAATTAGGATCGTCAAATGTTGGTGAATAAAGCACTGATTCAAATTCATTAATAAAATTTTGGATGTATGTTTGCTGATCTAATACGATTGTTTCAGGTTTTGGATAGTAATAAACAAAATGAACATCCAATCCAGGGAAACCAATTGGTGAATAATTAGATTGCCAAGAATTGGTGTTGTCCCAATAATCAACCTTAAAAATATACCCGCCAGTTAAGTTATTCCCAACAAGTTCATTGGTATCTAGTTTTGAAATGTCAACACGATTTACATCCCGTTTAATTTTTTCTGCTAACAAATAAATTCCTTGATATTCTCCATCTAAAACAACATCAACATGCTTCGAACGAACACTGTAATGTCCTAAATCATGAAATAAATCATTTGCTAATACATTTCTTGCAAAGGATTTATCATTGTAATTGGCTAATAATAACCAATCGCTTTCTGCTGGCATTCCCAATATGGTTGAATCAATTGAATTGCCTATTGAATCAATTAACTCAATAGAATATGGTTTTTGGGGCAAGGACAAAGAGTAATTTCCACGGTATTCAATTCCAATTTTTCCATTATATTCTGTGAAAGGATCTGCCAAATAATTTCTAGAACCAGAACCATTGTAAATAATCCCCATATCAACAACGGTTTTGATATCATTACCAATAGGCAAGCCATTTGTGTTAATTACAACTATTGGCAATTTAGAAGAATTAAATTTAAAATAGGTAAAAGGTGAAGACCCAAACGTAAGGGAGCAATTAAGAACATTTCCTTCATCTTGCCCCGCACCATCATAGACTGTTATTTTCCATATTCCATTTGGATTTTGTCCATTATTTACTGCACCTATTTGACTCATGGGAATAAAATTACCGGAAAACGGAGCGGATGAAGAAGCAAGTAAAGTTGTTGAATTACTAGTGAAACAAGTGTTTACTAAATTATTCCCGCCTCCACCTGAATTTGTGAATAGTATTTTTTCTGTCCCATCAGGCGCACTAATTTTGATAGTTAAATCTGATAAATACGAATGGTTCAAATTAATACAAACAGATGCTAAACCAAAATTAGTAGTGTCTATTGTATTTGTCGGAAGTGATACGTTAAATTGAACGGTAGATGTCTGAAAATCTAAAATAGAATCTCCAAAAGCAGTAAAGGATTGTGAATAATAAATAAAATAAAATAAAAAAGTAGAAACGAGAGTGATTGATTTCATAACTATTGATTGTACATTTGTTTTCGAAGATATAAAAATCGGTTGATTATATGAAAAAATTGCTCATTAAAAATATCAAAGGCTTGCTTCAAGTAGGTGAATCAATCCCTTCGGTGGTAAAAGGCCAACAAATGAAGGAGCTCCCGATGATTGAAAATGCGTTCTTAGCATTGGAAGACAACCAAGTTGTGGCTTATGGAGCAATGGAAGATTGGGGTGGTATTGAAGATTGGCGTGATTTAGAAATCATTGATGCAACAGGGAAATTCGTGCTCCCAGCATTTTGTGATTCGCACACACACACTGTTTTTGCGAAAAGCCGAGAAGAAGAATTTGTTGACCGGATCAAAGGTTTAAGCTACGAAGATATTGCTTTAAAAGGTGGTGGCATCTTAAATTCAGCCCGAAAATTAGCTGCATTATCTGAAGATGAATTATACGAAAATGCACTAAAACGAGTGCGGCAGTTAATCGCATACGGAACTGGCGCATTAGAAATTAAATCAGGCTATGGATTGAGTGTAGAATCCGAATTAAAAATGCTACGGGTAATTAAACGTTTAAAAGAAACTGCAGGTATCTCCATCAAAGCTACATTTTTAGGCGCGCATGCATTCCCTAAAGAATTCAAAGAAAATCATGCTGGTTACATTGATATAATCATTCAAGAAATGTTGCCAAAAATTGCGGCTGAAAACTTAGCGGATTTTATCGACGTCTTTTGTGAACGCAATTATTTTTCTGTGGAAGAAATGGAACAAATTCTTGTAGCTGGAAAAAAATATGGCTTAACTCCAAAAGTACATGTCAACCAATTTTCTGTCTTAGGCGGAATTCAAAAAGCAATTGAATTGGGCGCATTATCTGTAGATCACCTGGAAGAAATTTCTGACGAAGACATTCAAGCACTTCAAAATAGTTCGTGTATTGCAACGTTATTGCCAAGTTGTTCTCATTTTATTTCCATTCCTTTTGGAAATGCACGCGCGTTAATGAACGCAAATATTCCTGTTGCACTGGCGAGTGATTTCAATCCTGGAACAACACCAACAGGTAATATGAGTGTGGTTTGGTCCTTGGCTTGCATTAAATTAAAAATGACACCTGAGGAAGCATTGAACGCATTAACAGTAAACGGCGCTTATGCTATGGGACTCAGTGAAACGCATGGAAAAATAGCATTAGGTCGACAATCTCCAATCCTCATCACCAAAGAAATTCCTTCCATTGCATACATTCCTTACGCATTTGGCGATCAATTAATTGAACAAATAATCCTGTAATCGTATAAAAAATAGTACTTTTATCTAAATTGATGACAATGTTAAAGTGGTTGGTAGGCTTGTTCTTTTTTACGCAACTTGTGGCACAAACAGGACAGGTAGAAAATGAATTGCTGTGGGAGATTTCTGGGAATGGAATGAAAGCAAAAAGTTATTTGTTTGGAAGCATTCATTCCAATGATAAACGCGTATTTTATTTAACAGATTCAACCTATTTCGCTTTAAATAATGCACAAACAATCGTATTAGAAACAGATATTTTCTCGCTGTTTTCAACTTGGGACACCCGAAAAGATGAAGTTAAAATAGCGTTCGATAATAAAGGAAAGCCTTATACCAGTTCTAAAAAAGCAAGTACTACATTTTACGGTAACGAAGATGGAATGCCACAATTTTTAGATGCGTATTTTCTAGAATATTGCTACAATGCACAGAAAAAGTTTTTCCCCTTAGAAAAAGTAGAGGATCAATTGAACTTGTTGGAAAACTGGAACATTCCTAGCAAAAAAGGCATGAGCTTGAACTTAACACAAGAACGCATGATTGAACTTTATGAAAAAGGTGACATTCAAGCATTGGACCGCGTTATGAAAGCAAACCTTTCTATTTATCCTGGAAAATATGAGGAAATAATTGTACGACGCAACAAAAACATGGTCAAATCCTTAGACTCTTTGATTCGTAAAGAAATGGTTTTTTGTGCGGTGGGAGCAGGACATTTAGCAGGAGAAAATGGCATCATTAATTTATTGCGAAAAAAAGGATTTCATTTAAGGGTCGTAAAAGCAACTCATTCTGAAAAACCTATCAAAGAAAAAAGCAGTGTTAGAAGTAAACGAACTTACACTTACAAAAATGACACGACCGGTTTAGTTGCAACATTTCCAGGTAAACCAGCAGAGTTAAAAACATACGACAATCACCTACAATTGATTTACCGCGAAATGGGACAAGGCAATACGTATTCAGTTGAATTAATTCCAAATGACGGAACCTCATCTTTAGAAGAACAAGCTGCGATTTACATTGCTAGTCCAGATTTGACCAATTACACACACACAACTTCCGATGATGGCGTTGAACAATTCCAAGGACTTTCAGATACTTATCCTGAAGGGTTGAATTGGGTGCGAATTTTTCAAAATGACCGTTATTTTGTATTGGTGAAAACCTATGGTGGCAATAAATTCATGTCGTCTAATCGCCCAAATGCATTTTTTAATTCTGTTTGGATTCGATAATAAATTCGCAGTATTCAACTAAATGATTCGATTTTTTGCTTATTTTTAGTGAAAATTGAAAACTTCATGCAGCGTTTACAAATTAATTTACTGAAAGAAAACTGTATTGCCAATAAAATCGTGTTACTCATTGGTCCGAGAAAAGTTGGAAAAAGAACGATGGTTTTAGAAGCTTTAACTTCTTTGCAACAGACACCTATTGAATTTAATGCGGGCAACAAAAAAGATAAAGCATTGTTCCAACAAGTGGATGCGGCTTCATTAAACGAACTTTTTGCAACGGCTAAATTCACCATCATCCATGAAGCGCAATACATCGAAAAGCTACAAGAAATCATCGAGCATATTTTGTCCGGTTCAATCAAAAGAACGCTGATATTATGTTGTTCGTTTGAACCAGCAATAGATGAAGTGTTGCGTGAAGTATTGCAAGTGCAAGGATTAGAAATGAAAATCATGCCGCCCACTTTCTATGAATTAGCGCAACACAATTCGCTACCCGTAGAAGAACAATTGATTGAACAACGGTTGGTTTTTGGCAATTATCCGGCAGTTACTGAAGATTTAGCAACTGCAGAAACAACCTTAAAGGAAATGATTCAAACGGTAATTTTCACCAATTTAGGTGTAACCGACCGCATCAATAAAGGCGCGAAATTAATGCGCATGCTGCAAACCATTGCGTTTTCTGTTGGCGAAGCAATCTCTTACAATGAAATTGCCGAAAAATGTGATCTTGACAATGAAACAGTGGAACGCTATGTTGATTTATTAGTGCGTTCATTTCTGCTAATTCGCATTCCAACTTTGTATTCAGGACAGCGCTATGAATTGAAAAAAAGTCACGTCATTTATTTTGCAGATAATGGCATACGCAATGCGGTGATTAATAATTTTAATCCAATTGAAATACGTAACGACCTCGATGGCTTGTGGCGCAATTGGTTGATTTCAGAACGCATCAAATGGAATCAATTAAATGGTAAAGTTGTGCGCTATCAATTTTGGAAAACGCACACCAAACAAACGATTGATTTTATTGAAACAAGCGATGAAAAATCGCATGCCTACAAAACCATTTGGGGGAAAAAGAAAACCATTAAGTTCCCAGCTTCGTTTCAACAAGCATACCCAACAATTGCTACTCATACTTTAAATCGTTCCACTTATTGGGGCTTTTTAACTAAAAAATAACCCACATGTACTTTACTGATGAAATCGCTCTTTACATTGAGGAAAACAACTTAGACTTAAAACATTTAACGCTCATTCTTCCCTCAGAACGTGCCAAAAAATACATTGCGCGTTCGTTGTTTAATCGCGCACAAAAACCACTTTTAGCGCCTGAAATGATCACCATCGATCAATGGGTAAAAAGTTTATCGCCTGTTACAGTCATAGATAAAACACGTGCTTTGATTCGACTTTTTTCCATTCAATTGGAAAAATTAGTAGATCCTAAAGATGCATCCTTTGATGAATTTATAGCTTGGGGAAATACCTTGCTCAACGATTTTGATGAAATCGATCGTTACTTGCTTTCTTCTGAACAAGTTTTTAAAAATTTAGCAGACATCAAAGAGATTGAAGCATGGAGTTTTGATTCAACCGAACTAACGGAAGGTCAAAAACGCTTTATGGAATTTTGGGATCG
>CANLIL010000073.1 GCA_947491305.1 Flavobacteriales bacterium | reverse complement strand
CTTCCCGTAAGAATAGATACTCCAATAACAGCATTCCCTCCTTGTGGCAAAACACTAACATAATAATAAGTACCTGTTGAAGGATCAATTGTTGAACTTCCATTTATTGAAAATGAATTATAAGGTATTGGTTGTTGTGATAATTGCGTTACAACACCCGTTTGTGGATTTATTTTCCCTAAATAAACCGAAGCTGTAACTGGTGCTGTTGTGTTCTTACGAATCAATCCGTAAATAGTCGTGTCAGCACAATTGTAGGTGAAATTATCAAAAGAGAATCCTCCTTGCGGGAAACTAATGTTTGGGGTAGAATAGACTAATCCAGTATACATATCCAATCCAACAAATTTAGAAGCAATAGAATAATAATATACCATCAAATGCGGATCTATTGCATTCCCTTGTAACGCATACGATTCACCAACTGATTGCGGTGATATTTGAGTAATAACTCCAGTGCTTGGGTTGGCAGTAGCTAAAAACAATTCGCCATAACCTTGCCCAGGTCCGCCGCCTTGAATATATCTTCTTGCTAGGCCATACAAGGTAGAGTTGCTTGTGTTGAAACGAAAATTGTCAAAAAAGCTTGGAGCGATAGGGTTTGATAGGGGGATTTGAGAAAGTACCGTTCCAGAATCTAATTTGACAGAAAACATTCCGTTAGCGCCAAGAAAAAAATAGGAACCTGCAATTGGATCAAGTGCAGCACCTGTTATATTGAAACTAGTTGCAATACTATTTGGACTTATTTGATTGAACGTTCCTGTAGTTAGATCTAAGTTACCTAAATGAATAGCCGCTGGATTTGAAGTTCTAAGCAAACCAAAGAGGGAATTGTTTTGACTATACGAAACGAAGCTTAAGCTACTAATTAAAAGAAAAAGTAGTGAATTTATTTTAGTCATAACACGGTGTTTTTTAATTGATATACAAACATAACAATTTTGATTATCAATTGTTTAGATAAGAATAATTTCTTTACCATTCCAATTAACCAAAGCTTATTACTTTTTATGTTTGATCATTTTACATTGGGGACTAAAAAAATTAAATTTCACACTTGAACTAACTTGAACTTTTTGATGAACGCGTCATTTTTTTTTAATGATTATTTTTATAAAAAAAAAGAATGTACAACAAGCGGATCCTTCTTGAAGCAATTTATTCAAAAACGGGAATTTACATTTCAACTAAAAACGATTGTAGAATTGTAAGCCAGTTAATTGCAGACGAAAAGATTGGGTATCTTTCAGAATCTACTTTGTACCGTTTTTTTTTACTTCAAAATGAAGTTACAAAACCCTATAAAAACACATTAACAATTTTAGCCATGTTTTGCGGTTTTAAAAATTGGGATAGTTTTTATAATTATTATAATTCTAATTATTTGTTCAATGAACCAGAGTTTTTAAATCATTCCATCAATGTTGTGTTAAAAAATTTAATTCACAAAGAGAAATTTAACCCTTTAATTGAAATCTTTAATAGCCTAGAAGATGAAAACTATAAAACGAAAGAGTTTTATGGTTTAAAGACTTTTTTAAATTTTCAAAACACCAATTTATTTCCTTCTTTTATAAAGAAATTTGGTGATAATCCATTTGTTAGAACTATTTTAATCGAAGCGTTGTACGATCCGAATCATCGCATAGAAGGTTATGCAGAAAGTCTTGAATTGTATTTGAATTCAGCCAATAAACAATCCGAATCGTATGAACAAGATGCTGTTTTTGCCAATGCTGTTTTGTTTCGATATTATTATTTAAGTAAAGATGTAAAAGCGTTGGAGATTGGGGCGCGTTTATACGACAAAGGTAGGGTGGATGTGTCAGATGAGGCCATTCATGTATTTCCAAAAATACGTTTTATTGCTTATAAGTTATGGTATTTAAGTATGAAAAAAACCAGTAAAAAACAACTGCTTGAATATCAGGATTTTATTCTAAATTGGATTCAAAAAGAATTAGAAAAGACCGTTTCTGTTCTTGAGATTTCCATCATTTATCAAACCATTATTGAAGCTGTTCAACAATTAAAATTAACTGAATTTGAACATCAAATTACACAGCTAACAGAACAGAAATTAATTCAGTTAAATAAAGGTAAAATTGATTTGTTAAAATTGAACAATGCCAATGGCTTAATTAATTTTCTGCCTGCATGATTTTTGTTTTCATCTCCATTCTTCTTTTTTCACTGAATAATGTGCTTTGGAAAAAGAACCTACAAACAGTTTCTATTCCTTTTTTAGTTGGCTATCGTGCTTTTTTTACGAGTGTGCTTTCTTGTTTTTTAGTGATGTGTTTTTATGATTTCCAAGAATTGCTTACGTTACCGTTTTTAAAAATCACAGTAGGTTCTATTTTTGGCGTATTGGGTTTGTTTTGCATGTTAAACGTACTAAAGGATGCGCCTTTACAATGGTTGGGGATTTATAATTTAATCGGTGTTGTTTTTACTGCAATTTATTTGTTTGTTTTTGAGAAAATAGATTTTTTCAATTCACTGGTTGGATTGGTGGTGATTGTAATTGGGTATTTGATGTACATTTTTTTTAACAAACAAAGTGACGTAAAAATTACTTTCCGGCAGCATTTATATTTGTTATTAATGACCTTATTTTTTTGCACGTCATCCTTAATACACTGGAAAAATTTAGCGTCTGAAGTTCCTCCTTTGGTACTGATTTCAAATCAAGAATTGACTGTTTTTATTACTGCTTTATTCTTAATTCTAAGATCACATTCGTTTAGACAAATTAAAACTGATATCAGCTTAAATTTTAGTAAAGTCATCGTAATGGCGCTCCTGATTTTTTTAGCGCTTTTGTTCAGTTTTCTTGGGTTAAAAGTTACCAATCCAATGATTTCAAGCCTCTTATTCTTGTCAAATCCCTTGTTAACGATTGTTTTTGCAGCCATCTTTTTTAAAGAAAAAATTACTATTTACACAATTATAGCGCTAATTTTTATTTCAGTTGGCGCTTTTATCCTTCATCTTCAGAGTGCTTAACTTGAACTAACTTGAACTAGCTTCTCGTTTTATTATCTTGTATTTTTACACAACATAGTTTTGAAATTTAGTTCAACAACCACTCATTAACAAACTTGGTAAAATGACATTTGGAATTTTACCCTTTTACAACCAAAATCAAATCCCCCTTTATTTTTAAGGGGGTTTATTTAATCGTTTCACTTACATTAATAGAACTTCATTGCTAGATCATATAAGAAACAAACGTTTTCTTTTTTAAACTTAACCTACAATCAATTTATAAATTTTACGATATTTAGTTTTTAATTTGAAATACTAATCGAACTTTTATTAAATTAGTCTGTTTAAATTTTAGGATTAATTGAAAAGTTCAATTTTTCATACTTACTAACTACTATTGCATGTCTGCGGATTATTCTATTGAAAAATTAGACTATATTTTTGTTGGATCTGGTACATCGGCAACGCTTTTGCTTATGAGTATGGAGAAAAACGGATTATTGACTGATAAAAAAATAGGCATCATTGATCCGGACGAAAAATCTATAAATGATAAGACATTTTGTTTTTGGATAAGCGATAATGAAAAATCAACGCTTCTTTGTGCGCCATTGATTAGTAAGGAATGGAATCGTTTTCGCAGACAAAATGGAAATTTTGATGAGGAACGATCTTTGAGCTATAACATGGTAAGAAGTTCCGACTTATATGCGGAGATGAAACGTATTATTTCAGACTATGATATTTTTCGAAGCCATGAAACCGTTTCGCATCTTGAAACTTCCGACGATGGTGTTATTGTTACTACAAATCAACTAAGGTATCATGCACATGTTGTTTTTGATAGTCGCCCGCCTGATTTTTTACCGCCTCAAGCCCACGAATCACACTTGCAACAGTCGTTTTTTGGCTATTTCATAACGCTCGAAAATCAAAATCCAGATCATGAAGTGATTGACTTAATGGATTTTAATGTTGCACAAGCTTACGAAACACAGTTTTTTTATGTTTTGCCTTTCGATGAAACCAATCTACTCGTTGAATTGACCCGCTTTGGTTCACAACCGATCAACGAAGAAAACGCAACGATCTTATTAAATGACTATATTTTAAATCGATTCGGGAATTATACCATTACAGCTGTTGAACGTGGAAATATTCCGATGTCAACTTCCGCAATCACTTCTGAATCACATCCAAATGTTGTAATGATTGGAGCACGTTCGGGTGCAATTAAACCGAGTACGGGTTATGCATTTAAAAACATGATGCACCACGCCGAACAAATCTCAGCAGCACTTTTGGCTGAAACAATTCCTGTTTTTTCAAGACCAACTAATCGATTCAAGCGCTACGATCGACTTTTGTTGAAAATTTTAAGTGACAAACCCCATTTAGGGAAGCCGATTTTTCAGCAACTTTTTTCGAAGAATGAAACTTCCGCTGTCTTTCGGTTTTTAGACGAAAAATCAACGCTTAAAGAAGAACTAAAGATGTTTAGTACACTACCGATTAAGCCTTTTTTAAGTGCATTTATTGTGGATGTTTTTAAGGCTAAAAAAAGAGATTGGATGCCCATTTTATTGTTAGTGATTGCACTGTCTTTACTATTGTCGCAACAAGTAAATCCAACTTTTTTTGAATGGACAAATAACTTGTTTCTAATTAGCGGTCTTTTGGCGATTGGCATTCCTCACGGTGCGGTTGATCATATGTTAACTTCAGATAAAAAAAATACACGTCCAACGTTTGGATTTATAGTTCGTTATTTGAGTAGTGCATTTATATTATTTATTCTTTGGATGATTGCGCCCAAGCTTTCCTTAGTTTTATTTTTGCTTTATTCGAGTTGGCACTTTGGAGAAAGTGATCTTTTTCATTGGGGGATTTCTAAAAACAAAGTAGCAACAAGTTGGATTTGGGGCAGTGCTTTATTATTGCTCATTTTAAGTAGCCATTTTAGTGAATCAAGAAAAATTATTACTCATTTGGGAATTGATTTACCAGCTGTTTTGATCGATTTCGCGCCCTTTTTTAGTGTCGTTTTAATTTTTGGTTTGTTAATGCTAGTAAAAGTTACCAGAAATTTTAGGATGTTTTTAAGTTTGATACTATTAATTTGCGCAATTCAACTTCCCTTATTAACTGCTTTTGGACTTTACTTTATAGGTCAGCATAGTTTAAATAGTTGGGGTCACATAAAAAAAGGTTTAGCAATCACGAATAAGCAATTCGTTTTAAAGGCACTTCCTTTCACATTAGGTTCCTTTTTTTTATTTGGAATTCTATTTTATCTTATTAAAAATGAAATAATTATGATTCAAAATTACAATTGGACAGCAATTATTTTCATTTTTATTTCATGCATCAGTTTGCCCCACATCCTAGTCATACATAGCTTTTACATAAATAAAAAATAATTAAAATCAAAATATTTTAAACTTTTTTTACTAGAAATTAAACTTTTTACGCACTTAAATGTTTAATAACATATTGGAAACCAGACACCAATCAAAAAAACGGGGAGCAACCGAAAATCCTTAAGAGTAGGTACTACTAATTTTCTATTACTATGGAACATTTAACAATTGCAAGTGATAATTACGTAGCGTTTACGTTTTTTATCGGAACAATGGCTATGATGGCCGCATCAGTTTTTTTCTTCTTTGAGTTGAACAACACTTCAGCAAAATGGAGAACATCAGTATTGGTATCAGGTTTGATAACTTTTATTGCAGCAGTACACTACTACTACATGAGAGGTTACAATCTTGAGACTGGAGAATCACCAACATTTTTCCGTTATGTGGATTGGATCTTAACAGTTCCATTAATGTGTGTTGAGTTTTATTTAATCACCAAAAAAGCAGGTGCTAAGATTGCTTTATTGTGGAAATTAATTTTCGCATCTTTGGTAATGTTAATCACAGGTTATGTTGGTGAAGTTCTAGATCCAGCACAAAGTGTATTGTGGGGTGTTCTTTCAGGAGCGGCTTACTTCTACATTGCTTACCTTGTATGGTTCGGTGAAGTTGCTAAATTGGCACAATCTGCTGGTCCACAAGTTGCAAAAGCAACAAAAATATTGGCTTGGTTCGTATTAGTTGGATGGGCTATTTACCCATTAGGATACATTTTAGGAACTCCAGGTGGATTGTTCGGTATGAAGTTAGTAGCTAATGCTGCTGATGCTCACAAAGCAATGGATATCGTATACAATATTGCTGATGCAATCAATAAAATCGGATTTGGTTTAGTAATCTATGCTTTAAGCAGAAAAGAAGACTAATCATTCTTAGGTTGTTAACAGCCAAAAAGGTGAGTAAACTACAGTTTTACTCACCTTTTTTTTATGCTTCATTTTTAAGAAACCATAACATCATCTTCAATTGAAATATTAATCTCCTCTGTTTCCTTTCCTACAAACGTGATTTAAATGAACAATTGAAGCTTCTACTTGAATTAAGTTCAATTTACTATTAATTTATTGAATTGATTTTTAGTTAGTCTTCATAAAGACTTATTGCCTCAGTCGCTAAGTTAAGTACAATACATAATCCATATTCAGGATCCCATGATGGTCTAAAAACGATATTTGCCGTTGCTGCGCATTCGTCTTCTGTATTATTCAAATAAATTGCTTGTAATTCAAGCGTTGGAAGAAATTTTTCGAGTGTATCTAACTTTGTTTTCGAAAAATGGGTATCAAAATCCCACAAGGTTTTGAAATACTG
>CANLIL010000072.1 GCA_947491305.1 Flavobacteriales bacterium | reverse complement strand
CAAAGGTCGAAGAAGTAGTTCATATATTAACGTTTCCTGGGAATGTTACTACAAAAAACAGTTTTTATACACCAAATTATGATACTATTTTGAAAGAAATAAAATTAAATTTTGATGATCTTTCATTAAATAATCAGGAAAATATAAACACCTTCAAAAACTTAACATTAAAAAATGAAACAGTAAAAACTTCAATTCGGGTATTAAATAGCTTGGTGCTAGATGAGAATGTTGTATTTGAAGCAAATAAAAATTATGTTTTAGAAAGTACGGGAACTATAGAAGTAAATAAAACTTTCACGTTACCTAATTCATCAACACTTCAATTGATAGCAGGAAGAGAAATAACCATCAATCCAGAGGCTATAATCAATCCAGAAACAGTTATTATGATTGACAGTACTATTATTTGTAATTGCGAAAAAGAAAAAGATATTTTCCCTACAAATTCTGAAATCGCAGCTTTATGCAACAGCAATAAGTATTATGAACGCTCAAATGGTCCTTTGAAACAGGATGAGGAGGGAATTGACGACGAGAATTTGAGTAGTAAAAACGATGTTATCCTCTTCCCAAACCCTTCTGGGAACAGAACGACAATTGAAAGTAAAGATGAAATCATTGGATTGAAAATTTATGATGTATCTGGAAAAGAATTTGAACTAAATCCTACAGGTACTAAATTTAAAATTAATTTAGATTTTTCAAATTTAGAACACGGTCTTTACTTGATAAACATTCAAACAATCAACCAAGAAGTCACAAAACAATTTGTGAAATTATAATTTCAAGGCTGTCATATTTGGCAGCCTTTTTATTATTCACTTTTAGTTCATAAAATTTAATTGTTTTTCAAAAAAAACTACCTGTTATTTTATACAACAAACGTATATTTGCATTCTCAAATTCAAATATATAGGTATGAGCGCTTTTTCTAATAGACACATTGGACCAAATGCAGCTGAAAAAACTGCGATGTTGGCAAAAATCGGTGAAAATTCTGTTGCTGATTTAATTAACAAAACCATCCCTGCTCATATTCGCCTTGGCGCGGAGTTGAACGTTTCTGCTGCAATGAGTGAGCAAGAATACTTGAATCACATCACCGCAATTGGAAATAAAAACCAAGTTTTTAAATCTTTTATCGGTTTAGGATACAGTGAAACAATCGTCCCTTCTGTTATTTTACGTAACGTTTTGGAAAATCCAGGATGGTACACTGCTTACACGCCGTATCAAGCGGAAATTTCGCAAGGTCGTTTAGAAGCGTTGTTGAATTTTCAAACAATGGTTATTGATTTGACTGGCTTAGAAATTGCAAACGGTTCTTTGTTAGACGAAGGAACAGCAGCTGCTGAAGCAATGATCATGTTCTTTAATTCACGGTCAAGAGCAGCGGTGAAAGAAGGTAAAAATAAATTCTTTATTGCTGAAAATGCCTTTCCTCAAACGATTGATGTTGTTCACGGACGTGCCATTAATTTAGGAATAGAATTAGTAATTGGCAACCCAGATACGTTTGAATTTGATGCGACATTCTTCGGTGCAATTGTTCAATATCCTGCAGCAAATGGTGAAATCACGAACATTGAAACGTTCATTGCTAAAGCAAAAGCTGCGGATGTACAAGTGGCAGTTGGAGCTGATATTTTATCATTAGTGATTTTGAAATCACCAGGTTCGATGGGTGCTGACTGTGTGTTCGGTTCTTCTCAACGATTTGGTGTTCCAATGGGATTTGGTGGACCTCACGCTGCATTTTTCGCAGTGAAAGACGAATACAAAAGAACCATTCCTGGTCGTATAATCGGTGTTTCAAAAGACGCAGATGGAAATACGGCTTTAAGAATGGCTTTGCAAACACGTGAGCAACACATCAAACGCGATAAAGCAACATCAAATATTTGTACGGCGCAAGCATTGTTGTCTGTAATGGCAAGTATGTACGCTGTTTATCACGGTCCTGTAGGAATGCGTGATATTGCTATGCATGTTCATTCGTTAGCTACAAAAACTGCAAAAGGATTGAATGCTCTTGGATTTGAACTTTCAAATAAATCATTTTTTGATACAATTACAGTAAAAACAACTGGCTCAGCTGCAATTCGTAAAATCGCTGAAGCACACCAATTGAACTTTAACTATTCAGTAGAAAATCAAGTTAGTATTAGTTTTGGTGAACCACATACTGTTGCAGATGTAGCAACAATTTTAGCTGTTTTTGCAGAAGTAGCTGGAAAATCAAAAATCACATGTACACATGATTCGGAAGCAGCGGTTGCAAGTCAATTGTTGAGAACAGATGCAGTATTTACACATGCAACGTTCAATTCGTACCATTCAGAATCTAAAATGATGCGCTATTTAAAGCGTTTAGAGAATAAAGATATTTCATTGGTTCACAGTATGATTCCTTTGGGTTCTTGTACAATGAAATTAAATGCAGCATCAGAATTGATGCCAATCACGAATCCTCAATTTGCCAATTTACATCCATTTGCACCAATGGCACAAGCTGCTGGTTATTATGAAATGTTAGAAGAATTGGAAAAAGATTTGTGTGCGTGTACTGGTTTCGCAGCAATGTCGTTGCAACCAAATTCTGGCGCACAAGGAGAATACGCTGGATTGATGGTTATCAAAGCATACCATGAATCACGTGGAGATTTCCAACGTAAAATAATGATCATTCCTTCATCAGCGCACGGAACGAATCCAGCTTCTGCTGTTATGGCAGGATTTGAAGTTGTTGTTACTGGGTGCGATGAAAACGGAAACATTAACATCGAAGAATTAACTGCAGTTGCAACTGAATTGAAAGATACATTAGCAGGTTTAATGGTGACTTATCCATCAACACATGGTGTGTACGAAGAAGGAATCCAAGAAATTACTAAAATCATTCACGACAATGGCGGACAAGTGTACATGGATGGAGCCAATATGAATGCACAAGTTGGCTTAACAAATCCAGGAAACATTGGAGCAGACGTTTGTCACTTGAATTTACATAAAACGTTTGCAATTCCTCACGGAGGTGGTGGACCAGGAATGGGACCAATTGGTGTTGCTGCGCATTTAGCACCATTTTTGCCAGGACATAAATTGGTAAAAACGGGTGGTGAGCATTCCATTCACGGAATTTCAGCAGCTCCTTTTGGTAGCGCCTTGATTTTATTAATTTCATATGGCTACATCAAAATGTTGGGTGCAATTGGATTAAGAGAAGCAACTGAAATCGCTATTTTAAATGCCAATTACATTGCTTCTTCTTTAAAAGAGGATTACGATATTTTATATACTGGAAAAAATGGAACGGTGGCACACGAATTAATTTTGGATTGCCGTGAAATCAAAAAGAATTCAGACGTTGAAGTTGCAGATATCGCAAAACGATTAATCGATTATGGTTTCCACGCACCGACGGTTTCTTTCCCAGTAGCTGGAACATTGATGATTGAACCAACGGAGTCGGAAGACAAAGAAGAATTAGATCGTTTCATCATCGCTATGAAAACAATTCGTAAGGAAATTGCAGAAATTGAAAATGGTCACGCGGATAAAGAAAACAACTTATTGAAAAATGCACCGCATACTGCAGATTGTATTATAAATATGAATTGGAATTATCCATACACGCCTCAAGAGGCTGTTTATCCAGTTGCTTATTTGAAAGAAAATAAATATTGGGTTCCAGTAAGAAGAGTTGACAATGCTTTTGGAGATCGCAACTTAGTTTGTTCGTGTCCTTCCGTAGAAAGCTACAGAGTTACAGAAGCGTAAAACTTCATCTTAATATAAGTTTAAAGGCTGATTCATTGAATCAGCCTTTTTGTTTTAGATAGTGATTGTTTCTCCCTGACCAAGAAATTTGATTTTTGTATTCGCATTTTTCGGATTCACATATTTTTTTCGGGCTAAAAATTCTACTAATCCTTTGCCAATTTTTTGTTCATCGTGACTAGCCAAAACTATTTTACAGTTTGTTTTTCGCAATAATTTAATTGCTGCAGAATAGCCTAAATTTACTTTCCCGCCTAACCAAAAAGGCAATTGATAACGTGAAGTTGTTGTAATCAATACGTTTGCTTTTGGCACTTCTTTTACTTTTGAGCCATGCGGGGCATATAATATTGATTCATTTCCACATTGAATAAAATAAGCATTGTGAACAAGGTCAATAGGGTTATTTCCCTTAATTAATTCAATTTGTATTGGCGCGTTTTCAATTAACATAAGTTCTTTAAAATGGCCCCATTTTTTAATTTTATTTAGCACTTTTTTGTTCCCAATAATTGGAATTGAAGGATCAAATTGTACCAATGTTTCCTTGTTACAATGATCTGTAAATGGATTGGAAATAAAAATGTAATCAGGATTTTTAAGCTCTGTTACAGCTGGCTGTTTCGTTACGTGGTATTGAATACTGAACCACCGCGCAAAATCAACTTGATACGGTGTAAACCATGGGTCAATAATTAGAGTGGTCTCGGTAAAATCAATCAACCAAGACGAATCGTCATTTAGTTTTGTGATATTCATGAAGCCAAATTAAAAAATAATTTTAATTCAGCAACTAAAATTAATTAAAACATTGGTAGATTTCATCCCAAACTTTAATTGCAGCGATATCCCAGCTAAACAATTCACTTCTCTTAAGCCCGTTTTCACTTAAATTTTCTTGTAAAGCTATAGATTTTTCTAGTTCAATCATTTTTTCAGCGATATCCTCTACTTGAAATGGATCACAATACACCGCTGCATTTTCAGCAACTTCAGGTAAGGATGTTAAATTTCCAGCAATAATAGGTGTGCCACATTGCATTGCTTCGAGCAACGGAATTCCAAAACCTTCAAAATAAGGAACATAGGTTAATGCCAATGCACTGCCCATTAATTTTGCCAATTCTTCTAATTGTAAATGTCCTGTAAAAATAATTTCACTTTTTATTGCTTCAGGTAAATTCAAGTTAAAACCACTGTCACGCCACAAAGAAGCGCCTACAATTAGCAATTTTGTTGAAGACCCAGTTGTTTTTTTAAAGGTTACAAATGCATCAATTAAGCGCTGTACATTTTTTCTAGGATGAATGGCTCCTACAAAAATAAAATAAGACTCACCGCCGCTATAGTTTAATTTTGTTTCACTTTTTAGTTCTTCAGAAATGGGTTTAAATAATTCAGATGCACCATTCCACGCAACTGTAATTTTAGAAGCTTCAATACCATATTTTTGCTGAATATCCGCTTTTGAATAGTTTGAAACGGTAATTATTTTTGCTGCTTTTTTCGCGTATTTTGGAAAAAAATAACGCAAATAAGTACGTGAAAAAAACGGCAGATCTTTTGGGTAATGTTCAAAGTTGATGTCGTGAATAACAGCAATTTGTGGGATTTTTGAACGTAAGGACAAATAACCATCGGGAGAAAACAACACATCAACTTTATGTTTTTTCAAGGCTTTCTTTAAAGAAAATTCATACCAAATCGCATGTAAAATTGGATGCCGAGCAGGAGGAGAGACGATGACACCTTTAACATTTTCTCCAAAAATAAATTTTGAATCAAACGGACGATCAAAGAAAAATACAAATTGGTGCTCAGGATGTTGCGCTACCAATCGCTTAGAAATTTCAAACGTGTACCACCCAAAACCTTCCATTTTGGTAGTTAATAAAAAACGTGTATTTATTCCAATGATCACGTTTAAAAATTATAGATGTAATTCGTTTTTTTCTCTTTTCCAATCGTTGTTGTTGGTCCATGGCCACAATAGACAATTGTATCTTCCGGTAATTTAAAGAGGGTGTTGAAGATACTTGCTTTTAAAACTTCAATATCGCCACCAGGTAAATCTACACGACCAAAACTGCCATTAAATAAAACATCTCCATTGATGACAAATTTATTAGCTTCGTTGTAAAATACTACGTGTCCAGGCGCGTGTCCAGGCGCAAACAAAACAGTTAATTCAATTTCTCCAAATTTCAAAACTTGTTGATTCTCAAGAAAAAAAGTAGGTTCTGGAGAAACTTCATAGCCTTCAAAACCATATAAATGCGCATAATTACTAACCGAATGTAATGTTGGAAGATCTAATTCATGCAAGTAGTAATCACTATTGAACGTACGTTTTACAAACGCATTTCCTAACACATGATCGATGTGCGCATGCGTATTTAATAGCGCTAGTGGTTGAAGTTGTTTTTCTGAAATAAACGAAACAAGTTCTTGTTGTTCTTCACGATTGTAACATCCGGGATCGATAATGACACAATTTTTTAAGGAATCGTACAAAACAACCGTATTTTCCTGAAAACCATTAAAAGTAAACGTTTCGATAAAAATTTCCATTGTTTTATTTTTTGATAAGCAAAGTTAATCTTTTCTGTAAGTAGATTGTTATGCGCTAGACTTAAAAATCAAAGAAATTTTAACTTTATCAAGAATCTTATTGGTTATATTTGTAAAAAAAAATAGTATGAAATATACCTTAATTCTTGTAATCGGTTTAATTGCCGTTAGTTGTGGAATGAAAGTTCCTTATACCAACCAAGTTCGTGAAGATTTTAGTTTGGACACCAACAAACAATTGAAAAAAGTTCAGTTTTACACATCAGCAACCATTATTTTAGAGAAAAGTAAATCGTCTCAAAATCAAGAAACAAGTGGTGATGGTGCTTTGGTGACTAGTTCGAATAAAAATTCAAATCGTATTATTATTCCTGCTCAAACCAAATGTATCTTCGAAGATTTTGGACCAAATGGAGAAACTGGGATTCGATTTGAAATGGGAACAGGGAAGGTTTTGTTTTTCAATGTTCGCCCTAATCAAACCAACGGAAAATATTACATGTCAGCAGAATGGACAGCTGATAAAGGTGGGAAAATCACCTATGGAGAAGAAACGTTTTACATTTCATCATTTACAGGAAACACTTATTTGTTGGTAAAAATGAGAAAACTTCAAAAAACGAAACGTAAAGATCGCGTTGTAAAAGGATTGAAAGTTTAATATGGATAAAAAAACAATTTTAGTAACT
>CANLIL010000071.1 GCA_947491305.1 Flavobacteriales bacterium | reverse complement strand
ATGATACATTTAATGGCTTTCTAATAACTTTAGTTTAAATTTTCAATTGTATTTATTTTCTAATTATTCAAATAATTGCACAATTCTAAAGCATTGTTGCCTTGTTTTCATTTAGATCATTTATTTTTTCACCTTCACCAATACAACACCTTTTTCCTTTATTTTTTCCTTCGCATGCAAATACATGCCATAAGCTATCGTTCCAATTACGATACATCCAACAGCAATCCCAAAAAGATTGCTGTTAGTTGTTTTTAATGCTGTATTTTCAGCCTTGATTTCTAGAATGTTATCAGATACCGGTAAAATGATGTAATCTCCTATTTCCATGGTTTACAGTTTTCAATTGTTACTAATTCGTTATTGAATGAAAGTTTAAAGTCATAAACAAAAAATGCTGTTTTACCGTTATCGTTGTCTATTTCTGTTATATGATTAAAATTAAAGCCTTTTCCTCGTAAAAATTCTTTTGAAACAGTTTGTTTCTGTTTTCCAAGTAAAAAATTCCTAAGAATCAAGAAGTTATTTTTAAGAATAGTTGTAACACCTCTCATCATTTTTGAAATGTAATACTGCCTATCATTGTTTGCTCTCACTTGATGCTCCTTATTCTTATATTTCTTGTCATTCCTATTAGTAATAAATTCTTGACCACATCCACATTGACAAATTTTCATTTTACCTTCTCTCATAGCTCAAAATTGTTGGTTTCACACTGTCTTTGTCTCAAATGCATCAATTGCATGATTTCATGTCGCTTGAAATAGACCCTTGAAGCCATTTTTACGATAGGAGGGAGGATGTTGAACCTTCTCCACTTGTCAATGGTAGTAGTTGACACTTTGAATAGTTTCGCGACCTCATGTCGACTGATTAAAGAAACCTCACTTTGGGTTTCTTTCTTTTCTGGCAAAAGCTGCTTTAGCTTTTCCTCTAACACCTCCGTAATGAAGCGTTTTAGCTCGGAGGTGTTGATGTTAAATAAATTTTTTTGTTCCATTGTTAAAAATGATTTTAATAATAATCATCTAAAATAGACAAGAAAAAAAAGCTAATCTATTGCCCCGTATGTAGCGTATGATTTTTATTTTAAAAAATATTTTTTAGGTTCAATAGAACGAAAATTTTTCCTGTTGGACGCTTCCTTTTTTGAGTCATTTGCTTCTTCTTTATACATCTCAAAATTATTAATCAAAAAAGTAGAAGTTTTCAAGGAAATATTTTTTTGGGTTGTTAAGTATTCTTTTAAAAAGGAGTGAACAAAAAAGTTTAAATGTGATTTTTCGAGTTTTAGCTCAAATTTTTTAGGTTTAAGTTTTGAATCAGGAACAAAATTTGAAGCAATTAAGTAATCTACATCTTCCTGACTCATTATTTTGTGGTTTACTAATTTATTAAAATGTGAATTAACAAAATCGATGGTTTTATTAGAACTGTAGGTTTCATTATTGATGTTTTGATGTTCAGGGAATTTTTTAGAGTTAACCCAAATGCTTATTTCAACGATTTTGGATTTGAAATATTCAACTTCAAGCGGAGAGAGGAAGCGTATAACGTAAAATTCAATATCAGAAACAAACTTATTTTTGTTAGTTGCATGCTGGTAATCGTTTTCAAGTTTAATTTTTAAAGTTGCAATTGGTAATGAAATTAAATAAATAGCATACCAGGTATGCCATTCATCTGCAGAATCATTAATAATTGAAAAACGATTCACATTAAAATGACTATAGGAACTTGTAATACCTTTTTTAGCTAAAAAAATGCTGTATAATTCTTGAATGTTTCGCTTTAATTTAATAATTGCTTTTTTACTTTTTAAACTTGGTTTTTCGAAAACTTTATTCATGTCTTCAAAAACTTTTGTTACGTTTAGTTCAAACTCATTCATTGTAAATGGTATTTCTTTTGGGTTCATTGATTACTGTTTCTTTAATTTCTCAATAAAATTAATTCATTAATTGCAAATTAATTTTTTCATCTCTCAACAATTTCCTTCAGTTATTCACAAAATAAGTGTTTAAGCTTGATGTGATAAGGGTTATAGAAATTCCATTTTTTTTACATTTAAAGTTTAAACCTTATTAGAATAATAAAAAAAGCAAAAACCCCAAGATACTATCTCAGGGTTTTAAATAATAATCCGAAACGTTCTTATTGTTTAACAAGCATTTTCTGAATGTTTTTGTTTTCAATTTTGAAATAATAGATTCCAGTTGAAAAGGCAGATAAATCAATTTGTTCTGTACTTTTCTGAATGTTAGCCTGTTTGATAATTCTTCCAGAATAGTCATAAATCGAATACATTTGGTTGATTAATCCTTCAGTTACGTTTACAGTGATAAAATTAGAAGTTGGATTTGGATAAATTGTTATGTTATCATTTGATAAACCTTCTATTGAATTTTGACCATTATTTACAATATTAGATTTTGCCGAGCTATAATTCACTGACTTATTGGGGTTGCAATTTGTAGGATTAATAATTTCAATTTGATAATACACACTTCCTGCTGGTGCAGCTAAATCAGTATATGAATTTAAATTACTTTGAATAGTTGTAAGTAAACTCATATTATTTGGTGATGTACCTCTATATATATTGTAACTTCCAAAGCTAATACCTTCATAATGACTCCAGATTAAATTCCAAGCGCCACCGATACCTTGGTTGATGGTCAAATGAATCGTTTTGTGGAAATCCCCTAGATTGGTTAGTGTACCACAAGTGTCTAAAATCGCTAACTTATATCGATATGCTTGTATTGCTGGATTTGAATTTTGATCTAAAAAAACTGCTAAATCACTATAATTAGTAGCGCCAATTTTTGAATAGATATTCGAAACATTCGACTCTTTATAAATATAAAATGAATCGATTCCTGATGAGATTGGCTTTTCCCAAACAACTCTATTTTTGTTTGTTAAAGAATCCACTCCAACAATACAAATATTTGGTGTTTGCATAAATGATGCGTTCACTGAAAATGGATTTGATGTTTTAGTACATCCATTTGAATTTGTAACAGAAACAGAATAATTTCCTGATTGTGACACTGTAATGTTCTGATTTGTTGCTCCTGTATTCCAACTATAGGAGTTGAATCCTGAAGGAGCAAACAATGTTAATGTGCCTCCAGAACAAGACGAGATACTACCAGTTGAAGTTATAGTTGGGGTAGCAGGCAATGGATTGATTGTTATAGAAATACTAGATGATGTGACAGGGCAATTGTTTTGATAAATTGTTACGGTATAATTACCACTTTGAAATGCATAAATTGAACTATTCGTAGCCCCAAAAACAGGTACTCCATTTCTATTCCATTGGTAGGTAAAAGTTGGAGATGTATTACAACTCAATAAAATTGAATCACCAGTACAGGTGCTTAATGGACCAGTTTGATTAATAGATGCAGTATGTGTACAAACAATTCCACCAATTACAAAAATCATATCATTAAAGGTGTTTGAACTCTCACAGCCTGTTGTTATATTTTCAGCAACAACTGTGACATCTGCATAACTATCTTGCGTGTAAATATGACTTAAGAAAGGTGAATTAGATTGTTGTGAAGTACCATCTCCAAAATACCAAGTAAAATTGTAATTAGTTAGATTAGAAGTTTGGTTGTTAAATGCTACATTTAATGGCGCATTTCCAAAGGCAGGATTTGGTTGAATTTGAATTGGATTATTTACATTAACAGATAAATTTAACGTAACTATACTATCACACCCATTTGCAACTTGAAAGGTTTGAGAATAAGTACCTGGCAAGGTGTAAACTTGATTATTCCAATTGTAGGTTCCTCCCGCACAAATTGAAGTACTAAAATTTGTTGAAATTGGATTAATAATTGTCAAATTAATAGTAACAATTATGCTATCACATCCAGTTGAGTTTGGAATGGTTTCTGTATAAGTACCTGATTGACTATACGTTTGTCCAAGTTGAGAAACATATGAATTACATGCTATTTGATTAATTACTTGAGTTGTTACAACATTACTACACATTAACATCTGCACTACTGGGGTAGATGCAACATAGAACCAATTTCCTGAATAATCGGTAAAATATGAAGTCGATATTTCAGAAATCCCAGCATTTGATATTTTTAAACCCTGAGTAGACGAGCCCACAACTGCTAAATATGTATTATTTGCCTGCATTAAATAAGGGGAAATCAAAGGTATAGTTAAATATGAATTCACATTTGATGCTGTTACTAATAACGTATTAGAATTGCTAACATTTACAAAATCTCCAGAAATTGGGTCAACGCTATATAAACTAACATAAATTGGTGTGCCAATTGCAGTTCCACTTGCGATTCTTACTCTTATTCCTGCGATAGTTTGATTTTGATAAATTTTGTATAGATTTCCAAGTTCAAATCCATTAGCTCCGTTCGATGTACTACCAGCAATTATTCCATTATCACGAGCATAAATATTATCATTAACAGCTATCGTAATAGTTTGAAATAGATTATTTGCTGGGTTTTGATCAATTTGTTGTGAATTGATGCTTCTATTTATGGTGTAAGTTGCATTTACATTATTAGGAGGTGTATAGTTAACCCAAAGGGAATCAGATGATAATGAGGGAATAGATGTAGATGTAGAAGAATTAGTATAACTTCCAGCATTAACATTAATTTGTAATGACACATTCGTCATTGTTTGTTGACCTTCATTAAGGATTTTTGAATTAAAAGATATTGGTTGAACCTGAGCTTTAGGGATTTGATAATATTTTAAGCCATTTGATCCCCAGCTTTCGTTTTGAATTGACAAATCATAATTTGGATTTGTTTTGATTTTAACATCATCAATATACCATCCATAAGTTATCCAAACATTTGGATTTGTTGCTGCTGATGGGTAATTTGTTGTCCAAGAAAAACGTATCCAAACTTGAGTAGCTCCATTTAAGTAGGGTGCTAAGTTGATTATTTTTGTAGATGGATTTGGATAAGCCGATCCTCCAGATGCTGATAATATAGGGAAATTATTGTTGTTTCCAACAGGAACAAAAGTTGTGCCATTGGTAGAAATCTGAATTTCTTGCAAATCATTAAATCGAGCCCCAAATTGTAAAAATTCTAAAGAAACTTGCGTGCCTGAGGTTGCTAAACTAATTGGTAGAGCAGTTGTCATAGTATAAGTAACATCTAAGGCTTGTGTTCCAGGTGACAATGTTGGGTTCCCATTTGTTAATTCTGCATAATTCCCTCCGGAAGTTGAAGCAATTGCCGTTGAAGGTGCCCACCAGCCATCTCTTGTTGCATCGATTGACCATCCAAATTGAGCGCCTGTTTGACCGCTGTTGTTTACAACCCATGTTGAGGGAGTAGAAAAGTTATTTTGCCAAACAGTTGTTTGGCTTAGTAACGAAAAATGTAATAAAAAGATTGAGATTGAAGTTATTAATTTCATAATTTGCAAAAGTTAGTTGTGTAGATTACAAAAATAAATAAAAATTAACATAAAAAGCAAAAACCCCAAGATAGTTGATTTATCTTAGGGTATTCTCATCCAAACAGACTTTTATCGCTTCTCTTAACTGCATTTGGTTTTTCAAAAAAGCGTAAATTCAGTTGCTTAAACTAGTTAACCTATTTCATCAAAATTATTCGACCTATAATCAAATAAATTCCACTTAGAGATTGTCAAGATGAAAAATTTATGTCAAATTATTTGTTGATAATCGGAATTATTCCGATTATTGCACTATATTTTAACAATATGGATTTTAGAACGCTCATAATAGACTATGCAAATGCACCGATTACAAGGCATTTGATTCTTGATGTACTCAAGGATTACGGTCGGCCAAATGATAAAATAAGTGAACTTATTAAAGCTGACGAGCTCATTTCTGTTAAAAAGGGTCTTTACATCACAGGGCCCAAAATAGACTTGCCTCAACCTGAATCATTTTTAATTGCGAATCATTTGTGTGGTCCGAGTTATGTATCTATTGAGTCTGCCTTATCGTATTGGGGGCTAATACCTGAACGTACGTATGAAATAAGTTCCGCTACAGTTAAAACATCAAAGAAATACACGACACCAGTTGGTCGTTTCAGCTACAAGCATCTTCCACTTCCATATTATGCTTTGGGAATAGAACGTGTGGAGCTCGTGCCGCAGCAATTTGCATTGATTGCGTCGCCTGAAAAAGCAATTTGCGATAAAATCATATTAACACCAAAGATAAACCTCAGAAGCATCGTTCAAACAAAAGCGTTCTTAATAGAAGATTTACGAATGGATGAAGCGGCATTACAAAAGTTAGATATAGAAAAAATTGATTCCTGGATAGTTGACGCACCGAAAAGAAGCAGTTTAAAACTTCTAGTAAATACCCTTAAAGAATTATGATTAAAGATTGGATAAAGGAATATAACCCTAAAAATGAGGAGGAGATTCTTTCTGCCTTGCGTGAAATAATGCAAGAAGTAGCACTTGCAGGATTATCTCGAACAGATTTCTTTGAGAAGGCTGCTTTTTATGGTGGTACAGCGCTCCGTATTTTTTATGGTTTGGATCGTTTTTCTGAAGATTTGGATTTTTCATTACTCCAATCGAATACTGACTTTTCGTTAGAACCTTATTTTCCTGCAATACTTATTGAATTCGAATCACTTGGACTTCAAGTAAGCATTAAGGAAAAGGAAAAATCAATTGACTCATCTATCGAATCTGCTTTTCTAAAGGCGGAAACAATATGGAAAGAAATTGTCTTGGAAGACCTCATCAAACAAACAGGCGTTAAATCCAATAAAACCTTAAAGATTAAAATTGAAGTAGATCGAAATCCACCTTTGCAGTTCTCAACGGAAGAAAAGTTGTTAATCCGACCATTCTCATTCTATGTGAAATGCTTTACTCGTCCGAGTTTATTTGCTGGAAAAATGCATGCATTACTTTACAGAAAATGGAAAGGTCGCGTAAAAGGAAGAGATTGGTATGATTTGGAATGGTACATTAAAAAAGGAATTCCATTGGATGTTGAACATTTTCTAAAAAGAGCCAGCGATACAGGTGATTGGAAAAATCAATCAATTACGCCAGATGAGATAAAGCAACTACTAAAAGATAAAATTGCAGCAGTTTCTATTAACAATATCAAAGAGGATGTGGTAAGATTTATAAAGGATGATAGCGCATTAGAAATTTGGAGTCCTAATTACTTTAATGAGCTTGTAGAGAAATTGAAATTTAATAATTTACCCAATTAAACGATGAATCTCGAAAAATGTGGGGAATGTATTTTTTTTTTGAAGTTTTAATGTAGTCTCGATTAACAAATTAAAAAAAGTAAAAGCAAAAACCCCAAGACATTTGATACATCTTAGGGCTTTCTATTTCCACCAGCCATCGTGGCTTTTTTATTAATTTTTGTGTATTGAAAGCCCGATTGGATATTCCTTTTATTTTCTTAATAAAAAAATACATAACATTAAATATATTTTACAAAAAATACTATATTTGTAAAATATATTTAGCATTATGGCAAAAAAGAAAATGGTTATACTTCCTAAAACAAGTAGGATTCTTACCGAAATGGGCGAAAACATAAGGCTTGCACGCTTGAGAAGAAAATTTAGTTCTGAACAAATAGCAGAACGAGCAAATATTAGTAGGCCAACTTTAACAGCAATTGAAAAAGGTAAACCAACTGTTAGTATTGGTTCTTATTTATTGGTTTTAAATACTTTAGGACTAGAAAATGATTTTCTATTGCTCGCAAAAGATGATGTATTAGGAAGGAAATTGCAAGATATTGGTATAACGACAAAAAAAAGAGCTCCTAAGCGAAAAAATAAAAATGACTAAGCAACTAAATAAAAAAGCAAAAACCCCAAGACATTTGATACATCTTGAGGCTTTCTATTTCCACCAGCCATAGTGGACGTATTTTTAATTTTATTTGCGGTCCGAACAGGACTCATTCCCAAAGTTATTAACAATTTTT
>CANLIL010000070.1 GCA_947491305.1 Flavobacteriales bacterium | reverse complement strand
GAATCAGTCCCAATTTTTAATTTAGCAATGTAATTTCCAACAGTATTATAGGTAATTGCATGTGGACCAACAGTTGTTGCTGATGTAGTATTACCCCCTGTGAAAGTCCAGTTATAGGTAGGGTTGGTATTACCAGTATTTGTATAGGTTACAGTTTGTCCTTGACATATAGATAAAGCGCCATTTGTAGATGCAGGATTGGAAGTAAACGATACTTGGCTATTTGCAAAAAATGCAAAAAAAGTGAACAAAAAAGTATTAAATAATAATCTTTTCATAGGGTTTCTGTTGTAAAAAGTTTCGCCAAATATTAAAATTTGACATTTTCAATCTACAAAGAAAATAAATAAAAATGAATTTAAAGGTATTTTTAGTCGTTAATTAACATAAAAATGTTGATAACTTACCTTTTTAATCCACATCAACAATCGTCAAATTGGCAAAACGTAACAATACTGTTTTTGAGCCATGGTGTGGAAAGAAAATAGTCGCTTTTTTATCGGCATCTTGTCCTTCTAATTTCGTGACTTTTCCTTTACCAAAGCGATCGTGTAGTACATTGTATCCAACTTTTAAATCCAATGTAGCACCTGTTTTGACTTTAGAATTATCTAGTTGACTCAATGATTTAAACGAACTTGCTGGTGATGAAACACTTTTATTTAAACCGCCGGTAAATGGTTGGTCGAATTGACTCGCTCTTCCAGACAACGATTTTCCCATTCCACGTTGCTGAGCTTCGAAATTTAAATGTTTTGGGTCAATTTCTTCGATGAAACGACTTGGTTCTGAGGAAACGAGATTCCCCCAAATAAAACGAGATGTTGCGTAAGATAAGGTACAGGTGTCTTTGGCACGTGTTACAGCTACATAAAACAAGCGACGTTCTTCTTCTAATTCTGAACGTGAATTTAAGGCCATTTGTGAAGGAAATAAATTCTCTTCCAATCCAACTAAATAAACATGTGGAAATTCCAAGCCTTTACTGGAGTGAATTGTCATCAACGTAACGTGATTTTTTTCATCGCCCTTGTCCGCGTCAGCATCCGTTAATAAAGCGACATCTATCATGAACTCAGCTAAAGATTTATCATCATCTTCGCCTTGATTTATTGTAAATTCTTTAATACCACCCAATAATTCTTCAATATTTTGGTAGCGCTCAACTTCTTCCGGACCCTTTTCTTTTTCGCTATACAATTCTTTTAAAATTCCAGACGATTTAGCAATTGTTTGGGCTAAATCATAGGCGTTTATTTTTGATAATTGAGCAGTGAAACTTTGAATCATTGTAACAAATTCATATAATTTAGTCTTTGTCCCAGTGTTCAATGCAACAGGATATTGATTAAAATTAGCGATGACATCCCACATGCTTACGCCGTATTGATTGGAAGCAATAATGATGTTTTCAATCGATGTTTTTCCAATTCCTCGTCTAGGATAATTGATAACTCTTTTCAACGCTTCTTCATCGCGTTGGTTGGTCGTCAAACGAAAATAAGCCAATAAATCTTTAATTTCCTTGCGTTGGTAAAACGACAATCCACCGTAAATTTTGTAGGGAATATTGATTTTCCGTAAGGCTTCCTCGAAAGAACGGGATTGTTTGTTGGTGCGGTATAAAATGGCAAAATCGTTGTAACTTGAAGCAGTTCCTTGTTTTAAATCAAATATTTTATTGGTAATAACTTTTCCTTCTTCATTATCAGTCAAGGTGCGAACAACGGCTAATTTAGAACCTTCTGAATTGTCTGTCCAAACGCTTTTTTTAATTTGATCTTGGTTTTTAGCAATAACACTGTTGGCTGCTTCTACAATGTGTTTTGTACTTCTATAATTTTGTTCTAATTTGAATAATATAAAGTCAGGATAATCTTTTCTGAAATTTAATATGTTTTGAATATTTGCGCCTCGAAATGAATAAATACTTTGCGCATCATCGCCAACGACACAAATATTTTCATAGATGGCAGCTAATTTTTTAACAATTAAATATTGAGCGTAATTCGTATCCTGGTACTCATCTACTAAAATGTATTTGAATTTTTGTTGGTAATAATGCAATACATCTGGGAAATCTCTTAATAACACATTTGTTTGGTACAAAAGATCATCAAAATCCATTGCGCCAGCTTTGAAACAACGCGTTGCATATGTTTTGTAGATACGCGCTATTTCTGGTCGTCGCGCTTGTTTGTCCTCGTTCATAATCTCTTCGTTAGCAACATAGGCATCAGGAGAAATTAAGTTGTTTTTTGCAGAAGAAATTCGACCCAAAACCAATCCAGGCTTATACACTTTATCGTCCAAATTCAATTCTTTCACAATATCTTTTAACAAGCTTTTAGAATCTTGCGTGTCGTAAATAGTGAAATTAGAAGGGTAACCAATTCGATCAGCATTGTAACGTAAAATGCGAGAAAATACTGAGTGAAAAGTTCCCATTGTGATGTTTTTACCATCGGTTGTTCCAACAATTTTTCCAATTCGTTCCGACATTTCTTTTGCTGCTTTGTTGGTAAACGTAAGCGACATAATGTTAAACGGATCGATTCCTTGCTCAAGCATAAAGGCAATTCGATAGGTGAGAACCCGTGTTTTTCCCGATCCAGCACCTGCAATTACCATTGTTGGTCCATGAATTGCTTCTACTGCTTCGCGTTGACTGCTGTTTAACTCGTCCAAATAACTCATGAAAGGAATTTTATTTTTATGGAAATCAATTGTTAGACAAAAATAATCAAAATCTTTCGTACAAGCTGAATTGAAATTTCATAAGTTATTATTAATTTTTTTAGCTGTTTTTTCTAAACGATTTGACTTTCAACTTTCATTATTATGGATATTTTAAAGCCGTTTTTTTAATAAATTTGAGTTAAATGTATTACTTTTGCATTCTAATTTAATAATAGTAGTTCAATGAGTCACGGAATCTTACCAGGAGTAGCTTCAGGAGATGCAGTTCAAAAAATCTTTCATTTAGCAAAAGAAAAAGGGTTTGCATTGCCTGCTGTTAATGTTACAAATTCCAATATTATTAATGCTGTTATGGAAACAGCTGTAAAAGTGAATGCTCCAGTAATTGTGCAACTTTCAAATGGTGGCTGCCTAAGTCTTGCAGGTAAAGGTTTGAAAAATGACAACGAAAAAGCAGCTATTGCAGGTGGAATTGCGGGAGCATTGCATGTGCATCAATTGGCTGAATTATACGGAGCAACTGTCATATTACACACAGATCATTGTGCTAAGAAATTATTACCTTGGATTGATGGTTTATTGGAAGCAAGTGAAGCTCATTTTGCTAAAACTGGAAAACCATTGTTCAGTTCTCACATGATTGATTTGTCTGAAGAGCCTATCGAAGAGAACATTGAATTGTGTAAACACTATTTAGCGCGTATGGCTAAAATGGACATGACATTGGAAATTGAATTAGGAATTACAGGTGGAGAAGAGGATGGTGTAGATAATTCAGATGTTGACAGTTCTAAATTATATACACAACCGCATGAAGTTGCATATGCATATGAAGAATTAATGAAAGTTTCTAATCGATTTACTATTGCAGCATCTTTTGGAAATGTTCATGGTGTCTACAAACCTGGAAATGTGAAATTAACGCCAATTATTCTGAAAAATTCACAAGCATTCGTTCAGGAGAAATTCAACACGGGTTTCAATCCTGTTGATTTTGTATTCCACGGAGGTTCAGGTTCTACTTTAGAAGAAATCAGAGAATCAATTACGTATGGTGTTGTGAAAATGAACATCGATACAGACATGCAGTTCGCATTTACGGAAGGTTCGAGAGATTACATGGTGAAACACCTTGATTATTTAAAGTCACAAATTGGAAATCCGGAAGGTGCTGATTTACCGAATAAAAAATACTACGATCCTCGTAAATGGTTGCGTGAAAGTGAATTAACATTAATTAATCGTTTAGAAAAATCGTTTGAGGATTTAAATAATATCAATACATTATAATTTACTTAAGAATTCAAATTGAAATAAAATGAGTTGGTTTAAAAGACATAAAGAAGGAATTACAACTTCTACAAAAGAAAAAAAAGAAACACCTGAAGGACTTTGGTCGAAATGTACAAAGTGTAAAACTTTATTTACTGCGGATGATTTAGCGAAAAACAGTTACGTTTGTGACCGTTGTTCGCACCACGAACGAATTGGCTCTGAAGAATATTTCAACATTCTTTTTGACGGAGGAAAATTCACTGAGTTGGATGCGAAATTAACATCAGGCGATCCATTGAAATTTACGGATACAAAAGATTATGTAAGTCGAGTTAAAGCAACGCAAAAAAGTACTGGTTTAGTTGATGCGATTCGAACGGCAAAAGGTAAAGTTGATGGCTTGGATTTAGTGGTTGCAGCAATGGATTTTTCATTCATTGGTGGTTCATTAGGTTCTGTTATGGGTGAAAAAATTGCACGTGCAATCGACGAAGCTATCAAAATCAAAGCACCATTCATGATTATTTCTAAATCGGGTGGAGCACGAATGATGGAAGCTGGATTCTCTTTAATGCAAATGGCAAAAGTTTCTGGAAAATTAGGTCAATTAGCTGAGCATAAATTGCCTTACATTTCGTTTTTAACAGATCCAACTACGGGTGGTGTAACTGCTTCTTTTGCTATGTTGGGTGATTTAAATATCGCTGAACCTGAAGCATTAATTGCGTTTGCTGGACCTCGAGTTGTAAAAGAAACAATAGGTAGAGATTTACCAGAAGGATTCCAACGTTCTGAATTTGTGTTAGAACATGGATTCTTAGATTACATTGTTGATCGAACAGAATTAAAAGAAACGTTAGCAAAATCATTAAAGTTTTTTAAAAATTGAAAACAAATAAGCCTTACATTGTGAGGCTTATTTGTTTATGTGCGAACTTTTCTTTACAATATTGTAATGTTGTAAAGTTTAACACCAAGTTAATTTGTTTATGTTTTTATTACTAAGAACAATTTTCTTTACAATATTGCAATGTTGTAACTTTTATCCGATCAACTATGAAACTCCAACACATACAATCCATCGTCTCTAATTGGTCAGGTGGTTCAACTACTCAATTATTCATTCAACCAGCAAACGCTACCTTGCAAGAAATGAATTTTGACCTTCGAATCAGTAGTGCTATTATTGAAGTTGAAGCTTCTGTTTTTACAAAATTCCCAGGATATCAACGTATAATTTTCCCACTTGAAGGAATACTAACGTTACAACACGATCAAAATAGAGCATATCAACTAAAGCCATTTGAATTAGCAACATTTAATGGTGAAAGCGATACAACTGGACAAGGAAAAGTAATAGATTTCAACATTATTTTTAAACCATCCATTTCTCCTAAAGTAACGATTATTGAGTTGAAAAACCAGGAAGAATACCAATTTGAATTAAATAAAGGGTTAGTTTATTGTGTGAATGGACGTGTTGAAATCGCAGGTAAAATTGTTCTGGAAAAGAATGCTTATTTTGGAACGGACATATGTCAAATAGTAAAAACAGACCAAAACATCAAACTCATTGTGGTGACTTGGTAATTCTATTAACATTGAATAGTTACGATAAATACTTGCTTATTAAAAATCTTTACCTATATTTGCACCGTCTAATTAAAAGTTGATTAGGCTACATAAGAATCATTTTAACAATATTGGCATGTATATCAATTCAGAAATTAAAAAAGAAATCTTCGCTAAACACGGAGGAGCAGAAACAAACACAGGTTCTACAGAAGGGCAAATTGCATTATTTACTTTCCGTATTTCCAACTTAACTGAACACTTGAAAAAAAATCGTAAAGATTTCGGAACGCAACGTTCATTACAATTGTTAGTAGGTAAAAGAAGAAGTTTACTAGACTACTTAAAAAGAAAAGATATTGAAAAATACCGTGCTTTGGTTAAAGAATTAGGATTACGTCGTTAATTCTTACAAGTACAATAATTTTAATGGAGGGGACAATCGATACAATCGACTGTCCCTTTTTTGTTAAAAAATTAATAAGCAAATAATAAATATGAACATAGGAACAAGAAAGTCAATGGTAACCGGAGGGAAAGAAATTTCTATTGAAACCGGAAAATTGGCAAAACAGGCAGATGGGTCTGTTGTAGTAAGAATGGGAGACACAATGTTGTTAGCAACAGTTGTAGCTGCTCCCGAAGCAAAAGAAGGAGTTGATTTCCTTCCGTTAACAGTTGATTACCGTGAAAAGTATTCAGCAGCTGGTCGTTTTCCAGGTGGATTCTTCCGTAGAGAAGCGCGTCCTTCTGAAAATGAAATTTTAATCATGCGTTTAGTGGATCGTGCTTTACGTCCGCTTTTCCCAGATGATTACCACGCTGAAGTACAGTTAATGATTCAATTGTTATCGTACGATGGTGTAAACAATCCAGATACATTATGTGGTTTAGCGGCTTCTGCTGCAATTGCAGTGTCTGATATTCCTTTCAATGGTCCAATGTCGGAAGTACGCGTAGGTCGTGTGAATGGTGAATGGATTTTGAACCCAACAATGGCTCAAATTGCAGAAGGTGACATCGATATGATGGTTGCTGGAACAATGAAAGATGTCAACATGATCGAAGGAGAATTCAAAGAAATCTCTGAATTAGAAATGGTGGAAGCGATTAAATTAGCACATGCTGCAATTATCGAACAATGCCAATTCCAATTAGACTTAGCTGCTGAAATTCCTGCTGCGAATCCTAAAAGAGTTTATAGCCACGAAACACATGATGCTGACGTAAAAGCGAAAGTGTATGAATTGGCAATGGACAAATGTAAAGATGTTGCACGCATGGGCTTGGCAAATAAAGCGAAAAGAACTGAATTGTTTGACGCAATTAAAGCGGAAGTGAAAGCAGCTTATTCAGAAGAAGAGTTAGCATCAGTTGGCGGATTTATTTCTACATACTTCTCAGAAGTGAAGAAAAAAGCTGTTCGTTGGGTAATGTTACACGAAAACAAACGTTTGGATGGACGTAAATTCGACGAAATCAGACCAATTTGGGCTGAAGTTGATTACTTACCAATGGTTCACGGTTCAGCTGTATTTACACGTGGTGAAACACAATCATTAACTACGTTAACATTGGGTGGTAAAATGGATGAGCAGTTGATCGATGGAGTTACTTTCCACGGTACTGAGAAATTCTTATTACACTATAATTTCCCTCCATTCTCAACAGGTGAAGCAAAACCATTGCGTGGAACTTCTCGAAGAGAAATTGGTCACGGAAATTTAGCATTAAGAGCATTGAAACCAGTTTTACCTGCTGATAATGCCTATACAATTCGTTTGGTTTCAGATATTTTAGAATCAAATGGTTCCTCTTCAATGGCAACAGTTTGTGCGGGTACTTTAGCATTAATGGATGGTGGAATTCAAATCACATCTCCAGTTTCTGGTATCGCAATGGGATTAGTTGCAGATGATGGTAAATTTGCTGTTTTATCGGATATCTTAGGTGATGAAGATCATTTAGGTGATATGGACTTTAAAGTTACGGGTACTGCAAAAGGAATCACAGCATGTCAGATGGATATTAAAGTGGATGGTTTACCATACGAAGTATTGATCCAAGCATTGGAGCAAGCGAAAGGTGGACGTTTACACATTTTAAATAAAATCATCGAAACGATTGCGAAACCGAATCCAAATTTCAAACCACAAACTCCTAGAATTGAAGCATTCAATGTGCCAAATGATATGATTGGTGCGATCATCGGACCTGGTGGAAAAATCATTCAAGCAATGCAAAAAGAAACGAATACAACCATCACTATTGAAGAATTAGCTTCAGGTGAAGGTCGTGTTCAAATCATGTCAAACAATGGTGACGACATGGCTGAAGCAACGCGTCGTATTCGTCAAATCGCTTTCCCTCCAATGGTAGAAGAAGGTGCTGAGTACGAAGGAAAAGTAAAATCAGTGAAAGACTTCGGTTGTTTCGTTGAGATTTTACCTGGAACAGATGGTTTAATTCACATTTCTGAATTTGCATGGGAAAAAATTGCAAAAATGGAAGATGCATGTAAAGAAGGTGATTTATTGAAATTTAAAGTTGTTGGAAAAGATCCAAAAAC
>CANLIL010000069.1 GCA_947491305.1 Flavobacteriales bacterium | reverse complement strand
ACGTAAGTTGTTTACGACCTGATTGATTTCTTTTGCCAAAACAAAATAAGATGTTTGCTTTAATAGATTGTAATAATTTTTATGCTTCGTGTGAGCGTGTTTTTCGTCCAGATTTGAACGGAAAACCAATCGTCGTGCTGTCCAATAACGATGGCTGTGTCATCGCGCGCAGCAACGAAGCAAAAGCACTCGGTATTCCAATGGGCGCGCCTGCCTTTGAATACGAAAAGTTGTTTAAGCAACAAAAAGTATACGTTTTTTCTGCTAATTTCGCTTTGTATGGGGATTTGAGTCACCGCGTGATGACTTTACTCGGCGAATTTTCTCCAGAAATCGAAATTTATAGCATCGACGAAGCATTTTTGAAGTTATCAGGTTTCGATTATTTCGACTTACAAGCTTACGGAAATGAAATGCTTCAGCGGGTAACAAAAGGAACGGGTGTTCCAATCAGTGTTGGAATTGCGCCTACCAAAGCCTTGGCAAAAGTAGCCAATCGCATTGCGAAGAAGTACCCTAAAGAAACAAAAGGAACGTACATCATCGATACCGAAGAAAAACGACTAAAAGCGTTGAAATGGTTAGCCGTAGAAGATATTTGGGGAATCGGCCGAAAACATGCGGCGCGTTTGCGTTTACAAGGGGTGAAGACAGCGCTTGATTTCACGCAACTCAGCGATGCATGGGTGCAAAAATCCATGTCGATTGTTGGACTCCGACTCAAACGAGATTTAGAAGGTAAACCGACCTTGGATTTAGAAGCCTTGAAGGTGAAGAAGAACATTGCAACAACACGTTCCTTTGAAAAAACATTAACGGAGCTGGATCAATTGAAAGAGCGCGTTGCCACTTTTGCGGTTACAGCGGCAGAGAAGTTGCGCAAGCAAAAAAGTTGTTGCAAAGCGATTTGTGTTTTTGTACACACCAATGGTTTTCGACAAGATTTACCACAATATGCGCAAAATACATTGGCGAAGTTGCCGTATCCAACCAATTCTAGCATTGAATTAGCACAATTTGCGCAACAAGCATTGGAACGGATTTATCGAAAAGGTTTTCAGTACAAAAAAGCAGGGGTCATTTTGCTAGATATTTTACCTGAAAACCAAGTGCAACAGTCGCTCTTTGAGAATAGTAATCCGAAGCATATTTTGCTGATGCAAACGCTGGACGACTTAAATCAACGCTTTGGACAACAAAAGATAAAATTAGCGGTACAAGACCCAAAACGCGTATGGAAAATGAAACAGGAAAAACTTTCACCGCGCTATACAACGAGTTTAAAGGATGTGATAACGATTAACTGTTAGGCATTAGTATTTAGTAGTTAGGCATTAGTTTAGATTGCAACACTATAAAAATCTAGTCTTAAAGTTTTAATATCCTTAAATCCTAACGTCTTTTAAAGTTTTGAGTTTTGAGTTGAAAGTTTTGAGTGGAGATCTCAACAGAATAACGATTTAGTTTTCATTATTTAATTGTTTAATTACTAAATCATTCCACAACCACCAATTTCTCAATCATTTGCTTGTTTTCTTGTGTTAGTTGAATAAAATATAAGCCGTTTGAAAGTCCTTCGAAAGCGAAAGGAATTGCATGCAAGCCAATTGCTGTAGGACTAAAATCGCGTGCTGCAACGGTTGCACCAAAACTGTTTTTTAATACGATTTCTAATCGTTGTGTACTTTGCAAATTTACATTTATATATCCTTTTCCATTAAGTGAAGGGTTCGGATAAACAACGAATTTAGTCGATGGGTTAATAGGTTCTTCGAGTGACAAAGGTCCACCAATTTTGTTTGAAGTTGTATTCGTAATAATCGGTAAATTATAGTCGAAATAAATGTATGCGGTATTGTCAATTGTTTCGCCCATTTTATTTGCTAATGGCAAAATAGAATATTGGAAAAACCCCGTACTTCCGGCAACATTTGTTGTGCTGTCTACTAATTGAATGTTGTTGAAGAAGAACGTTAATTCACGGTTATTCAACGAATACGTCATTGGGTGTGAAGAACCTAAAATTCTCAAGGTACTTAAATCTAATAAGGATGAAATGGCATCTGTCACATAAATATTGAAGGCAGTATCTGTTCCAGTATTCTGAAATTCAACGGTGTACGTTAAGCGTTGGTTGTTCGCAATTAAGTGGTCAGGACCAATGCCTGCTGGAACCACAATTTTATGATTTGGATCGTAACTTCCGATGACAACGCCATTCAATGAAAGGGTATCGTTACTTGAATTACCATCGTTTGCGGTTGAAATTATTGCAAGATGTTCATAATTGTATCCAATTTGAATGGCAATTGGTAAATAGGCACTTACATAAAATTGTTGTAATTGGTAAGTTGGAAAATTGCTTAAATTCCACGTGATGGTATTACCATTGATATTGCTCGCTGGTGGTGTCGTAGAAGTAATAGTATAAGCCGCATCAACTTGTAATTGTAGGATTGAATTTGCTGCTGGAGTGCCTAAATTGGTAACTGTCACGGAAATGTTTTGTTGCATGTTTTGGCGCGTGATCCCAGCAGCACCTGTTACGGCCAAATCAATCGAAGATGGAGGCGTGAAACCAAATTTCACCGTGTCGACAACTGATGGTGAAGCAACATATGTATACGAATTGCCATTGCAAGCAGTTCCAAAATTCGATGAAATAACCGTAATTGTATCGCTTGAGTTTGTTGAGAAATAATCTAATGTTCCGTTATTTCCTGTGAAAAAATAAGCATCAGCTGGTTGCACATGTACCAATTGATTTGGTAACGTTGCTTCGTTGGTATTAAATGTGCAATTGTTGTTGGCGTCAAAATAGGTTTTAACAACTAGCTTAGAATCGCAATCGATACAAGCTTTGTAACTGATTGTTTTAGTTTTTGCATATTGCACATTATTAATAAACGTGTAAAAAGAATTCGAAAAGGTTACGAGCGCTTTGTTGTCGTTATCCATTGAAAAATCAACCAAAGGATAGGCTCCGCTGTAATTAGCGACTGAATCATGAACAATAAATTGATGGTATTTACTAAGTGTTCCATTCAATAAATGCTTCGAAACAATTAAGGTGTTGCGGAAAGTTGTTGGATTGTAAGTTTTTCCTAGGACGTATAAAAATCCATTTTTCAAAAGTGTTTTGTGCGGGTTAAACGGTGTCGTAAATGGAAAAATATAGGAAGAAGAAGTGGTTAAATTCGTATCGATTACGGTTAATTTATACCCTAAATTTGGATTGGTAAATGTGTTGAAAGTGAACCCGTAAAACTTAGAACCGATCGCTTCATTTGTTTCTAAATACGCATCAAAATAGGCTGTAGAAACACCTTGTAATTGTCCTTGTAAATTGATTTTATACAAGTTGTTGATTACAACATAAATCTTATTGTTAATCACGCTCAATTTCTTTGCATAAACACCTGAATTTAAAGTTGTTGAATCGTTAAAATTCAATGTACCAGTAGTTTTTGAATAGGAACGAAGTATATTTTTTGTAAGTGTTTGACCAACAGTTCTTCCAAAAACTACAACAACGTCATTCGTAGAAGAAGTAATTAAAGGCGAACTTAAATTCGTCAATAAAATGGAAGAGGCATATTGAAAGTTCTTTTGGAAAATGCTTGTGAAATTAGTGTCAAATCCTCTTAAATAATAGTTGGTAATGCCGCCTGTTTGCAAGGCAAAACTCACATATATTTGATTGCTTACGGGGTTGATTGAGTAAGAAGAGATTCCAAACGAAGTAGAATAGGTAGTGGGCACGTATTCTTTCTTTTCTTGCACTAAATTCCCTAAAGTATCATAGCGTTGCAATAAGATAAAATGACTGTTTCCAGGTTGGTTCAAACTAATGTTGTTGGTGTCAATTGAAGTGGAAATTAACAGAATTGAGTTATTCGCTTCGTTGATTAAAAAATGCTGCGATTGGTTTGTGAACATTTCGTAACGCATTGTTTGACTCATCGGTAAAACGCTGATGTCCCACAATTTTATTCCTTGATTGGAAACTTTAGCCAAACGATAAATACTGGTGTCGTTGGTATGCGAAGGCGCGTAATAAAAGTAAGAATAGCCTTGTTGATCATTGACAGTCGCTTTGATTTCTTTGCTAATGAAAGAACTTGCAGCTTGGTAATTTGTATCTGTATGGTTGTATTTCCAGAATGTTCCAACAGCGTTTTGACTAAAAGAAAGAAAGGAAATAAAAGGTAAAAGGATAATTAGAAAAATTGAGCGCATGATTGTTTTTGTTTTTACTAAGATGGAGTTAGTAGTGAATTAGTTGCATTGCTTTTTGAAAGTTAGTTAGGTATTAGGCATTAGTTAATTAGTTAGTTAGTTAGTTGGTTAGTTAGTTAGTTGGTTAGTTTTGAAATTTCAATAGAAAAACGATCTCTTCTTAATTCCTTCATTCCTTCATTCCTTCATTGTTTAATTGCTTCATTGTTTAATTATTCAATTCCTTCATTCCTTTTTCTCATTCTCTTCCTCTTCAGGAATCGTGCTTTGGAGATACGTGTATATAGTAATAAAATAATCGTTGCCTTTCTCATCGTATTTTTCTACAAATAAATTACAAGAAAAACCATTCATATTGTCTAAGTTCCACAAGGTTCCTTTGTCTTCTTCGATGTATTTCCCATCTTTTAGAGTCAAGTCCCAAGGTTTTAATAGTGCAGTTACCATCGAGTCAACCACTTCTTTAGTGCTCAAAAAGTAAACGCTATTTTTATGGTCTTCGTGATCAATTGTGTACCATTGATCGTAAAAAATAGAATCCGAGATTTTTAAATTGATGACACCAATTTGTCCGAAAATGCTTCCTGTAAAGAGCAGGCAAAACACGATTAACTTTTTCATAGTTCTGAATTTTTACCAAAAATAAGTTATAAAAGCTGGTTTTACAAGTTTAGCTCTTAGCTTTTTAAACACTCGTTTCTTAATAAATACTTTCTTTTTAGTTGCTCGAATCTTTAACAATACCGACTTTATAAGTAGCTTTGAGAAAATTAAATTCAACGCATGTTAAAGTCAATTTTATTAAGTTTTTCATTTTTATTTTTGCACCAAGTAGTATCTGCACAATTGTTGAATTTGCATAAAAAAGAGCAAATAGAGAAGCTTAATTCACGCGTTGACAGTTTGTTTCATGTCAGAGATTCATTGGAAGCGCAACTCCATAAAAAAGATTCAATTTATCAAATTTCAATTGATGAAAAAATGAAATTAACGACCCTTGTTCAAGAATTTGAATCGATTCAACAATCTTCTACAATGGCAATGCAACAGCGTTTGAACGATACGATTTTAACAGTTAAAAATCAATTATTTAACTTCAAAGCAAAGTATGACAGCCTCCTTTTTTTGAATAGTTTAATCGTTGATTGCGAAGAAACATCTGAAGAAATTCCCGGTAAGAAATTTGAGCGTTTATTCAAGACGTGTTCGTTCAAAAATCACCGAACGATGAGCATTGGTGAGCCAGATTACAAAGGACGCTATTCGTATAAATACAAATTGTATAAGCTGTTAAATGATTCTAGTTCAATCATTACTAATGCAGAATTTATTAAGGAAACGCGCCGGGATGAATTCCTTGCAATTTTAAATGTGCGGATTGCGGATGAAGCGAAAAAAGTTTATCAAATGGCGCAAGACGAAAAATCGAACTGCTTTGATGGCTTTGTGTTTAAAGCATATACTTATGAAGAATTGGGGATTCAATTCAACGAAGACATGGTTGAATTTACGGTTCCTTTTGGTTTACCGAATGCGTGCATGCCATACGATGGCGTATTAATTGCAATTCCATTGAAAGAGATGGTCGCTTATTTTTCGGAATAATTTAAAAGTTTAAAAGATGAGGTTCCTGTTTTTGTTTTTTTGTTGTGGCTTAAGTTGGGCTAATTGGGCGCAAGATACAACGCAAGTTTTATTTATCGGTAATAGCTACACACAAGTCAATGATTTGCCAACGCTCTTTTCAGAATTGGCCTTATCGAAAGGAAAACATCCGTTTGTGGATACAAAAGCAAATGGTGGATTCACGTTTCAAAACCACGTAAACGACCCCGCAACCTTTGTTAAAATCAAAGAAAAAAAATGGAATTATGTTGTTTTACAAGCGCAAAGTCAAGAACCTTCGTTTCCGTATAGTCAAGTAACGACAGCAACATTGCCATTTGCTAAAATATTATCTGATAGCATTTATGCTAATAATTACTGTTCGCAGCCCTTGTATTACATGACGTGGGGTAGACAAAACGGCGATCCGCAATGGGATTCTATCAACACGTTTTACAAAATGAACGATCGTTTGCGCGCAGGGTACATGCGTTTTATGGAAGCGAGCGAAGCATCTGTTGCACCGGTTGGCATAGCATGGCGATATGTACGCGACAATTATCCAGCAATCAATTTATATTCGAGTGACGGTTCACATCCATCTCTTGAAGGTTCTTATTTGGCAGCGTGTGTATTTTATGCTTCGATTTACCGAGAAACACCTGTAAATGCAACGTATTTCAGTTCTGTTTTACCATCAACGGCAGCTATTTTACAAAATGCCGCAGCCTTAGTGGTCTTGGATAGTTTGTCGACTTGGAAATTAAGAGCGAACAACGAAACAGCTTTGGCGCGTTTTTCAGTGAGTTTAACCGCTAATTCGATTACGACACAAAACGAAAGTTGGCGTTCAACAAGCTACAGTTGGGATTTTGGCGATGGTACAACTTCAACAGCTACTTCACCATCACACACATTTTCATCTACAGGGAATTTCAACGTACAATTAATTGCGCAAAACGAATGCGGTTCTGATACGGCAAGTATGCAAGTTGCAGTGACCCAATTGGGAGTGGAGGAGCTGAATACAGCCATTCAATTGCACAATAAAGGCAATAATACTTACGAATTCTTTTCTCCTGTAAAGATTGATGCCGTCGAAGTGTATAACGCACTTGGGCAACAAATGAATGCTGTGACACTAGCAAATAATACACTTGATTTATCAATGGTTGCAAAAGGTGTTTATTACATCCGATTTACGAGTATGAGTGGACAAGCATCACTTAAAATTCGAGTAGAATAACGATTTATAGAGCAGATTGATTTCGAAAAGCCCATAAATAAACGTTTTAATCTAAAAATTCACCCACAAATATTTATCCGCTAAAAGGTTGAATTATCGTTTATTAATCAATATATTTGCTTCGTAAATTACAACTCAACCACTATGAAATACCTTTTCAGTTTACTCGTGCTCTTTAGTGCATTTAGCATGTTTGCTCAACTTCCAACATATGTTCCAACGAATGGATTAGTAGGTTATTGGCCGTTTAATGGCAATGCGAATGATGTTAGTGGGAATGGAAACAATGGGACTGTCAATGGTGCAACATTAACAACGGATCGTTTTGGAGTTGCGAATAAGGCGTATAGCTTTGATCCCTCGTTGTATCAATTAATAAATGTTGGTCAAAACCAATTGTTAAATAGTTTAAATCAGGTTACAATCTCGACTTGGTTTTTCCCAAATTCTAATGCATCATATAGTCATTTAGTAAATAAAAGTAATGATTTAAACAACCATCAGTTTATTTTATCTACAAATAATAATGGAATTTATTTTTATTATAACAACGCTTCTTCGTTTTTTCAAACCACAACTAGCCCAATACAAAATCAATGGAATCATATTGTTGTGACATATTCATTTGGTTCAGGTTCAGATAATTGTAAAATTTATTTAAATGGAAATAATATTGGCAATTTTGTAACAACTGCTTTATTACAAACTACAATTTTCAATTTAAAATTTGGTTCATTTGGTAATAATAATATTAATACTGTTAAGGGTAAAATCGATGATATTGGAATCTGGAACCGTGCATTGACCCAACAAGAAATTACTAATTTGAATAGCAGTTCTGTTCCACCTCCAACTCCAACTTGCAACATAACAACAGCAGATTCAATCCTATGTATAGGAGATAATACAACCTTAACTTCTAACACTACCGTTTCACCTTCCGCTATTTGTTCAGGTGCTGCTTTACCAGCTAATTTACAAACTGGTTTAGTGGGTTACTGGCCATTTTGTGGTAATGCAAACGATGCTTCAGGTAATGGAAACAATGGATTAGTAAATGGTGCAACACTTACTTCAGACCGTTTTGGAAATGCGAATAGTGCTTATAGTTTTGATGGAGTAAATGATTATATAAATGGTTTTGTAAATAATTCAAATCTTT
>CANLIL010000068.1 GCA_947491305.1 Flavobacteriales bacterium | reverse complement strand
AAAAAAACAAAGATTGATTTTATAACGCGTGATACTTCAAACTTTCGAAAAATAGATGGAGTGATGTCTTTGCCTTGCAAGAATGCAATCGCGACCTTTAAAGACAATCCCGTTGAATATGAATCCATTGCGATACACACATACGTAGGTCAATTAAAAGCGCTTAACAAATACATCGTTCAAACCATGGGTTGGGAAGATTACGAGTTTAAATTTATTGATAAAACAACAGGTGATACAAGTCATTATTTTGCAGGACTGCCCTATTTATCGCCTTCCAAAAAAAACATGCTAGAACTCACAGCAAATGTCTATTCAATGACAACCGAACTTAGTTTATATACCGTAAAAAAGAACAAAATTAAATCCGTATTTTTTGCCAGTTTTTGTAAGTGGATGTTGGCAGAAGAAGGTTTTTGGGCAAAAGATGGTAACTTCTACTTAGCAGTAAATAAAACAAGTGAGTTTTGGACAACTGCTGGAGATGTTCGAAAACCAACATATTATTTAAAAATTAAATTGAAACAATGAAATACAATCTAGTATGCTGGAGTATTTTATGGGTTTTTATGCTGTTTGGACAAAGCAACAATGACACGCTTAAAAGCAACGTAAATCGTTATGTTATAGGTTTTGTTCCAACTATAGCAGACCACGTTTATGGAATTGCACTAGGACCTGTTGGCTCTGAAGCAATTTGCAAACCAAACAATATAAAATATTCACATGGTTTAAATATTCAACTTCCAGGACAAGGAATATTTCAATTATTAAACTTAAAACAATTTTCTTTTACCAATTTACACGAAAGTTCAAACGACGAATGGGTTTCTAACACTGCAGTTCACACTGGTTTGATTATCTCTGTTTTGGGAACATGGACAACAAAGATAAATGGCATTTCTATTTCAGGGCTCTCTAGTTTAGGTCGAATCGTTAATGGTGTTACTTTAAATTTAATCTGGAATCGCTATGAACAAATAAATGGAATTGCTATTAGCGCTGTAAATCATTCTGCTCGTTTAAATGGCATTTCAATCGGCTTAATTAACAAGACAAAAAAATTAAAAGGAATACAAATTGGACTGTGGAATAAAAACGAAAAAAGAGCATTGCCGATAATAAACTGGAATTTCAAAAATTAATCTAAAATTTAAACTAAATTTAATAAATATATCAAAGGATTCCATTCATTTTTTATACTTTTGTTGAACTAATTTAACACTTCAAAAATGGAGATTGCCTTACCACAATTTAACCTACCATTCTTTACAAATCTCCTAATCCTTTTGGTTTTCGCGCGTGTATTAGGTGAAATCTTTGAACGTTTCAAACAACCCGCTATGATTGGCGAAATTATTGCTGGTATCATCTTAGGGCCAACCATTCTTAATTTAATCCATCGCACAGATGAAATCAAAACAATTTCTGAGTTAGGGGTTTTTCTATTGGTAATTATTGCAGGCTTAGAAATCAATTTTGATGACATTCTACGTTCTTTAAAAGGAAGAAATATCATCATTTCAATTATGGCGTTCTTTTTACCGCTATCGAGTGGATTTGCAGTGGGTTATTTCTTTGGAATGGAAGCAATGACTACCGTTTTTATTGGACTTTGTGTCGCAATTACAGCCTTACCTGTTAGTATCCGAATATTAATGGATCTGGGGAAAATCAATACTGATATCGGACAAAAAATAATCTCTGTCGCCATTTTTGACGATGTATTGGCACTTTCAATTTTAGGGGTAATTTTGAATATTAAAGACACCGACATGGCAATGACAACAATCATATCTGTTGCCGCAGTTTCGATTGTCAAATTAATTATATTCATTCTATTGCTGGTTTTAGCTTACCGAGTTATCCGAAAATTAAGTAATAAAGAAAATTACCTGGAAAACAAATTGAATGACCTGTTAAAAGCATTAAAAGGAAAAGAATCGTTGTTTGCCTTATTCTTTGTGTTTGTATTGATTTTTGCTACGATTACAGAATCATTAGGATTTCATTTTATAATAGGTTCGTTTTTTGCTGCAATGCTTATCAGTGAGAATTTAGTAGGTAAAACACATTTACAAGCTTTTCATAAAACAACCAACGGCTTGGCAATGGGTTTCCTAGCACCTATCTTTTTCGCAGGAATCGGCTTAGAATTTAACTTTGGTGCAATTAATAACTATTGGTTATTATTCGCTGTATTGGGGGTTTCATATTTGTCTAAAATCATTGGCGGTTATTTAGGTGGACGTTTTGCTGGTTACAATTCTAAAATTTCATTAACAATGGGAATTGGACTCAACGCTCGAGGAATCATGGAATTGGTAATCGCCAATATCGCTTTCAAAAATGGGTTAATTAATGTTGAAATATTCTCGATTTTAGTCATAATGGGTGTCGTAACAACGCTTTCAACGCCTATTTTATTAAAGAAAAGTTTTGCATTCCTAGATAAATCGGAATTACCATCCAGTTAAACCTGATAACAATCAGCTAATTAGAAAATTCTACTTCTGTTTTTTTTGTTTTTGAAGAATGATCTTTGATGAAGAATGAACGCCATTCTTTTAGATAATTATTTAAAAATTTATAAAATGAAAGCAGCTGCACCTATTTACCAGCAACACGAAGAAAACACTTCGTGGACAAACAGTTTAAAATTTTACAAAGACGAAATCATTCTTTTAAGGGAACGATTAGCTGAAATCGCCTTTAAGAATTCGAATAAAGTAATTTTAGCAGAAGTAGAGCACTATCAAAATCAATTTATTATTCAACATAATAGGATTGATGAGATTATGCATTCTATAAAACTAAATGAAAATGCACTAATTAAAGAAATTAAATCCAATCCAATTGCTGTAGATCATCGAAAAGTTGCAGCGCATACAAATGAAGCAGAACAAATGAAAACATTTGAGAAAATCTTCGCTGATTTAAGAGAAAAATACAACCGATTTTCTTCAAAGTGGATGTGAAATAAATCCAACTTACTTAATAAACCAAAAAAATGCCCCAATTAGATTTAACTTTTGGGGCATTTTAAGTTTTTTCTTGTTTTGTTGTATTACTTACGCATAAAAAGGCGCTATCAAAAAATAAACTATTACGCCAGTTACAGCAACGTATAACCATATTGGAAACGTGAAGCGCGTCATGCGTTTGTGTTTTTCATAATTTCCTTGCCAAGCTGCCAAATAGGTAAATAATACCAATGGAATAACTGCCATACTCAATAGAATGTGCGTAACCAATAAAAAATAGTAAACATACATTAACCAGCCTGCATTGATTTTTTCTAAAACATCTACACGACCATCGTGGTTGGTGTCACCATAAAATGTAGAATCTGAAAACACATGGTAAGCCACGTACAATACCAAAAAAAGAATAGATAATAATAATGCAAAACGAATCAACGAACGATGTAAGGTAATATTCTTCGATTTAATAGCCATTAAGGCACGAATCAATACAATTGCTGTCAACGCATTTATCCCAGCATATACGAGCGGTAAAAACGAAGCGTCGAAGCCATCAATTTTGATTTTAAATAATGCTGCAACAACAATTGGCACAACAATCGAAAGTGCAATAATCGCCATGCGCACTTTTGGTAATTTACTTTGATCTAACAATTCCATATTCTTCTTTTAATAATAAACGAACATCGTGTTCTAATTGTTTAACTTGTTTTTTATCTGTTCCCAAATAAACGCCTCTAACATACCCTTCTTTGTCCACTAACGTAAATGCTCCTGAATGCGCGAAACCTCCTTCAGATTCGTCATCTCTACCTGCAAATATCTGAAAATTCTCGATGCCTAAACGATGTGTTTCCGCTTCATTTCCTGTGAAAAATTGCCAATTTTTAGCCGTAATCCTGTAATGTTCTTTGTAGCGTTTTAATTGTGAAGGAGTATCAAAATCTGGATTTATGGAGAATGACATGAATTCAATATCCTTATCAAATGCTTTTAATGAAGTGTTTAAGTCCACTAAATTTTTGGTCATTTTAGGGCAAATTGTCGGGCAACTTGTAAAGAAAAAATCAGCAATCCACACTTTACCTTTAAAATCGGTTGACTTCTTAAGCAATGAATCTTGATTTCTAAAGTAAAAAAATGGAACCGTTGGATAAATTGTATCCGTCACTTCTTTTCCATCGACTAATTTGTATTCAACATCAAAATTTCCAATGAAGGGCAATACCTTTTTTTTCTTCCCGGTGGATTGACAAGAAATCACCGTTAAAATGAAAAACAAAACAACGACGAAGAATTTCATAGCGGTTATTTTTGAAGTGATTTTTTACGGGCTTTATCGTATTGTTTTTGCAACAAAGCGATGTGCTCTTTCATTCGTCGAACCATTCCTTCCGTTTTACCAGAAAGTACCATTCGCAAATGATTTTGTTTATCCAATAACAACATCAATTCTTGAAACGCTTGCCCTCCAAAATATTTTTGATCTTCCTGAAGCAATGTTTTTCCGTTGTGCTTGAAATTATAGACTGAACGCGCATCACCCGAAGCTAAAATCCAAATAGAAGAATCGTAGTCTTCAATTTGATCTTTCATAGCGGCTTCCACTGTAGACAAATCTTTTAAAGCTTTCCCCTGTCCATCCGTTGCAAAAGAAATAATTTTCACTTGCTTCATTTTCTTGCGTTTGTTTTTACGAATGTGTTGGTAAATAGCTTGGTCTAAATGCCACAATGAAATGGCACAACTATCAGGGCAATGTTGCTGAATAGTAGTAACAACAACTATTTGGTTTCTAAATTCTTTAGCTGAACGTTGGTTTCCAGAAGCGTCTGTAAAGGTGTATTCAATGCCTTTTCCGTAATCATCTAAGACTTTAAACTTATGTTCACAGCTTTGCTGAGAAATAATAACCAATAAAAAAGCCGGCCCGAATGTAAGTAATAATGCGAATAATACTTTCAATCGACCGGCAGTGCTTTTCTTTTGCATTGTAGATTAACCTCCGTGAGATTTTAATACGTTATCTACGTACATCCCTTCCGTTAATAAGATGAATATTAAATAAATAACAAATAAGAAGTAAGGAACCAAAATAAAGTAACGCAACACTTTGCGCTCGTCACCCAAATGCATGAACGACAAAACGATGTATGCTGCTTTCACTAATGTCAATCCAATAAACGACCATTTAACAAGCGGCCAAATTGAAGTTCCTTGTTTAATGAATGCCCCTAACAATACTTCTACAGCCGTAATGATTGTTAATAATGCAGTAACTTTCCAAATCTTTTTTCTAAGAAGTACGCCTTGTTCTTCGCTATGGTGTGCGTCTAAAGAATATTCAATAATATCGTCTCTTTCCATGTCTTTATTTTTAAAAGAATTAAACTAAATAGAAGAAGGTAAATACAAAAACCCATACTAAATCGACAAAATGCCAATATAAACCAGTCTTTTCAACCATTTCATAATGACCTCTTTTGTGATATGTTCCAGCAATGACTCCTAACAAAATGATAATGTTGATGATAACTCCCGAAAATACGTGGAATCCGTGAAAACCTGTAATAAAGAAAAAGAATTGACCGTATTGTTGCGGGCCATATTCGTTTTGCTCTAAGTTTGCACCATAAATTACTTTGTGTGGCGTTCCGCTATAAATAGCTTGGTAATACATTTTTTCAGCATTTTTGCCTTTAATTCTCGTTCCAACTTTGTTTGATTTACCATCTTTCTTGATAATCAATTCCATATCGTGATCAGCTTCTTTTGTAATTTTAGCTTTCGAACCATCATGTAATGTGATGATACCATCATTAATTTTACCAACTTCAACTGCATGTTGGAATTGGTGCATCAAATCATCTGTAACGACAGCACCTTTCGCGTGGTGTTCACCAGCTTCAATTACTGTAAAGTTTTTGATTTCACCAAAATGACCTTTAACAATTGCTTGAGAACCATCTACTAATTCAACTTTACCAAATTCAGAACCGTGAATGAAGTGACTCCATTCCCACGCTTGAGAACCAACAAAGAAAAATCCTCCGATAATTGTAGCAACCATCCATTTTATCACGCCTTTTTTATCCATTCTGTGACCAGCCTCAACAGCTAATACCATTGTTACAGAAGAAACGATCAAAATAAACGTCATTAATGCCACATACAACAATGGAAATCCGTGGCCTAAAAAAGGCATTGAATTAAATGTTTCTTCACCAATCGGCCATGCATCTTGTGCATCGTGACGCGTGAATCCATAAGCAATAAGTAAGCCTCCAAATGTCAGAGCATCCGACACTAAGAAGAACCACATCATTAACTTTCCATAACTTGTACTAAAAGGAGAAACTTTTCCTCCCCAAAGGGTAGTTGTGTCAATTTGTTTAGAAGCGTGTCCTGACATAATAAAAAATTTTATGCAAGTTTAGTGAATAAAAATCAAAAATAGCAATAAATAGACCCATAATAGCCCTAAAAAGTGCCAAAAAATTGCACCGAGTCTTAGGCTCAAATGTTCTTCTTTTGTAAATCTACCTGAAAATGAACCTATTACCATTTTTATCAAATAAATTAATGTTCCTAAAATATGTAATAAATGTAAAAAAGTTATAATGTAAAAATAAGAAGTTGCAGAATCTGCTGTTTCCATCGCTTTAATCTGAAGGTATTTTGACAATCTTCTTCCATCAAAATACAAACTTCTTTCTTGGTAAGTCAATGCTTTACCTTTAAAATAAATTTGAAAATCTTTTCCTAATTCTCCTTTATTAAAGAAATCAACACGGCCATCTCTCACGTTAATCGCCAAATCTTTTAAACGAAGTTGGTCAACATATTGAATTTCTGAACCATCTGGTTTGCATAATTTGCCATTAATCAAACCCAAAGGTTGGTTATTGTAATACAAAATAAATGTTTTTCCATAATTCGTCACATTAAACGAAGCGTTGTGTTTTAAATCAACGAATTGACCCATAAAATTTTGATAGGATTTCATTTGTTGTGCGTTCAACGGTTTACCTGCATATTCATAATGATTGCCATCTACTTCTAAAAATACGCCCTTGTATTTAACTTCGTAATAGTCTCCATATCTTCCATCGGTAACAATGATATGATTGTTCACTGCATGCGCACCCATTTTTGTTAGATCCTTATATCCTTCAAATTGAAAGTAAGCAAATGCAAAACCTGTAATTAAGGTTAATGAAATGTGTAATTTCAGTTGACCAATTGCGCCTTTTTTTACGGAAACAATCGCTAATTGTAAAAAGATACTACTCAATAAAATAAAGGCAGTGCTAATCCAAAACGAAGTTGGTAAGGGGTATTTCAACCAAAAAGAATCCCCCATTGAAACGATGTAAGCCGATGTGAAACCAGCAAACAACATAATAATACTGAAAATACTTACGTAAACTAAATTCTTTTTAGCTTTTTCTTTTACTTCTGGTGATAAGTCTTTGTAAACATCTGTTTTCATAATTCACTAATTTGGTAAAGCGCTTTCAATTCTGTCGAAAACGTATAAAAATTGTATGATTGGTAAGTAAACAAATGAGGCGAACATAAGTTTACGGGCATCTTTAGTTTCGCAACTTTGTAACAAACGATAGGCGTACATAAAAAATGCTAAACTGAAAATCGATGCAACGATTAAACTCACTGTTCCGGTCCAACCTAAAAACCAAGGCAACAAACTAAACGGAACCAAGGCCAAAGAATAGATCACAATTTGAAATGCTGATGCTTTTGATCGTCCGCTTTTAGAAGGTAGTAAAGAAAATCCTCCTGCTTTGTAATCGTCATACAAAACCCATGCAATGGCCCAAAAATGTGGAAATTGCCACATGAATTGAACAAAGAAAAGTACACCCGGCAATAAGCCAAATTCGTGTGTAGCAGCAACTGCGCCCAACATTGGTGGAATTGCGCCAGGAACAGCTCCAACAAAAACGGCCCAAGGAGTAACGCGTTTTAATGGTGTGTAAATAAAGACATAAGAAACATACGCAAAAAGGCCTAATAATGCAGCATTAAAATCGATTAAATACAATAAAAAAGTCCCTAATGTTAAGGCGAAAATTACCACAATATATGCTTCTCGCAACGACATCGTTCCAATCGGAATTGGCCGTTTTTCTGTGCGTTTCATTAATTTATCAAGGTCGCGTTCCCAAATTTGATTTGAACCATTAGAGGCTGCTGTCACCAACATTCCGCCAATCAATAGGTAAAAAATATGCAGGTAATTTGTACTTGGATTTGTGTCTGCGAAAAGATATCCAGCTAAAGCAGATAAAACGACCGAAAAAGCCAATCTAAACTTTGTAAAAACAATGTATGCTTTTACTTTTTTTCCTATTGGTAAATTTTGTTGTCCCACGCTTATCTATTAAAGTTTTGCAAAAATAAGCATTAAATTATACAACATGTATAAGTGAGTTGGATATTTAGTAGATATAAAGTAATGAAGTAATGATTAAGGACGAATGATTTATGTAAAACCTTGACTCGAAGT
>CANLIL010000067.1 GCA_947491305.1 Flavobacteriales bacterium | reverse complement strand
TGGGCATGCAATTTGGCTGGGAAACATTCAAGTTTTTCCCTGCTAATTTATTTGGTGGCTTAACAGCTTTAAAAACATACGGTCAAGTATTTCCATCGGTGAAATTTTGTCCAACAGGTGGTATCAACGCTTCCACTTATCAAGATTATCTTGCTTTACCAAATATTATTTGTGTAGGTGGGTCGTGGATGATGGGATAAAATAAGTTAGTTAGTTTATTAGTAATTAGGCATTAGTTTTAGATTTCAACATAATCACGATCTCGTATTAAAGTCTTGTAGCCCTAAAATCCTGCCTCTTAAAGTCCTGCCTCCTTATGTCTTGAAGTCCTTAAATCAATGCATCCTTCTATAATTTTTACAGGCATTAGTAGTTAGTTGATTAGGCATTAGTTTTAGATTTCAGCAGAATTACGATTTCGTCTTTTAGTCTTTTAGTCCTAAAATCTTGCCTCCCAAAGTCTTGCCTCTTAAAGTCCTAAAATCCTGCCTCCTTTATTATAGAGAGCGTTCAACCCAAGAAAAAGTGAATCCGATTGTGTTGGTGTTTTATTGAAATGAAAAAATTTGATCAAATTAGTTAACAAGCTCCTTTTCTATATCTTGCAAATAAACGGGATAAAAAATTTCAACATAAACATCTTTTTTTTGATAGCCCCGGACAAATAATTGTTTCGCCTTTTGTAAGCTTTTTAATCCTTTTTCCTTTTTACCAATTCTAGTATAGCATTTTCCTCTTTCATAATATGCTTCTAAAAAGTAAGGATAATATTTTATTGCTAAATCATAATAGTCGATTGCTGCTTTGTCATTTCCTGAATTTGACATTGCTATTCCTGCATAATAAAACGTGCTTACTTCTACCCATTTTTCACCTTTTTCTTTTTTTGTTTCTTGTATGTATTTTGAAAATTCTACGTTTGCATTTTTATTATCCTTTTGCATGAGAAAACACAATCCTTTGAGCATGTTTATGTTTTCACCAACAGGAAAATCACTGAAATTAAGTGTCAATGAGTCATAGATGGTCAAATATTTCAAAGCCCTTTTATAATCTCTGTAATAATAAAGCATGACCCAACCATAATAACCATATTCTTCTTTAGAATAACTGACAGCAGAATCTAAATATTTCGTGGCGAGAAAATAGTTGCCATTTTTTGTGTTCTGTACAGAAAGCATGTGGAATAAATCAGCGTTTTTTTCAGTATAATGGTTGAGCGCAAGTGTCATAAAGTAGTTTCCAATTTGGTCATTACCGTTATATACTTGCTTGTAACCTAATGATAAAAAAGTAGATGGATTTTTAATAAAGCTACTATCCTTGTAAGGTGCAAACTTTTCTTGATATTTCTCATCCAAATCAGTCAATTTAACTTCATTATATTTTAACTCTTCAATCTGTGCTAATAGAGAACTTGTAAAAAGTAAATGAATGAAAAGATTAACAATGTGCTTTGAGTATTTCATCTTAAAATTAATTAGGCAGTATTTCTATAATTTGTCCTTGTACGAGCTTAAATGAAAGAAATTTATGATAACATAATGGTTCTTTCTTTTCATTTAACCCAATTTTCCAGTTTTTTAGCTCAGCTACTGTTTTTTCTAATACTTTAATTATTGATGAATTTAATTCAATCACATTATAATCGTAGTCAAAACACTCGTGTATAATGTTTTTCACAATACCATCACAGGTTACTTTAAAATGAATGACAACGATTCCTGAGTTAGTTGAAATTTTTGAAAAATCTGTTTTTGTATAATTTTCTGTAATAAACAATTTAAGCGCATAAAAACCATCCTTGTAAAGTAAGGGGGAATCTTCATAATAATAAGGAACAACATTGTTTCTACAACAAGAATCTAACAAGATAGAATCTTGCGAAAAAGAGGATGTAAAAGATCCGATAAATAGGGCAAAAATAAATACTTTCTTCATGAGTGATTTTTGATAATAATTGAATTTGATTAAGTTATTTTTTTTGGATAAGCTTTTAAATTTAACCAGACTGTATCTCCATGCAACAAATTAGAGCCATTTATCAAAGCATTTTTTAATGAAGTTAAACTTCCTGCAAAGTATGTGAAAACCATTAAACTAAATACATCAACTATCAGAATTCGGATCAAAATAACAATTTTTAGGTTTCATCAATTAGTAGTTTTAATTAGAATCAACTTTTCCCCTTTACTTAAAAGCAATTAAATATAATTCTTCTGCTTTATCGTATTTTCCTTGATCATATAACCACTCTGCTTCATTAGTGATATTATAATCAAGTATGTAATTTGAAAAAGAATAATTTTGTTTTATTTGAAAAAATAGAAAAATGAATAGAATGGTTAAATTTCGCATGATTACTTTTTTTATTATTCACCATCTTTTAAAATGTGAATTCGATGAGTAAAACAATATGAATTTACGAAAATTAACTTATAAGTTCAAATATTTTCTTAAAAATTAGTGAATTAGTACATTTTCAAATTGATACATTAATTCATTTACACATTGGTCCATTTACACATTAGTTAATTGATACATAAATTAAATCCCTATCGTAACCCTTAACAAGAAATTACGCCCAGCTTGAGGAAAATAGTAATTTTCACGGATGGTTTTACCTCCTGAAATGTAACCAAATGTATAGCCATTGTTTTCATATAAATAGTTGAAGACATTGTTTACTAGTAAGCCAATTTTTAACTCTTTCACACCTTTCAATTTGAACGTATAATTTGCAGTGATATTTGAAATAAAATAGGCGTCTAATTTACGCGCAGCATTGGATGTATTGTCTAAATATTGTTGGCCAACATATTTTGAAAACCAATTCAATTCTAAGTTTTTAATCGGTTCGTAACTGATTCCAAAACAGGCAATAAGCGATGGCGCAAAAGCAATATCCGTATTAGTGTGCGCAATAACCGTTTGTATCATATTTCCGTTGCTGTCATAATTGTCGTAATTATCCAAGTATTCATTAAATGCTTGAATTTTATTGGTGCTGAAGGAAACATTTCCTGTTAAACTAAGATTTTTTAATACGATATATCCTGCTTCCAATTCAACACCCATGCGGTAACTTTTGGCTACATTGGTTCGGTTATACGCCCCCACATCATTGATTTCACCTGTTAAAATCAATTGATTTTTATAATTCATTAAATAATAATTCACTGAAGCAAAGATGTTTCGATTGTGGTATTTATAGCCAATTTCAACATTGTCTAATTGCTCTGATGTAGGACGATTCAACGGGGTACTTTGAATAAAATCATCTCTTACTGGTTCTCTGTTCGCACGACTAATAGATCCATAAACCAATGATTTCGGATTGAATTCATACATAAAACCAACTTTTGGATTAAAGAACGTAAATGAAGTAGCTTGTTGTAATGCTACCAATTGGCCCGATGATTGATCTTGACCTAAATACGAATAATCAATTTTTCGAAGTTGTAAATCGGCATATAAATTCCATTTTTTTACTTGATAATTTGCTTTAACATAAGCATTAGCCTCTGTTTTTTTAGCATGATTGTCGTAATAATGTTGGTTAATTTCTGATTGTGAAGCATATCTTGCCCAACTAATTTCTCCAAAATGTGTTCCATCGTAAGTATTCATCCCTCCACCAAAAACAAGTTTTAAATTTTTTAAATTCGTATAATTCAACGAAAAAACACCACCATAAAATAGATTATCTAACCATCTTCTTCGAATCAAATCAGTTATAGTGATTGTATCTGATCCAAGTACAATTGGAGTCAATCCATACGTTTCAAAATTTTCGTTTTTACGGTATTGCTCATAATATCCTTTCCCAGTGGTTAAATGTCCTGCCAAATTGAAATTCCATTGATTGGAGATTTCATGCGTGAAATGCAATTGGTAATGATTTTGTTGGTAGTGATCCACTTCATTTCCATAGGTGTAATAGTTAAACGTTCGATTTCCTGAATTGAATAAATTAATGGAATCTGCACTCGTTTGATAGGTTCCGCCTGGATAGTAATTATTGTAAAAATGACTCACTAAACTATCCTTATTGCCATTTAATTTTGCTTCAGGCACGCCATACCAAGCTTGATACGTAATTTCTTTCCCACCAAATGCTGTCGCTTTGACAATTGATTTTCTTCCTATCCATGTGCCTGAGAGGTAAAATGCACTTAAATCAGAAGAAGCGCGATCGATATAGCCATTGGAATTAATTTTAGACAAACGTGCATCAACAGTAAATTTATTGTTCAATAATCCTGTACCAATTTTTAAGGTTGAACGCATCGTTCCAAATGAACCAACAGAATTATCACTGGTTGCATACGCTTCTTTTTGAATATTATCTGATTTTATATTGATACTCGAACCAAAAGCTGCTGCTCCATTGGTAGAAGTTCCAACACCACGTTGCACTTGAATATTATCCGTTGAAGAGGCAAAATCAGGCATGTTGACCCAATAAACGCCATGTGATTCTGCATCATTGATCGGAATTCCATTGATCGTAACGTTGGTTCGAGTTGGATCGACACCACGAATTCGGATTCCGGTGTAACCTACTCCACCACCCGCGTCAGATGTAACAACTGTAGATGGCGTTGCTTCCAAAAGATAAGGTAAATCTTGACCAAAATTGCGTTGCTTCAATTCTTTGGTTGTAACATTGGTGTATGTCATAGGTATTTTTTCACCTGCACGTACAGCTCTTACTTGGACTTCTTCTAAGGTAACGATAGAAGATTTTAACACAAAAACATAATCAGTTTTTGTATCCAAATTAACAGTGATTAATTTAGTTGCGTAGCCCATTAATTCCGCTGTAAGGACTACATATCTATCTTTTATATTGTTAAATTCGAAGGTTCCATCTGCTTTAGTGTAGATCACCGCATAAGAATTTTCGAGGGTCATTTTAACGCCTTCTAAAGGTTGTCCAGTGTCGCTTTTTACAATTCCATGAAATACTAGTTGGGCTTGCGCTTGCAAAACGCATGTAAAAAAGAGCAATAAAAGAATGGATGTACGTCTTGTTTTCATTTTTTAAAATTTAACAAGAACAAGGGGCTAATTCTATCGTGTGAATAATTAGCAATTAATAATTTGTCTATCATCTTCCCTACGCAGGCATTATCCTGACAGGTTCAATGGGTATAATCTCAGCCGTTCAAATGATTGGCACCCCTTAGAGATGGTGTAAAATTAAAAAAAAATGAGAAATAGCGAACTATTTCTCATTTATAATTTGATGTTAGCTAATTCTAATAATTACAAGGAGTTTCATAAATTACATCTAAAGAAGATCCAAATCTAACTGAAAAATTACTAAAATCAACAGATTCAGAAAAATACATTTCTGTTTTATTGTTTGTAAGTAATTCAATCGGAGTTGATGGGTTAACAGTTATTTTTTTGCCAAAATAACTCAAGTTTGGAAAACCAACACTAGTTAATGTTAAATCTGTTTTAACAGCCTCACAAGTTAAATAGGTTTTTAAACCACCTTCTAAACCACTGTGTATTTTATTCAATTGACAAGGTGTTAAGGAAATACCCCCATTGTAATCCATTAAATTATTGGAACAATATAAGACTTCTGATTGATTAAAACCACAATGTGGATGTTTCGCACAAGAGTTAGCCACCATGATTTCTTCTGCTGTAGGTGTATCAGCACAACCATCATCGCAAGAATTAGAAACATAACCATTTTCGCAATTAGTTGGACATTTAGCACCATGATTCCATAAAACAGTATGACTTAATGTAAGTAAATGGGTCAATTCATGTGTAATTGTTTTAGCTATTGCATACTGAAAATCTACATAGTTATTTGTAGTTGCCATTTGGCTAACATAGCCTTGCCAATAAGAACGAATGTGTGTGTATTTTGATCCTGGATTAGTACTAATATCACTTGCATTACCCCCTGGAGTTTCCAAACTGTGTTGCATGTATATGTTCATTACATTCATGGTATTTTTACCATAGATTGATTGAGGTGAACCTCCATAATTATAATAGTTGTTATCTCTATCAAAATACACAGCATCCAGTATGAATTTATAGTTTTTGTTGAGTACTTGTATTGAATTGCCTATTGGAATACTCAAGGCTTCATTATTATTGCAAAAACCATTTATCCAATTAATAAATTCTTGGGCCATAAGATAACCATTTTTTAGTCTACCATCACCATCTGTAATTTCATTAAAATTTCCTGTGCCATCACTTTTTAACATAAAGTGGAAATTCACTCGAACAATTTTTTGCTGAGACATCGATTTTGCATCTGTTTCATCGTTTGGCGAAATCTTGGGCCCACTCACAGGATTTAATAAACAAATATTATTTATTGGTAATTGTGCTTGTAAATAAAAACTACACAAAATAAGCGCGAAAATTAATCCAATTTTATTCATTTTTAATAAATTTAAGTGATTGTACAGAAGATTTAGAATAAACTTTCAAGTAGTAAATACCATTTGTGAGATTTTGAATAGTTATTTTTTCTTGAATAGGAATGTTTGAATTGCATACTTTACCATCTAAAGAAATAATTTCTAATTGCCGTATATTTTCAATACTTGATAGCAATAAATAATCATTACTTGGATTGGGGTAAACACTGAATTTATTTTCATCTAATGGAAGTTCTGGAGTTGTTAAAATAAAACTATAGAAACTAGGAAGTGTATCGTTAATTGCATAATCCGTTCCGTAAAAATCAACTACTCCACGAATATCATCATAATAACGGGTCAAAACACTACTTCCAAAAGTTGATATAAAGCTTGAACTACATGCAAAATATGGTATTGGTAATAGATAGCCAGTTCCACCAATGTTATTTATTACACCATTGAAGGTGTACATTGTATCACCTAAAAAATAATATTTTTTGTAGATTTTATTGTTTCTAATAATATTATTTGTGGAATTACATACAAGTGTATCCGTTAAATACAAATCACTGCATTGATCAAACATTTCTTGCGTTACATCATTGCTCACGTTTGTTAACAACAATGTGTCTCCTATTGTTGGGTTAAATTTATACACAAATTTAAACACATTTTCATGTAAATTAAAAATACTATCATTTCGCTCAAACATATAAAGTGGCTCAATCATTGATACGTTAGTGTAATAACTAGAAGGCCCCGGAAAAGTAGGATCAACAAAATGCGCATTTATTTTGCGTCGTGTTAATTTCTTTACTGCTTGATTATTAATCAACGTATCTTTTTGATATTCAATCACATGATATATATTTGCCCAAGGAATCAATAAATCATAAACCCAAGTGGCACCAGATGGACACCAAGGAGCGTTGTCCAATGTTTGTGCTTTTGAATAAAACGCAGACATTGAAACAATCATTGCTAGAATTAATTTTACTTTCATAACTATTGTTTTTGGAGGTTAATTATTTCTTTTTGCAATTCAAGAATTAATTTTTGTTGTTCTTGAACCGCTCCGATTAAAACAGGAATTAACTCAGTGTATTTAACACCTAAATAACCATTGTCATCTTTTTGAACAAGTTCAGGAAAAACAGTTTCAAGTTCTTGCGCTAAAACACCAAAATGTGTTTTATCATCAAAATTATAACTTGGTAACGTTTTGTCTTCAAAATTATCCGCTCTACTTTTTTCATTAATTTGAATAAATTTATACGAGTAAGTGTTAATTTTTAATAACTTTTCCAATGAATTTTCAACTTTAACTATATTCGTTTTAAAACGCTTGTCTGATGCCCAAGTAACAGAGGATGTTGCATATATACTACCATTAACTTTGAGTTGATAGGTATTATCACCATCACAGTTAATACCAACTTTGCCATTATCTCTTATGTACAATTTATAATTACCCCAATTGGCAGTTGGCCAAGGCTTCCAAAAGTTTAATCCAGGATTTGGACACGTGCTACAATTTTCCAAGGACCAAGTTCCGTTATTCGTGGAAGATGTAGATTTTCCGATTGTTAACATTCCATTGTTTAATGGGCCTACTTGTACTAATCCATTGCTAGTAACTTTAAATGCACTTTGTGAGAAAGTAAAGGATACACAAGATATTAATAGAAGAGTGGTTAAAATGATTTTTTTCATAATTAAAATGTGTTAATTAATATTAGGATATTATAAATATATAACTAAAAATGATAGAAGCAAATTTTTATGGAGTTATTTTATTATAACGATTAAATGGTATTTAAACTGAAAGACTTTGGGATGTTAGTATTTAATAGACTTTAGGACGCATAATGGTATAAAACGAGATTGTAATACATATAAATCCAACAAAATGAACCGTCCTGATGGGACTCAAAATTGGAATACCATTTTTAGCAATGGATGAAATCCTTTGCTAAAAATTAATCGTCCCTACAGGACTAGATATTGGAATTTTAAAAACTAATGATGAATGCCTAAATCAATGTCCAGCAGCTGGCGCTTCTAATTCTACACCTTGCTTTTTCAATAAGTTGCGAACGTAGATTGCGAAAAATGCCAAGTATGCAAAACAAATCACGCCTACGATGTAACTTGCTTGAATTCCTAATAAATCA
>CANLIL010000066.1 GCA_947491305.1 Flavobacteriales bacterium | reverse complement strand
TATGAACACAACAACTCAAAATGGTGCATCCAATGTAAATGTTGGTGTAACTACTTCAGGAGTTTCAACAACTGTCCAACCACCCAATGGAAATGTGAACATTTCAGTTAATGGATCAGGAACAAATACATCTTACCACAACAACCAAAATAATAGCTATAATCAATCGAATCAAGTTAACCAACAAACAGTAATTAACTCGAATTCAACTACTTCGGTGATTTGCTCTAAAACGTTTACTGATTTACAAGATTATTTAGTTGATTTAAAATCAATCACATTTGAAGAGGACAAAGTAGAAACAATAAAAAAGGATTTTGCAGCAACGTGTTTAATGGCAAATCAAGCTGTTGAGATCGTAAAAATCTTAACGTTTGAAGCTAACAGATTTGAAATTGCAACTTACTTGTACGATCGTATGTTTGATAAGAACAACGGTCGTTTGCTCACGACTTTGTTTACATTTGAAGCAACTAAAAACGATTACAGAGATTACATGCGAAAGTAAAAATCTAGCTATCAATCATTTTTATCCTTGACAATAAACTACTATTATATCTGAAAAAATTCAAAAGGGGTTTAGTTGTAAAAGGTGTTTTTTAAATCCTTTTGTTGAAACAAAGATAGGTTCATTTCACCTCGTGTGAATTATTTTGAGTTGATTGTAATTGAAAATCAGTAATCCTCTCTATGAACGTGTAAGTGATTTAACTTAGTTTTACTGTTTTTTTGCGGTAATTTCTGATTGCAATGCGCATTGCAGGTTTTAAAGTTGTTGAAGATTTTCCGTTTTCTTCTTTTAGCGCGAACAATGCTTCGATTTCAGTTTTAATTTCAGGATATTTTTCAGTAAACTGAATTAGCTTGTAGATTGCATAAACTTGTAATACTACTTTATTACTGTCTTCGGAAACAAACGTTAACAGTTGGTCTAAAAAAGCACTTTCTTGGTATTCAATTAATGGAAGTGCATGGCAACAATTCAGTAGGTTTCGAAGAACAGATTGGTTATTGCCATTTAACACGTAATCGATAAAGTCTTTTTGATATGGAATAAGTATCTCAGGTGATTTCTTTTCAACATGAATTAATAGCCAAGAAGCATATTCTGGAAAAGGGTGGGAGCGATGGTTGGTTGCTACTTCAACTAATTCGTCTAGTAATGAAGGCTGTCGCACAAAATTGTCTGCAAGTAACAAGAAATCACTTGATTTATAATTTTCTTCTATGAGAGTAACGACAGACATGTGGAAATAAAGAAGGCTGTCCATTTAGACAGCCTTCAATAAATTTATCTATTAGAATTAAGCTTTTATACCTAATACTTCTGCCATTTTAGCACCGATGTGAGCTGGTGAATCTACTACGTGAATCCCACACTCGCGCATGATGCGTTTTTTCGCTTCTGCTGTATCATCATCTCCACCAACAATTGCACCTGCGTGACCCATTGTTCTTCCTTTTGGAGCTGTTTCACCAGCGATAAAACCAACAACTGGTTTCTTAGCATTGTCTTTAATCCAACGAGCAGCAATCGCTTCTAAGTTACCACCGATTTCACCAATCATAATGATACCTTCTGTTTCTGGATCGTTCATTAATAATTCAACTGCTTCTTTCGTTGTCGTTCCAATGATTGGATCTCCACCGATTCCAATAGCTGTTGTAATTCCCATTCCAGCTTTTGCAACTTGATCAGCAGCTTCGTATGTTAACGTTCCTGATTTTGAAACAATACCAATTTTTCCTTTTTTGAAAACGAATCCTGGCATAATACCAACTTTCGCTTCACCAGCAGTAATAATACCTGGACAGTTAGGGCCAATCAAACGACAATCGAAACCTTTGATGTATTCACGTGCATGAATCATATCTTTCACAGGAATTCCTTCTGTAATACAAACGATAACTTTGATTCCAGCATTTGCCGCTTCCATAATTGCGTCAGCTGCAAAAGCAGGCGGTACAAAAATAATTGAAACATCAGCACCTGTTGTTGTCACTGCGTCAGCTACAGTATTGAAAACTGGTCTATCTAAGTGATTAGAACCACCTTTACCTGGCGTTACTCCACCTACAACATTTGTTCCGTATTCAATCATTTGTCCAGCGTGGAAAGTACCTTCACTTCCAGTGAATCCTTGAACTATTACTTTAGAATCTTTATTTACAAGTACGCTCATTTTGAGGAAATTTTTGTCTGTTAAATTATGGCGTCAAAAGTACTTGTTTGAAATCGTTTAAACAACGATTATTGCTAAAACTTTTCTACTTTTTATTTGACTGAATGGATCTTCATTTTAAACACTAAAATTGAGTTAGGGGGTATGTCGTTTAAATCGTTATCGCCATATCCTAAATTCGGTGGAACCACCATGAAAATTTCAGCGCCGGGTTGCAATTCTAAAAGGATTTCTTTCCAAGCTGGAATTAATTCTTTTAAAGGAAATTCAATAGGTGTCACTTGTTTATCAAAAAGTTTCCCATTTAAAAAAGAACCTCTGTAGCTAAAGGATACAATGTCTTGAAATTTTATATATTCTCCTTTTCCAGGTTGAATAATTTTGTAATACAATCCAGATGCTGTTTTTTGACAAGTAATGTGCTGTTTTTTCAAAAATGAAGTGATGGTCAAATCAAAGCTTTTTTTATCGTCTTCTGAATACGTTTTACAAGCTGTTAATGCAGTTAATATGAGAAATGCTGTTATTATTTTTTTCATGACTAATTTAGTTAGTTAGTTAGTTAGTTTTGAGTTTAAAGTTTTGAGTTGAGATTTCTACAGAACCACGATCTCGTTTCATTGTTCCATTAACACATTAAACAATTGTTCCATTAATTCCTTCCTTCCTCAATTCGTTAACTCAACAGGCGTCACACGATATCCTTTTGCTTGTAATAAACGAATGATTCCTTTTTCTCCACCGAGATGTCCAGCTCCAACAGCAATAAATGTTTTGTTTTTGTGCATGTATGTTTCAATTTTTGGAATCCAATTTGCATTTCTGTTGTCAACCAATGTAGTTTGTTCGTTCGCAACAAATCCCGTTTCATCTTGCATTAAAAGATGTAATACGTCGATGTTTTGACTTTGATACGTCTGTTCTAATTCTATTAGTTTCGCATGACTTTTGTCGCCCAAACGAATGGTTTCCATGACCATTGAAACTTGTGTCGCTTTTGGTAATTGATCGATAAATTTCAATTGTTCTTCTGCAGTTTCAAGTCCAACGATTGGAATGTTTTCATTTTTTGCTAAGTTTTCAAAAGTCATCTCATACGATTCAACATTCTTTTTGAATTGCATTTGAGCCATTAGTTGCGCCATGACAAAGGGTTTCATTGGTGCAATAAATGTTTTGAAATTTGTTGAATCCATGTGTAAATTGGAAACGGCCCAACGAATAATAGAGTCGTTTTGTTCGGCTGTGAAATAATCAAAAAAACTTCCGGTTTGCAGTTGTAAAGACGATTTTATCGTTGCTTGCTTTGGTATCCCATTTAATTCCATGATCAAAACATCGGTTTTTTTGATGATTTGTTGTAAGGATGTTGGAAAAACAAAATAGTCTTTTTCAATCAAATGCATCGTACCAAATAGGTAGCATCCTTTTTTAACGCCAGGTCCATCAATTTTCCACAAAAGCGAGCTTTCTTCAAAGGGAAATGCACTAACTTGAGCTTCTAAATACCCAAAAAAAACGAGGAAGAAACTAAATAAAAATGATTTTAATGGCATACGAATTTACGCAAATGTTAGTTCTGCTAAATATTGATCGTCTTCGTTTTCGTAGATTTTTTTAGCTTTCAAACCAACGTTTTTAGCCGCTTTAAATAAATTATCAAAATCAATATACAACCAATCAAACCAAGGACCAACGCTATCTTTATATTTCATTTGAAAGCGGAAATTACCGTAATATTCTGTGTTTAAATCTACCCAAAGCGCTCCATCTTCATCTTCATATAAAAAACGAATATCAGAAGAATCACACAAGATTTTACCGCCTTCGTTTAACAAAGATTTCGCATGCGAAAGTGTTTTTTCTAAGTTGGCAAGTGAACCAGCAATACCAATTCCGTTCATCATCATTAGAATCGTGTCGTATTGTTCATCTTTAATATCGAAGAAGTCCAATTTACGCGCATTTAATCCAATGCTTTTCATGTATTCAACAGCGCCTTCAGAAATGTCAATGGTTGATACTTCGCAACCACGATCTAGTAATTCAATGGCGTGAACTCCAGTTCCTGCGCCAACATCAAGAACTTTACCTTCAGCCTCGTCGAGTGCCGCTTTTTCCAACTCAGGCATTTCATCGTACGAACGAAACAATACTTCAATCGGAATAATATCGTCCTCACAAATGTCAGAACAAACAATAATATCTTTTGGTTTTTTTGTTGCTGCATAATCTAATATAGCAACGCCTACTGGGTCTGTTTTTGTTGTATCCATTGTTTAATATTGGTCAAAATTTTCGTAATCTTCATCTGCGTAACCATCTTCAAAGTCATCGCCGAATTCATCTTCATCTTCATCGAAGCCATCCTCATCAATTGTTCCTAAGAAGAGCTCATCAACATCATGTGTAGCGCGTGAATCTTCTGGCGGTGCCATTCCTACTGAGACTAATACTTTTGGGGTAGCAGGACCTTCTTTTTCATAACCAACCAATTCGATTAAGAAAATCCACATGCGCATAAAATCATAAACTAAAATGAATTTTTGATCAGGTTCCTCTAAATGCGTTTTGATTGCCACATCTTTCATAATACTAGCTGCTACTTCATCTTGTTCATCACCATACGTCATGTCCATTAAATTCAATTCGAAGCCTTTGTCCCAATTGTCATTGGAAACATAGATGCTCGCCATTTGATCTCCTTGGAAATTAAATGCTTGAATGATTGCTTTGTAGAAAACTTCAAAATTATCTGTGTCATTGATTAAGATATCACGGAAAATTTCTGTGTTGTTATCTGTATCTAATAAAACTCTAAATTTTAAACCTGCCATTGTATTAAGTTGAAATGTACTGATAAAATTAATTTATTTTTTCTTCTAATGGATCTTTTGAAAGTGTTAATCCTAATTCTTTTCCTAATAAAAGCATATATTCGATTGCTTCTTTTGGTTCATTTGGTATTTCTCCTTCTAAAATAGCTTCTTTTATGCGCGATTTGATTGTGCCAATTTCTGCACAAGGACCTAGTTCAAATGTTTTCATAATTAATTCACCTGAAACGGGCGGTTGGAAATTACGAATACGGTCTTTTTCTTCCACCGCTTTTAATTTCTCTAAAACGATGGTAAAATTGTTACGGTATTTTTTTACTTTAAATTCATTTTTAGAAGTAATGTCAGCGTTACAAAGTGTCATTAAATCTTCTACGTCATCTCCAGCTTCATTTAATAACCTTCGAATCGCAGAATCGGTCACAAAGCCTTTAACAAGTGCAATTGGTCGAAGATGCAAACGAACCAATTTTTGAACATATTTCATTTTATGGTCCAAAGGCAACTTTAAGCGCTTAAAAATTCGTGGAGTCATTCGAGCACCCAATTCTTCATGTCCATGGAAAGTCCAACCAATTTCTGTATCAAATTTCTTTGTCGGAGGCTTGGCAATGTCATGCATAATCGCAGCCCAACGCAACCATAAATTTGTTGAGTTTTCTGCTACATTGTCCAAAACTTCCAAAGTATGGTAAAAATTATCTTTGTGGGATTTGCCATCAATGGTCTCAATTCCATGCAAATCAACCATTTCGTGAAAGAATTGGTGTAACAAATGCGTTGAGAATAACAATTTAAACCCACGAGAAGGTTGATCACTTAAAATAATCTTGTTGCATTCATCTAGAATGCGTTCTTTCGAAATGATGGACAAGCGCCCCGCATTTTCAAGTATTGCCTGTAAACTTGAGTTTTCAATTTTAAAATTCAGTTGGCTCGCAAAACGAATGGCACGCATCATACGCAACGGATCATCGCTGTAAGTTGTTGCAGGATCCAATGGCGTTCGAATGATACCTTTTTCTAAATCTTTTAACCCATTAAACGGATCAATTAATGCTCCAAAGTTGGACGCGTGTAAGCTCAACGCAAGTGCATTAATCGTAAAATCCCTGCGGTTTTGGTCATCTGCTAACGTACCAATCTCAACTTGCGGATTGCGTGAGTTTTCAGCATATGATTCTTTACGAGCGCCAACAAATTCAATTTCTAAATCTTTGTATTTGAATTGTGCTGTTCCATAATTTTTGAACAAGGAAACTTTTTTGACTTTTAATTTATCGGCACATGCTTGCGCTAAATCTAGGCCATTCCCAACAACAACAATGTCAATGTCTTTTGAAGGTCGTCCAATAATTAAATCCCTGACAAACCCACCAATAACATAAGCTTCTAAGTTATTTTCTGTAATAATTTGCGAAGCAACTTTAAAAACAGGATGATTAAGATATGAAGCGTAATTATTTGACATTTGGGCGCAAAGATACGAATGATTTGTGATTTAAAAGATACGTTTATGGTCGAATGATTTTTACACTTCCATCAATATCAATTTTAATGATTTGTGATGGTGTCGTCATTTTTTCTGTAAGTCGTTCATTTACAATTGCATCCACACCGTTTTTCAATTGCGGTGCAATTTCATCAAAGCAAGTAGGAATTTTCTCACCCGATAAATTGGCAGAGCTACTCACAATTGGTTGGCGTAAACCTCGAATCAATTTTAAACAAATTGGGTCTTTTGTCACGCGAATCGCAATCGAACCGTCTTCGGCCAAAACACTTTTGGCAATGCCCTTTGCTGAAGGGTAAATAATGGTCAGTGGTCGTTCACTTAATTCAATTAAATCATAGCAAACTTCGTGAAAATTAGGAACAATTTTTTCCAACTGTTGAATGCTATCTACTAATACGATAAAGCTTTTTTCAGCAGGACGATTTTTCAATTGCATGATTTTTTGACACGCTGCTTCATTTGTTGCATCACATCCCAATCCCCAAATTGTATCGCTTGGGTATAAAAGTGTGCCGCCATTTTTTAAGTGTTCGATAGGTGTTAATTCTGTCATGCTTATTTTTTGAAGCTATTCCCGCTTTTGTTTCAATCGTTGTGGGCGAAATGCCACACCGGATTTTCACGCCAATCGGGGCTATGGTTTTTTACTACGTTAACAAATCTGGTCGTCGCTGTTTGGTTCGTTCCATTGCTTGATCTTCACGCCACGCTTCGATTTTTGCAAAATCGCCAGACAATAAAACTTCAGGAACGGCCATGCCATCAAAAACTGGTGGACGTGTATAAACTGGTGGCGACAATAAATTATCTTGAAAACTGTCAGTGAGGGCAGAAGTTTCATCGTTTAAAACACCCGGAATTAAACGGACAACGGCATCCACGACAACTGCGGCAGCTAATTCTCCACCTGATAATACATACGAACCAATTGAAATTTCTTTGGTAATGTATTTTTGACGAATGCGTTCATCTACACCTTTGTAATGTCCGCAAAGAATCAATAAATTTTGTTTCAACGATAATTGATTACACGCAGCTTGTTCAAATAATTCTCCGTCAGGAGTCATGAAAATAAACTCATCGTAGGTGCGTTCAGCTTTTAATTTCTCAACAATTGCTGCAATTGGTTCAATGGAAAGCACCATTCCAGCGCCTCCTCCGTATTGGTAATCGTCTACGTTTTTGTGTTTGTTGGTCGAATAATCACGGATGTTGTGTACATGAATTTCAACATGCCCTTTATCTTGAGCACGCTGCATGATCGAAGCCGAAAACGGACTTTCTAATAATTGAGGAACAACGGTAAGGATGTCAATACGCATGGTACAAAAGTAGGAAAAAGGAATTGGAAATTTGAATGCTAAAGTTGGTTTTTACCTAAAATACCGCTTCAACTTCAAAATTGGACGTTCAATAAACTTCAAACTCAACCAAGCTGTACAAAAAGTTGAAGCAAAACAAACGATGATGTAAAGAAGAAAATAGATGAAGTGATCGGTCAATTGATGTTCAACAAAAAACAAACTCCAATAGAATAAATACACACAATGAAACAAATAAAATCCATAGGTTAATTCACCCAACTGAGAGAAAAATGGCCAACGATCTATTTTGTAAAACGAATGATTGGAATAAATTTGCTCCATTAAAACAAATGCAAAAAAGATTCCAACAACCAACCGTTCGATGCTTTCTAATGCATTGGTAAATAGTATATGCGCTGAAAATAAAAGCCCGATTCCGATTATATAACCAATAATAAGTGTACGTTTTGACCACCGTTGTATCCAGGTTTTAAGTCCGTAATATTCGATATAATAGGCTAAAATTGAACCAATGGCTAAATCACTCACAACAGAAAATGTATGAAAGTAGAGGATGCGATCATCGTGCGCATTTAGGTAACGAAAGATAACGCTGCTAACAATTAAAGCAATCGCATACATTAAAAAGTATTTTTTTTGTTTGATAAAAGGAAAGAAGGCCATTAACAGCATCCAAACTAAATAAAATTGTTCTTCCACACTCACCGACCACATAACCGTTAGAAAATTTAAAGAATCGTGGATGCCATTTTTTAATTCATCAAAATTAGCCCCGAAAAAAGCAAACCACGTTATGGAATGATGGCTGAATTTCCCGGCAGGCAAATAAGGAAACACTAAAAAGCCAAAGATGATTAATAAAAAATACAAGGGCCAAAT
>CANLIL010000065.1 GCA_947491305.1 Flavobacteriales bacterium | reverse complement strand
GATCCAACGAATCCAGTAGATACGGATGGCGATGGCACACCAGATTACCAAGATATAGACAGTGATGGCGATGGTATTCCAGATTCAGTTGAAGCAGGAACGGATCCAACGAATCCAGTAGATACGGATGGCGATGGAACACCAGATTATTTAGACTTGGATTCAGATGGCGATGGCGTTTCTGATGCACAAGAAGTATTGGACGGAACAGATCCTACAGATCCATGTGACTTTGACTTTACTTCAATCACAATGCCGCAAACTGAGTTCTTCTTGAATGGGGATTGTGATGGAGATGGACAAACAAATGGCAATGAGCAAGGGCCAAATCCTAATCAACCATTTGATTCTGACGGTGATGGAACACCAGATTATTTGGAAATAAATATTTATTCTGATGATTCAGATGACGATTTAGAGCCTTACCAAGCGGTTTCTCCTAATGGTGACAATGACAATGATGTATTTGTTATTAGAAACATTGAGAAATTCCCGAACAATACGGTTTCAATTTACAACCGATGGGGAGTTGCTGTTTACGAAGTGGACGGATATGGACAAAATAATCAATTCTTCCGAGGAACTTCAGAAGGAAGAATAACGATAAGTCAAGGGGAGCAATTGCCAGTTGGAACGTATTTCTATGTTATTGAATACAAAACAGCTGATGGAGTGAGTAAAAATAGAGTAGGATATATCTACTTAAATAGATAATAAAATAGTTTCAAGATCAAATTAAAAGATATGAGAATTAAACTAATAATTGGGGTTTGTGTGTTATTTGTTGCGTCATCTTTGGTGGCGCAGCAAGAGCCACAGTATACACAGTACATGTATAACCCTTCAGTAATAAATCCAGCTTATACTGGTTCACAAGGTTATGCATCTGCTTTTGCATTGTATCGTGCGCAATGGGTAGGAATTGAAGGAGCGCCTCAAACAGCGAATATCGCCTACCAACATCCGTTTCAAACCAAAAATATGGCGCTTGGATTTAATATGGTAAATGATCGTATTGGCCCAACAAATTTGAACTACATTAATGTTGATTTTGCTTATTCGCTAGTCTTTAAAAATAATACGCGTTTAGCAATGGGTTTAAAAGCAGGAGTTGAATTGTTAAGCATTGACTACGCAAGATTAAGTCAATATAACGCTTCAGACCCCTTGTTTCAAAATAGTTTAGTTAACCAATTATCACCAAACTTTGGGGCTGGACTATTTTACTATTCTAAAAAATGGTATGTTGGAGCATCTATTCCAATGCTGATGCAAACAGATTTTTACGATAACACAGCTATTTCTTCAGCGAAACGTAGACAAAATGTTTACATTATGGGAGGTTATGTTTTTGATATTAATCCCTTGTTAAAGTTCAAGCCAGCAGTCATTACAAAAATCGTCTCTGGGGCGCCTTTGCAAGTTGATTTAACGGCAAATTTCTTATACAATAATCGTTTTACTATTGGAACAGCTTACCGCCACAGTGCGGCAGTGAGTTTATTGTTTGGCGTGAATGCCACAAATAATTTATTTATAGGATATGGTTTTGATATGGAAACCACAAAACTAATGAAGTACAATGGAGGTTCTCACGAGATTTTCATCAAGTATGATTTCCATAAAAACAACCAAAAAATAGAAACACCACGTTTCTTTTAAAGTAAAACACGATGAAAAGAATTCTATTTGTACTAATATTATTGGCAGCGTCAGGAATGACATTTAGCCAAACTGCTTTAAAAAAATTAGCGGAGACAAGTTTCGAAAAGCAAGACTATCAAATTGCAGCAGCTTCCTATGAACGCTTGGTTCAAAAGGGCGACAGCAGTGTTGAAGTACTTTTCAAATTAGGCGATGCATATTACTATAATTCAAATTATGTAAAGGCAAATAATTGGTATGTAAAAAGTTATGCTAAAAACAAACAGCTTACAGCCAATCAATTCCACCGTTTTATCCAAACATTAAAAAGTGTTGGGAATAAAGAAGAATCGAATCGAGTTATGGTTGCTTTTACGCAGGCATTTCCGCAAGATTTAAGGGTAAAAAACAACGTAAATTCTGAAAAATATTTTCAAAATCCATTGCAAGTAAGCATTAAAAATTTAGGAATCAATTCTGCATATTCAGATTATGGTGCGTCGATTTACAAAGACAGTTTAGTGTTTTCAAGTGCTCGTCCGGCGTTGGTAAGTTCAACAGATTATTACAGAACGGATCAGCCATTCACGAATTTATTTGTTGCCATTAAAACTGATTCTACTTATAATAATGTTTCTTTATTAAAAAAAGAAGTAACCTATTCTGCTTTTCATGAAGCAACTCCAGTCTTCACAAAAGACGGAAAAACAATGTATTACACTAAAAATGAATTAAAAGACAACAAGTCAACCAAAGCATTGGATGGATTGTATAAATTGTATAAAGCTGTTTTTGAAAATGGAAAATGGGTGGACAAAGGAATGTTAGCAATTGCAGGTTCTGAAGGGGCTAGAATTGCACATCCTACATTAAGTTTAGATGAAAAAACACTCTATTTTGCTGCAGAAATGAAACAAGGTTTTGGTCAATCTGACATTTATAGTATTGCGTTAAATAGCGATGGAAGTGTTGGTTTACCAATTAATTTAGGCGCAAAAATCAATTCCGAAGGAAGAGAAAGTTATCCTTTTATAACAGAAAATAACCTATTAATTTTTGCTAGTGACGGTCATCCAGGTTTTGGTGGATTTGATTTGTTTGCAATGGATTTAACAAATGAAGCTGCCACACTAATTAATTTAGGAGGGGCATTAAATGGCGGCGATGATGATTTTAATTACGTTCAAAAATTTGGAACAAATGAAGGGGTTTTTACCAGTAATCGTAAAGGTGGATTAGGCGACGATGATTTATACAGTTTTGTAATTTCAAAACCGATAATTATTGATTTGCCAATTTATTTATCTGGAACAGTAAAGGATGAAGCAACGTTAGCTAGTTTACCCAACACAAAAATTGATTTATTGGATGCAACGGGTCAAATTATCGCTTCAACCATTTCGGATGAAAAGGGTGCGTATAAATTTGCTGTTGAAAAAAATAAATCATACCAATTATCTTTTGCTAATTCAACTTATTTGTCAACTCAAACCAATGTTTCAATCCCAGTAAAAGCTGACAAGGATGTTGTTTTTGATGCGTTATTAAAACAACAGGTTGAATTTGGTTTAAATTGTTTAGTGACAGATGCGAACACTAAAATGCCACTAGATTCGGTAGAGATCACGATAATAAACAGAAAAACGAATGAGAAATTTATTGAAAAAATTACTGGAAATTCGGGATCAATCATCGAAGAATTAAAATCAGCTAAATTAAAAGATCAATTGGCTTACACCATTATTTTGAAACGCAAAGGCTATTTTACAAAAGTTGTAGATTTCACAAAAGAATTAACACAACCAGGATTTATTCGCGTACATGAAGAATTGGATTTATCATTAACAAAAATTGAAGAAGGTATGGATTTAGCAAAAGTATTTAAAATCAATCCAATTTATTTTGATTTAAATAAATTTAATATTCGCCCAGATGCCGCCGTTGAATTAAATCGAATCATCATGATTATGAACGAAAACCCAACATTGGTGATTGAATTGGGGTCGCACACAGATTGTAGAGCACCAATCGCTTACAATGAACGTTTATCCGACAGAAGAGCGAAAGCATCAGCGACTTATATTAAATTAAAAATTAAAAATCCTACAAGAATTTACGGTAAAGGATACGGGGAATCGCAATTAATTACGGATTGTCCGTGTGAAGGAGATGTGAAATCTACTTGTTCTGACGAAGAACACCAATTGAATAGGAGAACAGAATTTAAGATTATTAAATTTTAAATTAAAATATTACTATTGTAAAAAAGCCAATCGAAAGATTGGCTTTTTGTTTTTTATAAGTTTAAGACAATGACAATAGCCCTCTTTTACAAGCGATCAACCCTTCCTTTTTTTTCTGCTGAAATAAATTGAGACTAATAGCTGTTTCATCTTCGCGATCGGGCCGTTCATGGTACAAATGGTATTGAATCACATGTAACTTTAAATTTTTAAATTCAAAACCTGCTTTTTGAAGGCGCCATTCAACGTCACAATCTTCACCATATCCTGCATTTTCATAATCTTCATCAAAGCCATTGATGGTTTTTAAGGCGTTTAATGGGATTCCCATATTGCATCCTAGCATTGTTGGACGATTGGTTGTTTTAATGGGCTTAAACGGCAAATAAATGCCGTCTTCAATGTGTTTTGTTTTGTTTTTCAACATTGTCAAAACACTTGGATTATTCAGCTTAGAAGTTAAAAGTAGTTGCGATGTTTTTTGATCTAAATCAACCCGTTTCGCAAATAAAACAACCTTCGGATTGTAAAACTTGACATAGCTTTCTATGAATTTTGGATGTAAAACACAATCACCGTCAATGAATACTAGTAAATCTTGTGTTGCATCTCGCAAAGCAACATTTAGAATTCTATTTTTTCTGAATCCAAGATCTTCTTGTGTGTAATGATGTATCGGAAAGGAATACGAAGTAGCTTCAATAAACGCTTTCATAGCTGGGAAACTTCCGTCTTCAACAATAGCAACATCAAAGTTTTTATAGGTTTGAAATTCAATGGAATCCAATACTTTTTGTAGAAATGGAATATTTTTGTAAACTGCAATAATTATCCGAACGTTGATCATTGAATGAAATAAAGGCTAAAAATAAGCTTTTTTTATTTAGTTTTACATTATACTCAATAAGCGACATGAAGTTTTTAATAATTGTATTCTTACTGTTCCCAAGTTTGTTTTTTGGGCAAAATTTACCAATTCCTTCTTCTGGAAAGGTCAACCGAATCATCGAATTCCCCTCAAAATATGTTACCCCGAGAAATGTGGATGTTTGGCTTCCTGAGAATTATTCTTCAAAAAAGAAGTATGCTGTGCTTTACATGCACGACGGACAAATGCTGTTTGATTCAACAACAACTTGGAACAAGCAAGAATGGAAAGTGGACGAAATAGCAACTGATTTAATGAAGAGTTTCAAGACAAAAGATTTTATTGTTGTTGGAATTTGGAACGATGGTAAAAACAGACATGCAGATTATTTCCCTCAAAAACCGTATGAAAAATTAACCAAAAAAGCGAAAAAATTTGTCTTTTCAGCATTAAAAAAAAGTGGTAGAACGGTAAAATCATTTCACCCAAAATCAGATGCGTACCTAAAATTCATTGTCAAAGAATTAAAACCATTTATTGATCAAACATATGCTACGAATCCATCAACTGAAAACACCTGCATTGCAGGAAGCAGCATGGGCGGACTAATCTCCATGTATGCAATTTGTCAATATCCAACAGTTTTTGGTGCTGCAGCATGCTTAAGTACCCACTGGCCTGGAACTTTTGAAATGGAAAACAATCCAATTCCTACAGCTTTTTATGGCTACTTATCTCAAAATTTACCAACGCCCAATGATCATAAAATCTATTTTGATTATGGTAATAAAACATTAGATGCACTCTATCCGCCTTTGCAAAAGGAAGTGGACAAAATAATGATTCAAAAAGGGTTTTCTGCTGATAATTGGAGGACATATTTTGTGGATGGTGCGGATCATAGTGAAAAATCGTGGTCCGCTCGTTTAGCCATACCACTTGAATTCATGTTCAAAAACTTAGATGGACCAAACTAAACACACCTCTTGGATGAATAGATATTCAAAGCGATACGTTTGCTGTTGATAATCGAGTAAAATGTTTTTAGCATTGATTTCTATGACACTGACTTCCTTTTTTAAGTTAGATATTGCACCATTTAATTGTTTGAAAATTGCCTCTTTTGCTCCCCAAATGATATGAAGTTCTTTTACCGTAAAAGGCTGTTTAATTTCTACTTCATTTAAAAAATAGGATGTACCCTTTTCTATGGATGTACGAATTGGTTCGATATCAATGCCAATGGAATTCTTGCTAAGAGCAAGCGCAAACCATCCTTTTGAATGTGAAATTGAAAGATGTTTTAATGAACCCTCCAAATAGGGTTGCCCATTTTCTTTATGTTTTAATGGAAAATCTTCAAATCCAATTGTTTGAAGCATCTTTGTGATTTCAAGTTTTTCCATCGCTTTTTTTCCATCACTTTTCACCCTTGCTTCGTAGTTTGAACAATGCCAATAAATCAGCACTCCTTCTTGAAGAGCTATTTCTTTTCGTATGGAATGAATACTGTCCATGTGTGTTTTATTGAGCTCAAATTTATTGTATCTTTGTTACCTAACAACATTTTTTTGAAAACAACTGTAAAATATCTTCTTCGTATTTTCTTTATACCACTAGAATTGTTCTTTGCAATGTTTATGGTGTTGTTTATTTTTATTTTATTCAATGCGAAAATTCAACCGCCAACAATTGTTGAAACGCAATTCCCAAAACGCACTAAAATTGCCCCCAATCATTTTGTAATTGGGACGAATTATTTGAAAAAAAATAAGTTTGGTATTTGGGAAATGTACCTTGAAGGGAAGCCCTATGAACGAGGGTTAATTTATGGCGCGTTAGCAAAAGAATTAATTCAACATCAAGAAGATATTTTTGTAGCTCAAATCAATCAATTTGTTCCAAGTGGTGCTTTTCAACAACTATTAAAGTTATTTATAGGTTTTTTTAACCACGATTTGCCAAAAAATATTCCCCTAGAAAATCAACAAGAAATTTATGGCATTTCCAAGTATTTTAGTGATAAACACGACAATATAGCGTCGAAATACACACGTATTTTAAACTACCATGCAGCACACGATATTGGACATGCGTTGAATAACTATAGCATTGTAGGATGCACTTCTTTTGCGTTGAAAGGAAAAGAAACTGCAACCAATGATTTATTGATTGGGCGAAATTTTGATTTTTATGTTGGTGACGATTTTGCTAAAGACAAACTACTTTTACTTTTAAAACCCTCAACAGGTTATTCTTTTGTTTCTTATTCATGGGCTGGATTTACAGGTGTTGCATCTGGCTTAAACGAAAAAGGATTGAGTGTAACCATCAATGCTGCTAAATCGGATTTTCCGACAGGTTCTCGTATGCCAATTTCCTTGTTAGCACGAGAAATTTTGCAATATGCAGCAACAATTGAAGAAGCTGTAAAAATCGCAAAAAAACGTTCAATTTTTGTTTCAGAAACATTAATGATCGGTTCTGCAAAAGACGGTAAAGCCATTTTGATTGAAAAATCTCCAACTAAAATGGGGGTTTATGCATCCAACAGTAATACATTGATTTGTAGCAATCATTACCAATCTAAGGCCTTTGAAAAAGATCCAATTAACCAAGAAAACATCGCACAAAGTGATAGTGAAAATCGCTTTTTAAGGGTGAAAAAATTACTCGGAAACCAGCAAAATTATACAGCTAATTCAGCGGCTCAAATTTTAAGAGATCAATATTCTATCAACAATGATACATTGGGAATGGGGAATCCAGTTGCTTTGAATCAATTAATTGCACACCATAGTGTAGTCATTGAGCCAATGAAAAAAACAATCTATTTCTCAACAAATGATTACCAATTGGGTCAGTTTATTGGAATGAATTTAAAAGCATCACTTAAAAATAAAACCTTCGTTTTTGATAAATTTATTGAGGAAGATCCATTTATTCGTTCGTCGAATTATCACAAGTTTAAAACTTTTAAAATTTGGAAGAAAAAAATTACTCAATTTTTAATGTTTGGGACATCACTCAATTTAACACCAAAACAAGTCGCCGCTTTTATTGCCTTGAACAGTGAGTCATATGTAACCTATGAATTATTAGGCAATTATTTTTATAAAAAAAATGAACCACAATTAGCTGCAAGCTATTACATCCAGGCGATTAAAAAAACTTTGCCATCCTTGGCCGTAAAAAAAGAACTCTTGCAAAAACGCTCTAATTGTTTTAAAAATTGAAAAATATATGGAGAAAACAATAACTGATTCTCTTCTTCACACCGTTGAATATGCAGTGGATAAATCACCATTTTATAGCAATTATCAACAGTTAACAGCGAAACCATTTTCATGGGATGCTTTTAAAAAACTGCCATTTACAACAAAGGATGATTTAGCAGTAAGCAATGCCGATTTTTTAGCTGTTAACAAAGATAAAATTGCTGATTATTCTACAACATCTGGTACTTCAGGTGAAGCGGTTACGATTTTTTTAACGCAAAATGATTTGAAACGTTTGGCAAAAAACGAAGCGCATTCTTTGCGTTTAACTGGTGCCACAGAAAAAGATTTGTTTCAATTAACGACGACAATTGACCGTCAATTTATGGCTGGTTTAGCATATTATTTAGGTGTTCAAGAAATTGGAGCGGGAATGATTCGAATTGGCCCTGGTGTTCCTGAACTACAATGGTCATCAATTCTAAAGAATCAACCAACTATTTTAATTGCTGTTCCAAGTTTTGTAATCACTTTGTTGGATTATGCAAAAATGAATCAAATTGATGTTGCAGCTACCAGTATTCAAAAAATAGTTTGTGTGGGCGAAGCCATTCATGAAGATGATTTGTCGTATAATATTTTAGGAAAACGAATCCTTGAAAATTGGGATGTGCAATTGTATTCAACGTATGCTTCTACAGAAATGGGCGCTGCGTTTACTGAATGTGAAGCACAAAACGGCTGTCATTTAAATGAAGATTTATTATTCCTTGAAGTTTTAAATGATGCAGGTGAAGCTGTTTCAGATGGCGAAATTGGCGAAATTATTGTTACCACCTTAAACGTGGAAGGCACCCCCTTGCTTCGCTATAAAACAGGTGATTTAGCACGTGTATTTACAAGTCCATGCTCTTGTGGAAGAACAAGTCCAAGATTAGGACCAATTATTGGGCGTAAAAATCAATTGATTAAATTTAAAGGGACAACAATTTTCCCCAAAGCAATTTTTGAAATATTTGATGCAATTCCGCAAATTTCATGTTATAAAATTGAAGTGACAAAAGATTATTTGGGCAATGATGCGCTAACAGTATTATTGGAAAAACAGCTTGAATCTAGCGGATTGATGCCTCAAATTGTGGAGCAATGTAAAAGTAAATTAAGGGTTGTGCCTCATTTTATTTTTTTAGAAAATGAGTACCTTCGTAATCAAGTTTTTAAAAAAAACAGTAGAAAACCTGAAAAAATAAGTTTTAAAAATTAAAAGAATGAAAAAAATTGTTGCATTGTTTTGTGGGCTTACATTTTTAACAAATGCTTTGAATGCGCAATCTGTAGAAGATTTGTTTCAAAATTCACCAACAAAATTCACTTGGTTAGGGATCGATTATTCGCATGTAAAATTGATAGGTTCGTTTTCAAATTTTAATGAAAACACTAAAATTACGCCTGAAATCATTAAAAACGACTATTTCGTTCGTTGGAATGAACTAATTTTAAAAGAATCAAACAAGTATACCATCGATAAAATGTTCAGAAAAAAGGACATTAACTACAACATTGAAGGTGTTACTGCTATTAATGCGCAAAC
>CANLIL010000064.1 GCA_947491305.1 Flavobacteriales bacterium | reverse complement strand
ATCCCCACAAAAACCAAACTTGTTTTCCTTTTGAATAGACATAATCTTTGCCTTGTTCTTCTTTAAATGTTCCAACATTTGTTTTTGTAACCATACAAGAAGTAAATGCTGTTGCTAACATGATTGAAAGCATAATGTAAATTGCTGTTTTTTTCATAATAATTTATTTTAATCAATTAATTTAAATGCTTTTTTAACTGAAGCATAGCTTGTTAAGTCAACATCAGGGTGTTGAATTAATCCACTACTTTTAATTAATACCGCTTTAAAGCTAGCTGAAGTTGGACTAGTCCATGGGCTTCCTGCAGAACCATCAGCAAATAAAGTGTTTATAAACAGATTTCCAGTGTTCTCAGAAAATTCTGGTATAAGGCTTACATAATTATTAAAAATTACTGGCATTTGTACCCAAAAATTTGAACCCCCAAGTTGTTCATAATAAACAAATGTTATTACAACATCACCTGGTTCATAACCTGTAATTCCAGAAAAAGATTGATAAGTGTCGCCAGCATTAAACGTTAAATCAAAATTAAATGTTTTAGCTCCATAGTTTGCTAGTTCATCTTTAGTAGCATATTTTGACATGTCCTCTTTCTTGCAGGAAGAAATTAAAGTTACAATTGTCAAAAGAAATAATAGTTTTTTCATTGTGTTGGGTAGTTTTAATAAATATTACTCAACAAAGAAACTAAAAAAGAAAACCCACTTTTTTTGACTTTATAAGCGAATTGATTTGGGTAATAAAAGCAACTTTTGGAAGAATAAACGTATTATTTATTTTGCAACAAACGCGCTATGAATTCTTTTTTATTGCGGTCAGACACATCCAATAAAGCATTGTTTTCCATTAATACTTGGTGACCTTCGGTTTTGTTGTAGCGTTTGATTAAATTCAAATTGACAACATACGATTTATGAATTCTGTAAAACGTTTGTGAGGGCAACAATTCCTCGATGCTTTTTAACAACTTTGAAGTTGTTACAATTTTGCCATTTAACAAATGAATTTCAGTATAACTCCCATCAGCTTTACAGTAAATGATGTCAGCTACTTTTAACATGGTGTAACCTTCATAATCCGGTAGCACCAATTTGTTGAATTCAGTAGGTTTATTTGATAAATTTTCAAGTAACAATTCAATGCGTTGCTCTTTTAATTCTATTTTTTGTTTCAAACGATAGCGCGCAATGGCTTCTTGTAATTGGCGGAAATCAATGGGTTTCGTTAAATAATCCAAGGCAGCAACACGAAAGGCTTTAATGGCGTATTCTTCGTGAGCTGTTGTAAAAATAGTTTCAAAATTTGGTGATTTTAATTGATCAAATAAGGTAAACCCATTTCCGTGTGGCATGTCAATATCTAAAAACACAATTTCTGGAGAAAACCGATTGATCAAAGCCAAGGCATCTGTAACATTTTCTCCAGTTCCAACAATGGTCACTTCCTGGCAATATTGGTGAATGACATTGGTCAAACTCTCGCGCGCATGTGCTTCATCATCTATAATTATCGCTTTAATCATTAGGCTTCTATTTCTATTTTTAATTCAACTTTTGTTCCTTTGTAACTTCCAGAATCTTCGATTTCATTGATGGTTAATGCGTATTTACCAGCACCGTAAATCATGTTCAATAATTCAATCCGTTCTTTGGTAATTAGCGAAGATATGGAGCGATGTCCTTCCTCTTTATTACTATTCAATGTGGAGGTGTTTTTCAAGCCAATTCCATTATCCTTGACGCAACAAATCAACTTATTTTTCCCGTTTTCTTGAATTTCTTGTAGGGTTATTTCTAAAATACCGCCTTCTTTTCTGTGGAGCAAGCCATGATTGATTGCATTTTCAATGATTGGTTGAATAATCATTCCTGGAATGCGGATATTGAAAGTTTCCAATGCTGGATCTAGTGTAAAAATGACCTTGAATTTATCTTGAAAACGGATTTTTTCAAATTTTAAATACAACTCTAAAAATTCAATTTCTTTTTCCAATGAAATGAACTTTTCAGTAGAATTGTGCAAAATCATGCGCATCATTTTAGCAAAATCTGCAAAATAAATTCGAGAAAGTTCATCGTTTCCGTTAAGCACCAATTCTTGAACGGCATTCAAGGTGTTAAACATGAAATGAGGATTCATTTGAGCCCGCAATGTTTTTAATTCTGCCTCCGCTAACTTGTTGAAATTGGCTGTTTTTTCTGCTTCTCGCTTTTTGATTTTAGAGATGCTTCTTTTTAAAATCAACCCAATTAATAGAATTGGAATAGCAATTGCAAGCAGTAAAAACCACCATTCAAAATAAAATGGTTTGGCAATAGTAAAAGTAACTGGAACAGCCGATGAAAATTCTCCTGTTTGATTTTTCACCTTTACCAAGAATGAATAAGATCCATGCGGTAAATTGGTGTAGGAAGCATAATTTCGCTCACTAAAATTCGTCCATTTATTATCATAGCCTTTTAATTTCCAAGAATATTTTAAGGTTTGTGGACTGTGAAAATCGAGCGCATTGAACGTAAACTCCACATTTTTTTCTGACGCTTTTAAAGATTGATGTTGGCTGAAATTCCCCATTTTGGAAGTGTACTCTTTTTTATTCACCCGAATACTAGCAAAGTAAACTGGCAGTTTATGCGATTTTACTATGCCCCTAAATTCATTTCCAAAATCATTAAATTCAATAATTTCCTCTCCAACACTTACAAGTATATTTCCTGAAGGAAGTTGACAAATAGCATTTTGTACACATCCGTAATTTTCTCGTTCAGGTTCATTTAAATAATTTTTTATTGCGCTAATTTTTCCTGAATGCGTTAAGCTAACTTTTGATAATCCATACGACGTTCCCACCCAAATACAGTGTTGTTTTGAATCGAAAAAAGTAGAAGTCACATAATTATTTGACAGGCCTTGTTCAATTGTGATTGCTGTTACTTTTCCATTGGAATAGCGCAACAATCCGTTGCCGTAAGTTCCAACCCAAATTGTTTTGTTGTCATCTTCTGTAACCGTTACAAAATTATCGTACGCATTAAATTGCTTTGGGGCATTTTGAAGCTGGCCATTTTTGACAATTTTCAATTTCGTTAAGTTCGCACACCAAAGTTGGTTCGAATGATCAAGCAGAATACATTGTGTGTATTGCGAGGAGAATTTGTAAATTTTAGGAACATCATTGAGCAAATGAATCACATTTTCACCCGTACTTATCCAAAATTGATTTTTAGTGGGTTTTAGAATTTTATAAATGCAACAATCTCTTATTGATGATCGGAATATTAATATAAATTTCCCGTTTTCAAACTGGTAAACATCCCCTGAAAAAGTTCCTAAATAAATTGAATTATCGATGAATGAAAGTGCAGAAACAAAATTATCAGCTGGATTAGATGAAATCAGATAAGTCGACAATTTACCATTTTTTAGCACCTTTAATCCACTGGTTGTTCCAAAAAACAGCGTCCCTTTACGATCCGAAACGAGTGAAGCGATCGGTGCAGCGATATCTTTTACATAACTTGGTGTTGTAAATTCTGAATGGGTCATTTTTATCAAGCCCAACGAAGAAGTTATCCAACAATTCCCTTGAAAATCTTCCGCAATAGCTGTAATGTCGAGCGGCATGATTTGAAAACTTAAATCAATTGTTTGAATGTTGCTTTTGTCAATTGTGTACAAAAGACCAAATTTGCTAGCAAATAGTAATTGCTTATTTTTTAATTGAATGCAATTTACAATAGGCTGATTTCCAAATTTTTGAATGCATTCAAACGTGTTGTTTTTACGCTTTAATTTTGCAATTCCGTTTGTTGTTCCAGCCCAATAAACATCTGAAGAAATTTGAATGATTGATGTGATTTTAGCTTCAGCTTTGTACGTTAACTTTTTAACTTTTCCGTTTTGAATTGAATAAAATTCATCCACTGTTGTTACAAGAATTTCACCTGTTTTTGTTTCAAAAAAGTTTAATACAAAGTCTTTTATCTCAGGAATTCGAATGAATTGCTTTCGTTTTTTATCATATTTAAAAAGCCCTTTTGTACACCCCGCATAAATTTCATTCTTTTTTGTACGATAAATAGCTTTCACAAAATGATGTGCTGGTTTTGAAAATTTATTTTCAAACATTGGAATATTCGTGTAACGATACCCATTGAAAAAAGAAATTCCTTTTCTTGTACCACAAATTATAGTATTATTTTCACCTTCAATAATGCAATGAACTTGCGTATCATTTAAACCGAGAGAACGATTGAAATTAATGAACTTTTTACCGTCATAGCGCGTTAAGCCATCCGCTCCGGCAATCCAAACAAACGATTTAGAATCAGAAATAACATGTGTCACTTCAGGAGCTGATAAGCCATTTTTAGCATCAAAAACCTGAAAATTATAATTTAAAGCAACTAAATTGAATTGACTTAAGCTTAAAAAGATAAAAGGTAAAATAAAACGCTTGAAATCAATAGGTAGTTTAAACATAAATTAAAGATAAAACTTAAAATTTTAGGATTCGAATTTAAAGGTAATATTTAAAAAATAAGATTTCAATTTTTTTGAATTTGTAAGTGTTGCTTAAATACAAACTTCCGTAGCAAATTGAAAAATAAACGTAGATTGATTAAATAATAAAAATGCAAAACGCCCGACAATTGCCGGGCGTTTTTTTATAAACTATGGAGCTATCACTCGTCGTATTCACCAACTAAAGCGTAATAACCAAAAACAGCCAATCCTAGAACAATGAGTGGCGTTAGGATAAATAAGATAATAATCCCGAACACTAAATCGTCTTGTTTTCCTGTTGCAAATTTTGGCAAACCAAATTCTACAATACAAAAGTAGGCGGCTAAAACAGCCAATGCGATCCAAATAATGCCTAAAATGCGTCGTATACGTTTCATATCTCTTTTCTTTTAATCATTAATCTTGGTGACGTGTTTTCTTCTCGTTGATGTAAATCAGTCCAATGACAAAACTCACGGAAGCGATGATAATTGGATACCACAAGCCATTCAAATAGAATTCTGCTTGCCCTGTATCTTTTGCTTGTGTTACTAAATACGTTGCAATGGCTGGTAATAAACCACCAAAGATGCCATTTCCAATGTGGTACGGCAACGACATCGAAGTATAACGAATTTGTACTGGGAATAATTCAACTAAGAATGCGGCAATTGGTCCATAAACCATCGTAACAAAAAACACTTGAATTAATACCATTAATCCTAAAAACAAACGATCTGAACGAGTTGCAAGTACCGTTTTCTTCGTGTCGATTTTTGCTTTTCCATCATCGCTAATGATGCGATCTTTTGAAGCTGTTAAGTGAACTGTCTTTTCTTCTGTGAATTTCGTATTGTCTGAATAAACATAATTCGTAACATATACTGAATCAATTCCTCCTTTTTTACCTGGAATTTCGCTCACGTTTAAAACAGCAGAAACTTCCGTTTTATCGCTCACGTTGGTGCGTTCATACATCGCTTTGTAAATCGGACGGTACAAAATTACGGCCAACAACATCCCCGCTAACATGATTTTCTTTCGCCCAATTTTATCACTTAACCAGCCAAAAAACACGAAGAATGGAGTTCCGATCAATAAGGAAATTCCTAAAAGCGTATCCACTTGGTTGGAATCGATATTCATGACTGTTTTTAAGAAACTCATGGCGTAGAATTGACCGGTATACCAAACAACGCCTTGACCCATTGCAACACCAAATAAGGCTACTAAAACAAATTTGAAATTGTACCGGTTTCCAAAACTTTCTTTCAAGGGATTTTTAGAAATTTTGCCTTCGTCTTTTGCTTTTTGGAATACAGGAGATTCATGCATTTTTTTACGAATTAAATAGGAAACAGCCACCATTAAGATAGAAACCCAAAACGGAACACGCCATCCCCAATCTTCAAATGCCGCTTTCGATAAGCTTGATTTTGTGATTAAAATGACCATCAACGAAACAAATAAACCAACGGTTGCTGTTGTTTGAATCCAAGATGTCCAATAACCACGTTGGTTCGACGGCGCATGTTCCGCGACATACGTTGCAGCGCCTCCGTATTCTCCGCCTAATGCTAAACCTTGCAACAAACGCAACACCAATACTAATAAAGGCGCTAAAAATCCAATCGATTCATAACTTGGAATACAGCCAATTAAAAACGTTGCGCCTCCCATCAACAACAAAGTAACCATGAAGGTGTATTTTCGCCCAATTAAATCGCCCAAACGTCCAAAAAACAAAGCGCCAAATGGTCGCACCACAAAGCCCGCTGCAAATGTTGCAAGCGTAGATAAAAATGCAGCTACTGGATTATCAGCAGGAAAAAATTTGGTGGAAATAACGACCGCCAAACTACCAAAAATGTAAAAATCATACCATTCTATAAGCGTTCCAACTGACGATGCAGCGATGACTTTCCAGATTCCTTTCGTTGATTCTTTACGCATGTATCTTAGTATTTATAACGAGATTTTAATGTTGAACAATTGTGCATTCAACAAATCTACATTATGAAAATAGTGTTTTTGTGCATAAAGAAAACAATCGTGCGAAATTTTTATGAAAAAATTAATATTTACTCAAAGAACTAATCCGTAATTTTGTCCCTATGGTATACTCAAAAGGATTTATTCGCTTTCAATGGACAATCTTAATCTCCATTTATTTGATCGTAGTTGCTGGTAGTTTCGTGCGCATAACTGGAAGCGGAATGGGTTGTCCTGATTGGCCGAAGTGCTTTGGTCAGTGGGTACCGCCAACACAAAAAAGTGAATTGCCTGCTGATTACAGAGAAAAATTTGCGGAAAAACGCGGGAAGAAAATTGATAAATTTTGCCGCTTTTTAAGTTCAATTGGATTAAAAGAAACGGCTGCTAAAATTCAAGCAGATCCAACTTTGCGCCAAGAAGAGCCGTTCAACGTGAGTAAAACTTGGACAGAATACGGAAACCGCTTGGTTGGATTTTTAGCCGGAAATTTATTGTTGATTGGTTTAATTTGGGCACTTATAAAATACCGCCAACGAAAATTAATTGGCCTAATTGTTTTAAACATCGTGTTAATGGGTATTGAAGGGTGGTTTGGTTCCATTGTTGTTGCTTCCAACTTAGTTCCTTGGACCATTACAGTGCATATGCTATTAGCATTAATTATCATTGCTTTACAATTGTACATTGTTAAACTGGTGAGTGTTCGCCAAAAAGGGAAAATTGAATTCAATACAACTTTAAAATGGTTGGCGGTTGTCATTTTAGCCATCACGTTTTATCAATTGTTTTTGGGAACGCAAGTGCGCGAATACATCGATGCATTAACAAAACAAGGCTTCGGGAGAGAATCTTGGACCGAAAAATTGGGTTGGGCATTCTACATTCACCGCACGTTTTCTTGGTTGGTGTTGGTGTTAATGGTCATTCTCGTTTGGAAAAATGAAAAAATGAAAAAGTATTGGATTGTTCGTTCTGCATTTATCGTTTTGGGAATTGAATTGACATCCGGCGTTTTATTGGCGTATGCGAATATGCCTGGATTGATTCAAACGAGTCATTTGATTTTTGCAGCGATTTTATTTGGAATTTTAACCATGTTGGTGTTTCGTTTGCAATCTGCTACAAAAAACTAATTAAACTTTTCATGTAATGGATTGTTTTATAGAAAATTACACGGTATGAAATTAAGGATTACACTATTTTCATTGTTTTTGGCGCTCATTGGTTCAGCTCAAACTGCTAACTATGGAATGGTCAGTAAAGCCTATTTTTCAACAATCTACAACCCATTAGATTCAAATATTTTTTACCAAATTCACGATTCTAGCGTTATACGTTTAGCCAAAACAAACCCAACAACGTGTTATGTTGAAAATGTTGGAAATTTGTATTTAAAAGATGAAGTCATCAATATGACAGGTTCAACCATTAACACGGTCGACAGTACGTTTATTTTTATCGGTGAATCAAAAATGCATCGCTTAAGGTTATCAGATGGTGCGGTTCTTTCTTCAGTAGATTTATTCAATCCATTGGCGAATCCTGCCGAACAAAACTATTTTAACAATTTCATTTTCAACCAATCCGATACATCCATTTATGGGTTAGCTACGCGTCAAAATGGGGGTATTTATGGTAATTATTTAGCGAAAGTAAATCCAATTACAGGAATTATTACAGAGATTTCTACTACTTCCGTAGGTCAATCAATATTAATGGCAGGCGCTACAATTGATCCGTATCAAATGGTCTATTATTTTTCAGATGGAATAGGAATGGTTGGAATTGATTTATACAATGGTTCTATTTATAGTAATACAACAGTCGTTTTCCCTCCAACTTTTACTCAATTTGGAAATTTTGCTTACAGTTGTGCCAACAATACAATCTATGGCTTATTAACGAAAGAATACACTTCAATAGGTCCAGATCCGTTTGATCCAGGAACACTTATCACTTTAGTAGATTCTACCAACCTATTTTTAGGAACAATTGACCCAACAACTGGACAAGTTTCAAGTGTGGGTTCGAATCCGATTGTTTGTTCGAGCATGTACCTCATGAATTCAGGTGGCGCAATAGATCCAACGACGATGGCTTATTACTTCAACGATGCTCTCAAATACATAGGTGTTTCATTAACGACCGGTTTGGTTGAAAGCTCGTGTGTAGACAACTACGAAGATGGCGATCAATTTATTCTATTTCGAAACAATACCAATTGCGTGGGAGCTTCTTTTATTCGCGTAAACCCTTTCCTGAATTTAGCAGATTCATTCCCTACTGACTTTAATTTGTACCCGAATCCAACTATGGGAGATTTTACTATTCAATCAAGCAATGAGCCAATACAAACAATTGAAATCATTACAATTGACGGTCACGTTATCCAGCAACTTGCTTTTGAAAATGCTTCCAACAAAACGGTAGAAATAAATGAATTACCGCAAGGTGTTTATTTGGTCAACATCAACGCTACCAATTTTCATAAAATTGTTGTCAACTAAATTTAAGACACTGTTTGAAATTTGAATTGATTCACTTATATTTGCATCCCGAAAAGATGGCATTACATTTTTTGTAATTACATTCATCGGTTCAAGTTTTAGTAATGATTTCTGCGCTAACGCTTGAATAATCGCAAGCTAGGTTAAGAAGAAATTCTGCGCTAACGCTTGAATAATCGCAAGCTAGGTTAAGAAGAAATTCCGCGCTAACGCTTGAATAATCGCAAGCTAGGTTAAGAAGAAATTCCGCGCTAACGCTTGAATAATCGCAAGCTAGGTTAAGAAGAAATTCCGCGCTAACGCTTGAATAATCGCAAGCTAGGTTAAGAAGAAATTCCGCGCTAACGCTTGAATAATCGCAAGCTTCGCTTGCTCTGGTCCTATAGCTCATTCGGTTAGAGCAACTGACTCATAATCAGTAGGTGCTTGGTTCGATCCCAAGTGGGACCACCCAAGTGGGGATTTCAGTTGAAAAATTGAAATCCCCATTTTTTTTCCCTTCTGCAAGCCCCGTTAAATAAGGGATTACAGAAATAGTGGGTTAATTTTCAGGGTTCGATAATTGTCATTTTATTTATTTCGGGATTTTTATTAGGTAGAAATAAAAAACATTCAATTAAAAAGTGATGCATTAAAATTAAATTCTTTAAAAAGTTTT
>CANLIL010000063.1 GCA_947491305.1 Flavobacteriales bacterium | reverse complement strand
ACATAAAATCTAAATTAACTCTATATTCTAGCTCAATTCCATAGTTTACAACTTTCGATACATTTGAGTAATATAATTCAGGAGCTCCTGATGTGCCAGTTCTATTGATTAATTCTATTGGATCAGTGAAATCTTTGTAAAATCCAGATACACTAACCATTTGGCTTTCTTTAAAGAAATATTCAAATCGTACATCATAATTATTGATTAATGCTCTTTTTAATTTATCATTACCAGATAAAACATTATCCAAAATGAAATTGTAAAATGCAAACGGTGCTAATTCTCTAAATTCTGGACGAGAAACTGTTTTGTAGTAAGCTAATCGAATATTCATTTTTTTATGTAAATTATAGATAACATTGATAGAAGGTAATATGTCTATTACGGTTGTGTCAATATTGATTTGTTTGTTGGAACCAAATTCGATATAACTAAATTGTTGGTTGTATGATTCTAAACGAACGCCACCTACTAATCTTAATTTTTCTAGTGGTTTTGTGTCCAGCATTAAAAAACCTGCATTTAAAAATGAATTTGCTTGGTAACTATCATTTACTTTTGATGCTTCTTCTAATTTAAAGCCACCTTGTCCATTACTCATTAATCCTAAATTTTCAGAAGAGAATAATTGTTCTTCAGGTAATAATAATATTTGACTATTAAATGAGCTTCCTGTTGGTTTATACTGAGAGAAACCAAAGTTTCTAGCAACAAAATCTCTAGTTCTATATTGGTGAAAACCACCAATTTTAAATTCATTCTCTATTTTTTTAATTTTAAAAGGCAAAACATAATCATATTTAAAACTTGCAATTTTTTCATTGTTTGTTGACCAAAACATATTTCCAGCTGCAGTAGGAATTGTTCCATTATTTTGAATAACTGCAACATATTGTTCATTTGGATCATCTTCAGTTAATGCCAATTTACGGTAAACAATTCTTCGGAGATTAGGAACATTACGTTGCACATCACTGAATCCAGCGTTCCAATTTAATTTTCCTTTTTTAATATCGTGTTCACCGTTAAGTTGAGAAGTGAATAAATTGTTTTGCGTGTACCAAATGTTCGTAGATTTTTCAAAGAAATGTGGGTCATTGTCTAATTCTCGAACTCCTTTTCGAATGTTGACACGGTCTTCACTATTAATGGAGTACATGTTTTTAAATGAGAATTTATTTTTCTTATTTAGTTTAAATGTTGCATTGAACATTCCACTATTTAAAACAGTTTGCGTGTAAACATCATCGTTTAATTCCATTTTCAATACTACTCCTGTACTTTGTTCTTCAAACTCTCTTCTTGTAATAGTGTTAGTTTGCAAATTGTTTTGATAACTGTAAGCTAAAACAAATCCAAATTCTTTTTCATCTTTTTTGAATGATCTGCCTAGTGTATATTGAATACTGCTATTTGGAAGCGCCATTTTGTCTGTTGTGCTCCATGAAAAATTCACTCCTTTTGCAAGATTAGCTTTTTCAGCACTTGTTAATGTTGCAAAAGTTGGAGTTGAAGGTAATGAAGTTGGAATTTGACGATCTGACGAACCTAATCCTAAAAAGTCTAAACTAGAACCCGAATAAGTTCGATAGTTTTTAAACGTAGTAATTGCATTGTAAGCTCCACCAATTTGAATGCTTTGGAAGTTTTTATCTTTCGGTTCTGTCGTGTTTATTTGAATCACCCCTCCAGCAAATTCTCCAGGTAAATCAGGAGTTGCAGTTTTAATAATCATTAAATTATCTAGCATATTAGATGGGAAAATATCAAATGAAAATGCTTTTTTATCACTTTCTGTACTTGGAAGTGGCGCCCCATTAATCAATGCAAAATTGTAACGATCACTTAACCCACGAATAACAACAAATTTATTATCTTGAACACTTGCTCCACTAACTCGTTTAAGAACATCACTCGCTTTTGAATCAGGTGTTTTTTTCATCGCTTCTTGCGAAATACCATCCATCACAGTGGCACTTTTACGTTGTAAAGTTAATAATGTACTTGTTGACTCTTTGTTAGATTTACCTTTTACAGTAATACCACCAATTTCTTTAACTGATTTCTCCAATTCGATTTCAATGCGCATGGTGTCTGCACTGTAAAGTTTAAATTGAAGATTGTCTGGATTTTGATATTGTGGGTATTTCACATTGATTTTGTATGAACCATAAGGAACATTTTTAAATGTAAATGATCCATCAAAGTCTGTCATTGCAGCAAATGCAGTTTGATCAATTGTGACTTTTGCACCTGGAATAGTTTCCCTGCTTAATTTATCAATGATTTTACCTTTAACAATACCAGTTTGGCTAAATGTGATTTGAGCTAAAAAGATTAAAAGTAGGCTTGTAATTAACTTATTCATTTCTTTATTTTTTTCGGTACAAAGAAACGGATGCGGCTTTATTAAGTAATTACTGAATAGTTACTAGATTGTTAATTGATGTTAACAATGAGTTAACATGCCAGAAATAAGTTGTTAATCTTGATGTATTTATTGATCAATAAATTTATAACCAATACCTTTTACTGTTTTGATGTAATTTTCACCAATTTTTTCGCGCAATTTGCGAATGTGAACATCAATAGTGCGATCTCCTACAACAATATCTGATCCCCAAACTTTTTCTAAAATAACTTCACGTTCAAAAACATTATCTGGTCGAGATGCTAATAATGCCAATAATTCAAATTCTTTTCTAGGGAGATGAATTTCAACAGTACCTTTTTCAATAAGGTATTTATCGCGATTAATTATTAATCCTTTTTTCTCCTTTTTCTCTTCATCTAGCAACATGCCTTTTCGTCTAAGAAGAGCATTGATTCTACTTACAAGCACCTTTGGCTTAACAGGTTTGGCAACATAGTCATCCGCTCCTGAATCTAAACCAGCAATTTGACTGTAATCCTCATTGCGCGCAGTTAAAAAACAAATCAGAGTTTTTTCATATTCTGAAGAATTTCGGATGAATTCACACACTTCGATTCCGTCCATCCCTGGCATCATGACATCTAAAATGATTAAGTCAGGATTGAAGAGTTTTAGTCGCTGAATTCCAACTTGGCCATTTTCAGCTGTTTCAACTTCATATCCTTCTTTTAATAAATTGTATTTTAATAATTCTCGGATATCTTCTTCGTCGTCAATTACTAATATTTTAACCATTCTTAAAATAGATTTTAATATGTAAATATAGAAAATATATTCCGTTTCATTTACATATTTAATTAATCAGCTATGAATTAAGAACTTATTATATTAAAAAGTGAGCACTTCAACTAAAAAATTAAAATTATGTTAAAAATTATTATTGTACTAAAAAAGTGTCTAACTTTGCAACAGTAGTAGTAGGTTAGGTTGATTAGTATAGCAAGCGCTTTAGACACCCGTTTAAAGCGCTTGTTTTTTGTGGAGAGTTTTGTATTTTTACCTAAGAATTTACTGAGATGAAAATTAAAATTTTATTGGTTGAGGATGATACAAGTTTAGGCTTTGTCATTTCAGATCATTTAAAGTCTGAAGGATATAGCGTAACATTGTGTAGTGATGGTGCAGAAGGATTCAAACGTTTTAATGAAGAAGTTTTTCACTTGTGTATTTTTGATGTTATGATGCCTAAGAAAGATGGTTTTTCATTAGCTAAAGATATTCGTTTAGTGGATAAATTAATTCCAATTTTATTTTTGACGGCAAAAGCAATGACGGAAGACAAAATTGAAGGTTTTAAATCTGGGGGAGATGATTATTTAACGAAACCATTTAGCGTTGAAGAATTGCAACTTAGATTATCTGCCTTGTTAAAACGGGTAAATATTCAAAAAGAAGTTGTTGACGACCAAGTAATCTCACTTGCGGATTTTCTTTTTGACACAATAAATTTCACATTGAAGCATCCGACTTTCGAAAAAACATTAACAAAAAAGGAAGCACACATTCTCAAAATACTCTGTAAATTTAAAAACCAAGTTGTTCCAAGAGAACTTGTTTTAAATGCCGTTTGGGGTCAAGATGATTATTTTGTTGGAAGAAGTTTAGACGTATTTATAACAAAACTTAGAAAGTATTTTTATGTAGACACTTCGATTCAGATATTAAATATTCATGGAATAGGTTTTAAGTTAGAAGTAAAAGAATGAATTATATATTACACATTGAAACTTCAACAAAAGTTTGTTCTGTAGCTCTATCTTCCAATGGAGAGTATGTTGGTGTTAAAGAAAGTAATGAGGATGCATATTCGCACGGTGAAAATCTCACAGAATTTATTTCTGACATTTTAAACGAAGCTCAACTAACACTAAACGATCTATCGGCTATTTCCGTAGTATCTGGCCCGGGATCATATACTGGTTTAAGAATAGGTGTTTCAACTGCAAAAGGTTTGTGCTATGCTTTAGGTATTCCTTTAATTGCTGTTGACGCGTTATATTCGTTGGCTCAAATTGCACAAAATAAATACCCTGGATATAATTTATGCCCAGTAATTGATGCCCGCCGAATGGAAGTATTTAATGCAATTTATGCTCCTTCATTAAAAATATTAAAAGAGATTTCAGCGGATGTGATTGATGAGAACTCTTACCAAGATTTTGAACCTTTTATTTATTTTGGTGATGGTGCAAAAAAACTAGAAGATATTTGGCAGGGAAGAAGTTGTGAAATTGATACAACAATACACGCTTCAGCAAAAGGGCAAATTCCTGCAGCAACATTAAAATTCAACAACAAGGAATTTGAGGATGTTGCTTATTTTGAGCCGTTTTATTTAAAAGATTTTTTTACTCCACAAAAAGCTTAATTCTTTTCTAGAAATGCTTTCATTTCGCTTCTAAATGCATTGTTTCGTTCAAAAAAATCATGCAATTGTCCTTTGAAAGTGTATAAATGTGCATCGCGATTGCATTTCACTAATTCTACACTGTTTTCGTAAGGAATTACTTCGTCTATTGTGCCATGAAATAAACCAATGTTACATGTTACTTTTTGAACATGTTGATAGGTGTCAAAAGGGAATTTCAATAAAAAAGGTGGGATGATTTTATACCGATGTGTCGTCATTTTACTCAATGAATAATATGGCGCAATCAAGGCTAAGTTTTTCGGATTATTTTCAGCCGCTAAAAATGCAGCAGTTGCAGTTCCAATTGAATAGCCAATGACTGTGATTTTTGTTTCATTGTAACGCTTTTTTATAAAATCATAGACCATTTTAGCATCCTTGTAAAACTGTTGTTCTGTCGTGTTTGTCCCAGTACTTTTTCCAAAGCCTCTAAAATCATACGCAAAAAAGTCATAACCCAAAGAATTGTAATAATCAGCATGTTCCTCTAATTTTGACATATTTTCAGCATTTCCATGCACGAAGAATATTACACCTTTTGCTATTGAATCCGTTTTGAAAAGGCCCGCATTTAATGTCGCATTTTCAACAGGAATGTTTATTTCTTCGTAGGGTTGATCAAATGTAAAATGAAAAGCAGCTGCAATTTTCGTTGGTTTGAAAATGAAATCTGTTTGAAAAAAATACATATAAGTGCAAATGCTAATGTAAAGCAATACGAGTGTAAAACTAAATTTTACTATTTTTTTTCTCATTGAACATTGATTTAAAGTATCTTTGAGCGAAGTTACTTAAACTTAATTGAATTGCAAAAATTGAATTTACAAGAAGAAATTAAACGTGTAAAAAGGCCCTTTTTAGTTAGTGGTCCTTGTAGTGCTGAGTCGGAAGAACAAGTTTTCACAACTGTTCAACAATTAGCAGAAAACACAAGCGTTAATTTATTGCGTTTTGGTATCTGGAAACCGCGAACACGTCCAAATTCATTTGAAGGTTTAGGAGATATTGCTTTGCCTTGGGCGGTTGAAGCTGGTAAAAAAGTTAAGCTCCCAATTTCTGTAGAAGTAGCCAATAAGCAACACGTTGAAAGTGCATTAAAAGCGGGTGTCGATGTGCTTTGGATTGGCGCAAGAACAACGGTTAATCCCTTTGCGATTCAAGAAATTGCAGATACATTGAAAGGAGTCAATATTCCAGTAATGATTAAAAACCCGATTAATCCTGATTTAGAGTTATGGATTGGTGCTTTTGAACGCTTAGAAAATGCGGGGATAACAGATTTAACTGCAATTCACAGAGGTTTTTCCTATTACAAACATACGAAATACCGCAATTTACCCAATTGGGAAATTCCAATTCATTTAAAAGAACGCTTACCGAAGATTCCTATTATATGTGATCCGAGTCATATCACAGGAAAAAGTGAATTGTTGTTGGAAGTCGCACAAAAAGCGATGGATTTAAATTTTGATGGCTTAATGATTGAGGCACATTGTAATCCTTCACAAGCTTGGTCGGATGCACGCCAACAAGTAACTCCTTTTCAGTTGGCTGAATTGTTAGCCGAATTAAATACAAGAAATTCAACAATAAACGCCGATTTTGAAGGGAAATTTATCGAGATGCGTGAAAAAATAAGCGTATTAGACGATCGTCTGTTTGATATTTTGGCAACGCGTATGCGCTTAAGTGATGAAATTGGTGATTTTAAGCGTGAACACAGCATTACAATCTTACAACAAGAACATTGGAATAAAATCATTGACAGACGATTAGCACAAACAGATGAATACCAATTGACGCCAAAATTTATTCGACGTTTTATGGATGAAATTCACCAAGAATCTATTCGCCATCAATTAAAGGTAATGAATCCAAAAATTGACACAGAATTTTCAAATGAAGATTAATGTAAAACCAGGATTTCGTTCTGGAATGATTGCTGTTCCAGCTTCTAAAAGTGATACACAGCGAGCGTTAATCTGTGCAGGAATAGCTGAGGGTGTTTCAATAATTTCAAATATAGGATGCAGTGATGATGAACAAGCTGTGTTGCAAATTATTAAAGATTTAGGTGCTGAGGTACAATTCATCGATCAACATACTCTTCAGGTAAAAGGCATTTCAACATTACCAAATAATTTACAATTAAATGTTGGCGAAAGTGGTTTAGCTACACGATTGATTATTGGTTTGTTAAGCTGTTACGGTGGACGGTTTACCATTACAGGAAAAGGAACGCTTTTAAAACGTCCTTTGTCAATTTATGCCGATTTTTTTCAAAATTCAGGTGTATTATTTAATTCTTCAGCTAATTTTTTACCGGTAGAATTAGAAGGAAAATTAGAACGTGAAAACTTACTAGTAGACGGTTCTGAAAGTTCTCAATACATTTCAGGTATATTGCTTGGTTTGCCGTTTTTATCGCCATCAACTTGTTTAAAGGTGATTAATTTAGCAAGTAAACCCTATGTGGAAATGACTTTAAAAACATTGAAAGCATTTGGAATTGAAATTGAAAACGATGATTTTACATCATTTAAATGGATTAAACCAACTACTTATAAAGCGACCAATTATACCATCGAAAGTGATTGGAGCGCTGCCAGTTGTTGGTTAGTTGCCACAGCGTTGGGAGCCGATATACAATTGAAGGGATTGTCGATGGTTTCGAAACAGGCTGACATTCAAATTTTAAGAGCATTGGAGCAAGCGAATTGTTTCATTCTTAATTCCGATGAAAGCATATTTGTTGATGGCTCAAACAGAACAACTTTTGAATTTGACGCAACAGATTGTCCGGATTTATTTCCTGCATTGACAACTTTAGCCGCATTTACTGAGGGCATTTCTAAAATAAAAGGTGTTAATCGCTTGACAACAAAAGAATCGAGCAGGGGTGAAGTATTGCAAGCAGAATATTCAAAATTAGGCGTACACATTGAATTACAAGATGATTGTATGTTGATTCATGGAAAATCAAATGTGAATGGCGGAACAGTTAGTAGTCACCACGATCATCGAATTGCGATGTGTTTTGCCATTGCGGGAATGTTTGCAAGTGATCCGATTACCATTGAACATGCTGAAGCGGTGTCTAAAAGTTACCCTGAATTTTGGGAGCATTTTGAAAAATTAACTTTAAAAATGTAACGTTTGATTTTAAATGCGTTATGATCAATAAAACGTAAAAACATGAAACACATACTACTTTTAGGGTTTTCCCTTATTACTTCAATTTCACTTTTTGCTCAATCGAAAGAATTAAAGAAGGTTCTTAAAAATGGCTATGCTTATATTCCTCAAAAAACGACAACCGATTCTGTTCTAGCTCCATTTTACTTGTTTAAATATGAAGTAAGTAATTTTGAATACAGTGTTTTTTTAAATCAATTAAAATTAAAAAATGACACAATAAATCTTGCTATTGCTACTTTGGATACAACAAAATGGAACATGAATAACTGGATGAATACCAAATATGCCCAATATTACCACAAGCATCCAGCCTATCGAAATTATCCAGTTGTAACTGTATCACACGATGCCGCAAAATTATTTTGTGACTATGTTCAAAATGCCTTGAATCAAAAGTTTCCAACGTTTAAATTCACATGCTCATTGCCAACGAAAGAACAATTATTGAAAGCAGCTTCACATGCTAACTTATCAGTTTATTCGTGGGGAACAAATTCATTAGAGAATTCAGAAGGAAAACAACTGTGTAATTTTCTTCGCATTGGATCAGAAAACATTCGTCGCAATGAAGAAGACAAATTAGTAGTTCAACTACCTGTGCTAACCTATTCCAATGATTATTCAGATGTTACAGCCCCTGTAAAGTCCTATTGGCCGAATGCATTTGGTGTTTACAATCTCAATGGTAACGTTGCAGAAATGATTGCAGAAAAAGGAATTGCTTTGGGTGGTTCTTGGCGCGACACTGGTTATGATGTCAGAAGTTCATCAGAAACCACATACAAAGAACCTTCGCCTTCAATTGGTTTTCGAATGGTGCTAACAGTTGAACCATTAAAATAGCAATTGCTCGTTTTCGATTTCTATTTGTTGCATAATTAATGTTGACTTTGTTTTCATTAACGCGCTCAGCTGTGTATATTTGAAGCATCAAAATAAACTTTATGACCTTAAAAGAAACAATTGAGCACGTAGAAACGTTTCACGATGCATTTGGAATAAAAAACAATTACGAACCAACTGCAGCATTATCGGAAGCAGACATGAACTTGCGTCACCGTTTAATGGCGGAGGAAAATGACGAATATTTAGAAGCAGCTCAACGCGGAGATTTAGTTGAAATTGCAGATGCATTAGGAGATCAATTGTATATTTTATGCGGTACAATTTTGAAACATGGTTTACAACATAAAATTGCGGAAGTATTTCAAGAAATCCAACGCTCTAACATGAGTAAATTAGACGAAAATGGTCAGCCAATTTACCGGGAAGATGGTAAAGTGATGAAATCAGCCTTGTATTTTAAGCCGAATATTCAAGCAATTATTGAAGGGTAAGTGTTTAGATTCAATAAGTTGAACTAACTTAGCACCAATGAAAAGGATAAAATACAGACTTCTTCTATTTTTTCTTGCTGTTGCAATTTCTGCTTACACGCAAGAAAACACCGTTTCATCAGGTGGTGAAGCAAATGGAAGTGGTGGTTCTTTTTCATATAGTATTGGTCAAGTATTTTATTCTATAAACACCGGAAATACTGGAGTTACATCACAAGGTGTTCAGCAAGCGTATGAAATTTATCCTGTTGGGATAAGTGAATTGGATATTAATATGTTTACCTTGTACCCAAATCCAACAACTGATAAGATTATCATTAAAAAGAATGATGCAAAAACACAACTTTACAGTTATTTGTTGGAAGATATCAATGGAAGCATACTAGCAAAAGGAAGTATTCAAGATATCGAGACACAAATAGATTTGTCTTTATTTGCTTCTTCGGTTTATACTATTCAATTAATTAATGCGCAAAATTTGAGTATTATAAACTACAAAATCATTAAAAAATAACACAATGAAGAATAAGATAGTATTGGTGATTATATGTATCATTTGTTTTTCAGTTTTGAATGCACAAATGCCAAATAAAATGAGTTACCAAGCAGTTGTAAGAAACGCGGGTAATCAATTAGTTGTTAATCAAAATGTTGGAATGCGTATTTCTATACTGCAAGGTTCAATAAGCGGAACAGCTGTATTTGTTGAAACACATTCGCCTTTAACAAATCTAAATGGATTGGTGACACTAGAAGTTGGAGGAGGAAACCCTGTTACAGGTACCTTTGCAACAATCAATTGGACAAATGGGCCTTATTTTATTAAAACGGAAACGGATCCATTAGGTGGAAGCACGTATACTATTTCTGGCACGAGTCAGTTGTTGAGTGTGCCGTATGCCATGCATTCAAAAACTTCAGATGATGCCAAGCGCGCAAAATCTTTAATGTATTCAGGATTTTAAATCTATTTTAATTCAAACAATTATGACAACGAAACAAAAAGTTATTAGTTTACTATTTAGTGTATTCTTTTTTTGTTCTTTGCAACTACAGGCACAAAATTTACAGTTTAACTCAGCTGTGTTTAATGAATACGGGCCATTTCCGGGTGATGGAAATACAGTTACGCCATTTCATACGGCACAAATAGTTGTGGGTGCAAATCAAGTATTAAAGTTGAATAGTATAAGAACTACTGGAATAAATATATATATTGCTTCTAATCCAACAACAATTTTTAATGTTTTTCCATCCTCTACATATCCTTCAATCAATGATAATTGGATAAATTATGGACTAGATGAAGACCTTTTTCTCCCAACAGGTTCTTATACGTTTAAATTTTTTGAATCCCCAAATTATTTAGGAACTTGGAAAGGTTTAATCAACGGTATATTATACGATATAGTTCCTTAAGCTGCTTTTAGATTATCATACATTCGTTGGCAAATCATCTGGTAAATACGTTTGTTTAGGTCGGATTGGTTCGTGAAATAAAAAATGAGTTCTTCTTCAGTTAACAATCCAATTACACTACCTATTAATTGGTTTTTAAGAGCGTTTTGTTTACCAATATAGTCCAAAATAAATACCTGCAATTGTTCGTTTGTTTGTTGTTTTTCACGCAATTGATTGAACTGTTGGTTTGCCAAAATAAAGGTCATAATCCATTCATTTTGAAATTTTAAGATTGGACGCAACACCGCGTTTTGAAAGGTTTCAATTTCTTTAGAATGTGATGTTTCTGCTGAAGGTATTTCAGGGCGTAATGCTTTGATATGTGATCGGTTCATGGTATGATAACAAAATAGAGGGCGAAAAGTTTAGATGGGTTTTCTTTACAATATTGCAATGTTGTAAATTTCATATGTGGCAATTTTATACATACTATTTTCTTTACAATATTGCAATGTTGTAATTTTTTTGTAACTTCAATAGAACATTAAAAATAATTACCATGGGAGCCACAAAATTCAATAATTACACATCAGAAGAAATCAACCTAGCCAAAATCGCACGATCAATGGCGCATCCAGCTAGAATTAAAATCGTTAATCAATTAAAATCGAATCATTACTTAAGAGGCGTTGATTTTGAAAAAATACTCAATTTATCTTCAAAATGTGTACATGATCATCTGCAAAAATTAGTAGAAGCTAAAGTCATCGAAAGAGCATTTG
>CANLIL010000062.1 GCA_947491305.1 Flavobacteriales bacterium | reverse complement strand
ACCGTCAGTTTTACAGATAATGAATGCCAACAAACTTCAACAGCTACCATTACATTCCCTGATGTGCCAACTATTTTCGATGACTCATCTATGTGTAGTTTAAGCTATCAAGTAGCGAATACAAATGCATTTACAACTGGAGGAATTTGGACAGCATCATCGCCAAATGTTTCTTTTAGTCCAAGCAATTCAACACTTAACCCTACAATTATTGCAAATTCAACTGGAAATTACATCATTACTTTTACGGATAATGTGTGTCAAAATTCAACCTCTTCCACGTTGGTAATGATAGTTCCACCTGCAATTTTTGACGATACAACAATTTGTAACCAAACGATGCAAGTAGCTAATACCGTTTCATTTGACGGAGGAAATTGGTCATCTATAAATCCAAACATTAGTTTTAATCCTTCTAATGGAAGTAACCCGCAAATTACAATTCCAGGACCGGGAACATACACTGTCACTTTTACAGACAACATGTGTAATTTATCTGTTTCTGCTGTAATTACATTGACAGCACCAATTACTACCAGTATTGAGGACGCAGTCATTTGTGCTGGAGCTGAATATACTATTACTGCTTCAAGCTCACCAGGTATTACAGGTTATACTTGGAGTAATGGCGCCACAGGACAAAGTATTATTGTTAATCAAGGTGGAACATATACTGTAACAGCATCAAGTGCATGTGGAACTTTTTCGGATGATGCTATAATAACAGAAGAGTCTTGTACGATTGAAGCGCCAAATGTAATTGTGCTTTCATCTGAAGCTGGCAACAATTTGTTTTTTGTTAAATTCAATGGTGTTAGCACGTTCAAATGTTCTATTTTGAATCGTTGGGGCAATGTCGTTTACGAATACGTTGACCCAGCTGGAAAATGGAATGGAACGAATCAAAGTGGAAAAACAGTCGAGGATGGTACTTATTTTTACCATATTGAAGGTACATTCAATGGTGGAAAAGAATTCGAAAAAGACGGATTTGTAGAAGTTCGACATTAATTTCAAGTAAATAGATTTTAGAGCGGTGCAGATTTGTACCGCTCTTTTTTTGTACTTTCGTAAAAAAATAAAATGAAAAAAATTGGTGTAAATGGTTTTGGGCGAATCGGTCGGTATTTTACGCGATTAGCGCTTGATTCGGCTGAAGTTGACGTTGCTGTTGTAAACGATATTTCTGATATTCACACCTTATCCCACTTATTAAAATACGACAGTATTCACCGAGGGTTGAAACACACATTTGAAATTATTGGCTCTAAATTAATTTTTGAAAATGGCAAAGAAATTCATTTTACGCAAGAAAGCGATCCATCGAAAATTGAATGGAATAAATTTGGAGTCGAAATTGTGTTAGAATCTTCCGGTAATTTTTTAACAACGGATGCATTAAAAAATCATTTTATTGGAGGAGCAAAAAAAGTTGTGTTATCCGCTCCTGCTAAAAGCGAAGAAATAAAAACAATTGTTTTAGGTGTAAACGACAGTATTATCGAAACAACAGATGTGATTTTGTCTAATGCTTCGTGTACAACCAATAATGCCGCTCCAATGGTAAAAGTTATGATGCAGTTGTGCGAAATACAAAGTGCATACATCACAACTATTCACAGTTACACGTCAGATCAACGATTGCAAGATGCGCCCCACAAAGATTTAAGAAGAGCAAGAGGAGCTGCGCAATCTATTGTTCCAACTTCTACAGGCGCAGCCAAAGCTTTAACAAAAATTTTTCCTGAATTAGAAGGGAAAATGGGAGGTTGTGGCGTTCGTGTTCCCGTTCCAGATGGTTCCTTTACAGATTTAACGATGGTGGTAAAAAATCCCCCAACTGTCGCGGTAATAAATCACGCAATGAAAATGGCTTCTGAAACCTACTTAAAAGGAATTTTAGCATACACAGAGGACCCAATTGTTTCAGTCGATGTTATTGGAAATCCAAGTAGTTGTTTATTTGATGCCGAACTCACAAGTGTCATCAACAACATGGTAAAAGTAGTTGGTTGGTACGATAACGAAGCCGGCTATTCAAACCGCTTGATTGAGTTAATGGCGAAAATCTAATTATATATCGTCGAATCTAAACGTTTCTCCTAAACGAATCCCTTTATCCGTCATTTGTAAAGTACAACATTCATTGACACTATCGTGTTCTAAAAACAAGATAAATTCATTTTCACAAGCCGTTTTTAAGAATAGTTCTTTCTCTGTCATTGTAAGCAACGGTCGCGTGTCATAACCCATCACGTAAGGCAACGGAATGTGTCCAACACTTGGTAATAAATCCGCCATGTAAACAATTGTTTTTCCTTTGTATTGAATATGCGGAATCATCATGCTTTCTGTGTGACCATCTACAAATAACACATCCATTTGATTGAATACATTTTTGGTAAAACTACCTACTCGATCAACGAATTTTAATTGCCCGCTTTCTTGAATTGGCAGAATATTATCACTTAAAAAAGATGCTTTCTCACGCGGATTTGGTTCAGTTGCCCATTGCCAATGGTTTTCTGTACTCCAATAATGTGCATTTTTGAATACAGGTTCAAAACCCGTTCTGTCTTTATTCCATTGGATAGCTCCGCCACAGTGATCAAAATGTAAATGCGTTAAAAAAACATCCGTCACATCATTTGGTGAAAATCCTAATTGCTTTAAATTACCAATTAAACTATCATTTCCAGATAAGTAATAATGTGAAAAGAATTTCTCAGATTGCTTATCCCCGATTCCTGTGTCTATTAACATTAATCGATTTCCATCTTCAATTAAGAGACTTCGCATGGACCAATCGCATAAATTATTAGCATCTGCTGGATTTGTTTTTTCCCAAAGTGATTTGGGAACAACGCCAAACATGGCACCACCATCTAATTTAAAATTGCCCGTGTTTAATGGATAAATTTTCATGCGTTTATTTTTTTGTAAAGGTGCAAAATCTAATCTGATTTTACTTTATTTATTTGCGAAAAACAAGACTACAATTGCTGCGATTGCAGTAATAATCCCAAGGATCTTACGTTTTGTAACTTGTTCTTTAAACACCATAAATCCAACAGTTGCAGCAATTAAAACGATGGAAACATTCATGATTGCTAAAACAGTCGAATCATTCCAACCAGTTGAAGAATAGGAAACAATTAATAAGTAAATAGAAAAATAATTTGGGATACCTAACAAGATTCCAGCGAACACATTTCTCCAGTGAAAAATGGTTTTCCCCTTCCAAACTTGGATTCCCAAAATAAGAAAGCCAATTACACCAGCAATACCAAATCCTATAGCAGAAAACAAACCTGGATTCATGCCGTTTAACGCATTGCTTTGAACATAATTTAAAATAAAATCTAAAAATCCACTGCCTATAAATAAGACCAATAACATCCAAATTGAAACCGTTGACGTAGGTTCTTTTTTTGAAAATGTCACTAAAATAACACCTACAAAAGCTAATAAAATCCCGCTGACTTTTAACAACGTAATTGCTTCATTGTAAAAGATGATTATCGCTAACATCGACAAAGCCATGCTCATTTTAACCGCGATAGATGTCATTGCAACACCATTTTTCTGCGAAGAATCGCCCATTAATTTAAACAAAGAAATAAATAATAAGCCCGCTAAAAGCGCGAAAATAGGCCATTCACCTTTACTCAAATAATCGCTTTTCCAAGAAGAACCAAACAATACTAATCCTGAAACAAATGCAGTAACATAGTTGAAAACAATTGCTTGAAATGTGTCAATTTTAAAACGAGGAAATAATTTGAAAAGTACAAAAATCAAACTCGAACAAAGAATGGAAAAAATAAATGGAATCATTTTCTAAAATAATGATAAATAATATCGCTTGAAAAAGGATAGCTAAATTGGGGAGTTTTTGCAATAACTGGCGCTTTTGTTCCTTCTAATAAATTTGTATTACCGACAATGACGCGTGCCTCATCCCACACATTGCCAAAGATAAAATACTGTAAGGTTCTACTTCCACCTTCAACAAATACAGATTGAATGTTACGTTTGTACAATTCGTCTAAAATCAATTGTGTGTCTGTTTCTGCTATTTTTATCCATTCCACAGATCCTACTTTGTCATTTTTAATTCGGTTAAAAACGATCGTTGGTGCTTCATCTGAGAAAATATTGTACTCACTTTTTAACTGTAATTGGCTGTCAATTAATATTCGAATTGGATTTTCACCACTAAATTCTCGCACTGTTAAAGTTGGATTGTCATTTTGAACGGTTTTTCTTCCCACTAAAATACTTTGTTCTTCGGAACGCCATTTATGAACCAATGCTTTTGTTTCGGGAGATGAAATCCAATGAATCCCTTTTTCGTCATTTCTTCTGAGTTTATCCAAAAAACCATCTTTCGATTGCGCCCATTTCAAAATCACATACGGACGTTGTTTTTCGTGGAATGTGAAAAAGCGCTTGTTGAGTTCTCTACATTCTTTTTCAAGAATCCCGACAACTACTTCAATTCCAGCATTTTTTAAGCGTTCAATCCCTTTTCCACTTACTTTAGAAAAAGAATCTATACAACCAATCACCACTTTTTTAACGTGTTTTTCAATCAACAAATCCGCACAAGGTGGCGTTTTACCAACGTGCGCACAAGGTTCTAAAGAAACATACACCGTTGCTTCAGCTAATAACTGTTGTTCTTTAACGGATTGGATTGCTTCCACTTCAGCGTGAGCAGCTCCAAATTTATGGTGGTAACCTTCGCCAATAATTTTACCGTCGTAAACAACAATTGCTCCAACCATTGGATTCGGCGCAACGTATCCTTGACCCAAACGAGCCAAGTCGATACAGCGTTGCATAAATCGTTCATCCGTTAACATAAAACAAAGATAGTTTAATTCCGTTTATTTACTTGACATAATCTTGTTTTTGCACCAACATGTATTGATCATTTTCCAATTTTAAGTACCCTTGATCGTAACAGAAAAAATAAGTGGAGCCTTTTTGGGTTGTATAAATATTCGTGAAATAATGGAAATTAAAGCCTTCCTCTGATAAAGTAATGCCATCCAACGTAATTTTTCCTGTTGGATTTAACTTCTCCAAGATGCGGCGATTTTTTCTCAAAATGGTATTTATTCTTCGAACATATGAATTACTATCTTCGTTTTCACGATTATTAAACGCATTTCGGCAATAATCCGTGCAAAATTTTTGGTCTTTTCTACCAGCTAATTTTTGATTACATTCTTTGCAATAGCGATCTTCCATAAAAAGTGGTTTCAAATTTTTTCATAACAATGTTAACACTATTTAACAACAAAATCAAGCAAAATGAGCTATTTGTTTAGCAAATTTGCGGGTTCAACTTTAGTAAAATGACAGAAAATTCAACACCATCATTCAACCCTTCTGACGCACTTCGTGTTTTAAGTGAAAAAATAAAGATTGAAACGCTTGCTTTTCAACAATTAAAAACTGAAATAAGTAAAGTAATTGTAGGTCAGCAACACATGATTGATCGCTTGTTAATTGCTTTATTAGCTGATGGACATGTTTTATTGGAGGGCGTTCCTGGTTTAGCAAAAACACTTGCCATTAAAACCCTCGCTGAGGCAATTGCTGTTGATTTTAGTCGCATCCAATTCACTCCTGACTTATTACCAGCTGATGTTACAGGAACACTTATTTACAATCAAAAAAGTGAGCAATTCACGGTTAAAAAAGGACCGGTTTTTGCCAATTTTGTTTTAGCGGATGAAATCAATCGCGCACCTGCGAAGGTTCAAAGTGCTTTACTTGAAGCGATGCAGGAGCGTCAAGTTACCATTGGAGAAGAAACATTTAAGTTACCTGTTCCGTTTTTGGTATTGGCCACTCAAAATCCGATTGACCAAGAAGGAACGTATCCTTTACCGGAAGCACAAGTTGATCGTTTCATGCTGAAAATAAATTTAGGTTATCCAACAAAAGAAGAAGAACGTTTGATTATTCGTTCAAATGTGCAACAAAATGGTTTGCCTACTTGTCAACAAGTGATATCTGCCGAAGCAATTGTTCAAGCACGATCGTTTGTTCGCCAAATCTATTTAGATGAAAAAGTGGAACAATACATTGTTGATCTTGTATTTGCAACGCGTAATCCAAGTGATTATGGTTTAGGTTATTTGGAGCCAATGATTGCTTTTGGTTGTTCACCACGTGCAAGCATCAACTTGGCATTAGCGGCAAAAGCTGTTGCATTTATGGAAGGTCGCGCATTTGTTATTCCAGAAGATGTTAGAGCCGTTGCTAACGACGTTATGAATCACCGATTAGGTTTGAGTTATGAAGCTGAAGCTGAAAACTTGACCGCAAAAGACATTGTTGCAAAAATCGTTGCAAAAGTAGCAATACCTTGATTTAATTTCAGTGGAAACCAACGACCTTTTAAAGAAAATAAAACGCATTGAGATAACTACGAAAGGGTTATCCAAACAGCTGTTTTCTGGTGATTATCAATCAGCTTTTAAAGGAAGCGGAATGACATTTAGTGAAGTTCGAAATTATGCATATGGCGATGAAGTAAGAACGATCGATTGGAATGTTACCGCACGCTACAATGAGCCACACATCAAGGTTTTTGAAGAAGAAAAAGAGTTGACTGTATTATTAATGATCGATTTATCTGGTTCTTCTAATTTTGGAACTTCCGCAACAAAAAAGAATTTAGCCATCGAAATTGCTGCCGTTTTAGTATTTACTGCTGCGCAAAACAACGATAAAATTGGAGCTATTATTTATACCGATAAGGTGGAACAGTACATTCCACCTAAAAAAGGAAAAAAACATGCGTATGCCATTATCAATGCGTGTGTGAATTTCACGCAAACAGCGGAGGAAACAAATTTATCAGAAGCAATCAAACACCTGCAGTCAGTGCAAAAGAAACGAGCTATTACGTTTATTATCAGTGATTTCATTGATGACAGTAATTACCTTGAAAAATTGCCATTCCTGCATAAAAAACACGATATTGTTGCAATTAAAACACGTGATTCTGGCGAAGTGACGCTTCCAGATTTTGGGTACATTGAGCTGTTCAATGCTGAAAGCAGCTTAAAAACTTGGGTGAATTCAAGCGATCAAAAAGTAATTGACTATTTAGCCAAAAAAGAAGTTGAAAGCACTGAAACATGGAAAAATTCTTTGCTCAAATTGGGAATCGATAGCATTGTTTGTTCGACTGATCAAGCATTCATTCCATCACTTGTTCAACTGTTTAAAAAGCGGAAAAAATGAAACGATGGTTATTTTTCCTTTTTAGTTTGGTGCATTGTTTGGTTCTAGGTCAACTCACCAAAGCAGCGCTTCAAAATGAAAAAATTCGCGTTGGAGAGAAAACTTCGATCACCTACTTGGTAGAGTTGCCAAAAAATTCAACGATTGAAAAATCGAATCAACCATTAAAACTTCAATTTACCGTTCAAAAAACGGGAAAAAAAACTACTGAATTAGAGCAGCTTACGCCATTAAAAGATACAATTGTAATTGGGAAAAATGGGATAAGAAGTTGGATCGGAATCGTTTCACTTACGGCTTGGAACGAAGGCAACTTCACAATTCAAAGTCCAACCATAATTGTTGCGCAAAAAGCCCTTACTTTTCCTAACCTAAAGATTTCCGTTGCGTTGGTCCCTGAGAAAAAAGGAGTTGCGTTGCTTGATATCAAACAATCATTTGCTGTTTTGCCAGAGCAACGTTTTGAATTTACCAATTTTATAGCGAAGTATTGGTGGTGGTTGCTGCTTCCAATCATTGGTATTGTTGCGATTTATGGGTATAAAAAATATTTCAAAAAAGTGAAAACGAGTGAAATCAAACGATCTAACCAAGAAGAATTTTTGCTTGCTTTAACAGAACTAACAGCTAAAAAATTATGGGCTAACAATCAAACCAAAGAACATTTCATTCAATTTTCAACCTTATTTCGGTCGTATTTATCCGCTGAATTTCAGTTTAATTTCTTAGAAAAAACAACCTTCGAAACGACCTTAATTTTAAACCGGAAGAAAATAGATCCAACGATTGTTCTTCTTATTAATCAGCTTCTTTCTACTGCCGATTTAGTAAAATTTGCTAAGTCGATACCGTCAGAAACTGAAATTATTGAGCTGCTTGAGCAAACAAAAACATGTGTCCAATTTATTCAATCAAAAAAGCAATCGAATGAATAATTGGACAATTTCAATCTTAGATTATCAGTTGCTAGCGCCGCAATGGTTGTTGCTGCTATTATTCGTTCCGCTTTATGGCTACTTCCTATTCGTGTCATCGCGCAAAAATAATGGTACGTGGAAATTTACCGGAACAACCACCACGCAAACTAATATCGCTTCAAAAAAGATCAAGCACATTCGAATTGGTATACATGTCTCAAGTTTAATTGGTTTTGTATTGTTGCTAATTACACTTGCTCAACCCACTAATTCTTCCAGTGAAAAAGCGATTCAAAATCGGTACAAAAACGGGATTGATATTGTTTTAGCGATGGATGTTTCTTTGTCCATGTATGCGCTCGATTTTCAACCCAATCGTTTGGAAGTTGCCAAAGCCGTTGCCAAAGAATTTATTGATGGGAGAAATGGCGACCGTATAGGTTTAGTCGTGTTTTCTGGCGAAGCATATACGGCTTGTCCGACAACATTGGACTACCAATTGTTGAAAGATCAAATGGACCAAATAAATGGTGAAGATTTGGAAAGTGGCACCGCAATTGGAACAGGTTTGGGGACAGCAGTTGCGCGATTACGCGATGATAAATTAAAATCAAAAGTTATTATTTTATTAACGGATGGAAGTAACAATGCTGGAGAATTAGCGCCTAAAGAAGCAGCTGAATTAGCCCGATTGAAAAACATTACGGTTTACACCATTGGAGTTGGAAGTAATGGAAACGCCCCGACACCAATTGTTACACCTTTTGGGGTTCGCTTTGAGAATATGCCCGTTGAAATTGATGAACAAACATTGCGTGCAATTGCTGAAAAAACGAATGGACGCTATTTTAGAGCAACCGATGCACAAAGTTTAATAGAGATTTACGCAGCGATTGATCAATTGGAGAAAAGAAAAATGAAGGATCAGAAAATGCAACTACTTCAACCAATTGATGCCAATCCATTTTTAGCTGGGGCGTTGTTACTTCTCATTCTTCCTTGGTTATTAAACAATCTATTTTTTCAATTAAATGACTAAACAAGAGCGCTATCCAATCAAAAAAATAAGCTTCATCATCATAGTATTTGAAGTGCTGTTTTGGCTATTGCTATTGGTCGCAATACGTTTATTGAATACAATTGGTTCTGACAGCACTACAACACAATTTGATTTTGCACAACCGAGCAACCTTCTATTAACAGGAATTTTAGTGCCTTTTTATTGGTTGTTTTTAAGAAAATTGAATCGGAAAAATAACTTTTTTGCATCCATTCCTCATTCAATTCAGTCGTTAATTTCTCCTCAAAAAAGTATTCGCGCTGTTTTACGTGAACTATTTCTATTTCGAACAGCGATTGTTTGCATCATTTTAGCAATGGGTCAACCTGTCTTTGGGACCAAAAAAATGGCTTCAAGTTCCTTTAAATCAGAAATAATCTTTTGCCTTGACATATCAAATTCAATGAATGCAAAAGATATATCACCCGCTGTTACGCGCCTTGAAATTGCAAAAAGAGGTTTAATTGAATTTATGAATCAATTAAAAGGTGAACGGGTTGGAATTGTTGTTTTTGCAGGTAATTCATTTGTGCAACTTCCAATCACAACTGATTATGGGTCTGCCAAAACTTTTTTACAAGAAGTGGAAACAACAATGATTTCAAACCAAGGAACAAATATCAATGATGCGCTCAACTTAGCGAAGAGCTTATTTTCACCGATTAATTGTCCGAAGAGAATATTGCTTATTACAGACGGAGAAAACCATGCAGAAGATCCAACAGCAAGTATCTCAGCTTTACGCGATCAACAAATTGGCTTGTTTGTTTTAGGAATTGGCACAGAAAATGGCGGGCCAATAATGCGTAATCCTGATCGTCCAGAATTAGGTTATGTCACAGAAAATGACCGAACAATCATTTCAAAAGTAAATGTAGCGTTATTAAAATCACTGGCATTAAAAGCAAACGGCAGCGCAACTTTGTGTTCGTCTGAATTTCCAGATTTCAGTCAATTATTAACAGAAATTAACCTAAACAAAGGCGAGAAAACACGAGATTTGCAGCTGGAGGTTCAATCAGAACAATACCATTGGTTTGTTGTATTAGCCGTCGTTTGTTTGATGCTTTTACATTTACCAACTTTTAAACAATTGCGTTACAAAAAATGAACTATTTCATAGGTTTATTACTAATCGTTGTATTCACACCATCTTTTGCTCAATCGTGGCAAGAGGATGTTGAAGCTGCGCGCAAGTATTACCGAAGCAACGAGTTTAAAAAGGCTAAAATACACTACCAAAAAGCGGTGAAAAATAAGCCTTCCTCCATTGATTTAACCGAAGAAATTGCTCAATGCAACTATAAAAATAATGCGTTTGAAAAGGCACGAACCTTGTATTCTAAATCGTTGCAAAAAACGAGCAATAAACAAAAAATTGCTGACTTAAATTACAACAAAGGGACAAGTTTTATGAAAGAAAAAAACTACACGTCCGCCATTGAAAATTACAAGAAAACATTGAAAATCAATTCATCCGATGAAGCGGCACGTTACAACCTGTCACAAGCATTGAGAATGAAAAATAAAAAAGAGAATAAACCTTCTAAGCAAAACAACCCGCCGAAAAATCCAGTTGATAAAAATCAGAAAAAGGACCCCGCTCCGCAGCAGCCAAAACCGGAATCGAATGCGCTCTCTAAAAATGAGTTAGAAAAAAAATTAGACCGAATTTCAAAAGCTGAGGCCGCATTCAAAAGAAAGAAATTCAACAACGGCTCAACAAGTTCTAACAACTCAACAAAAAATTGGTAATGCAAAAACTGTTTACATATCTCTTTATTTTGGTCAACCTTGTTGTTTTTGGACAAAAAAACTCCCTTGTTTTAGAAGTTACACCGACAAATGCAACAGTTGGCGAACCATTGAACATTACCATAAAATCAACGGTTCAAGGCAATGTTGAAATTGATTTCCCAAAAAACTTCACCCAAGGTTACGATGTTATGTCGGGCTCAAATGTGGAAGTTGATTATTCAACAGGCAGATCCGTTTCCTTTTATTACTTATCGCAAAGTGGCACTATTTCAAAAGCTGGAACCTATAAATTTGGTCCAGCTTACATAAAAAAAGGGAATAAAGTTTTTCGCTCAAATACCGTAAATGTTACCATACAAAAAGAACAAGTTGCAGCCCCTGCTCCATTGAGTCAAAATTTCTCAAAACAACAACTGCGACAAATTGCGTTTGGAGTGATTGAAAAATCGAAGACATCGGTTTATGAAGGAGAAGCCGTAACAATCAACGCACGTGTTTATGCGCAATTCAATGCTTCTCACATTGAGAATTACCAAACTTATGGCTTGTCAAACGTCAACGATAAACATCAATTAGACGACCTTTCGTCGATAAAAATTGAACCTACACGCATTAAAAACAGAGCTTACTTCACATTTAATTGTGATAAAAAAGTTGTCTTTTTCAGTGGAAG
>CANLIL010000061.1 GCA_947491305.1 Flavobacteriales bacterium | reverse complement strand
TAACTTATTTATATGTCTCATAAAATGGGACATATACATCTATATTTAGTTGTATACGTCTAGTTTCAGTGCGACTTATTTTCAAATATACTGTTTCTTTATAAATTATCAAAAGGTGAAATGATGTTTTGTATGTAGTTAGTACTCACGTGTGTGTAAAGTTCTGTTGTCTTACTGCTTTTGTGCCCTAACAATTCTTGAATGTAACGCAAATCAGTACCCGATTCCAATAAATGGGTGGCAAAACTATGTCTGAACCAATGCAAAGTAACAGGCTTGGAAATGTTACATTTTGCCAAACTTTGTTTCAACACATTTTGCAAACTTTTTTCAGAATATTGCTCATTTTCTTTTTGTCCTTCGTAAAGCCATGTTTTTGGTTTATAACTCAAATAATACGCCCGCAATAATTCTAAAATCTTGGGACTCAAAGGCACTATGCGATCTTTTTTACCTTTTGATTGTCTTATTATTACAACGTTTCTTTTAGAATCAATGTCAAGCGGCTTCAAATTCAACAGCTCACTTCGTCTTAAACCACATGAATAAATCAACGACAACATCGTTTTGTGTTTTAAATTGTTAGGTGCGTTCAAAATGGCTTTCACTTCCTCTTTGCTCAACACATTCGGCAAACGATGTTCTCTTCGAGGCCGATGAACTAATTCAGGGTTTAATTTCATGCCTTTACGCGCAGCGTAAAATAATTTAATAGCGTTTACAATTTGATTTTGAAAGCTCTGAGAAAGTTGTTGGGCTAAAATGTATTCATTGTTAAAGTGTATTACATCCTCGTTGTCAATTTCATGAATGGGCTTAGCATGGAAAAAACGAAAAAATGTTGCTAATGAATCAACATACGTTCTGATTGTACTTGCACTGTAACGTTTACTTTGTAGGTATTTTTCAAATGAATTTATTTCGAGTAATTGGTTTTCTGTCAAAGGTGAGAGGGCTATTTTCTTTTTTTGAGCTAATGAAACAGTTTTTTTTTCACCCATTTTTAGTTCATTCATGTCAATCCAAGCTATACCTTTAAATGTTTTGAAAATGTTAGCTAGTGTGTTTTTATCGTTTGGCAAAATCCATGAATAATCAGAACTGTTCCAAATAGCAGAATTGATGCTTTTCATTTTCCAAAATAATTGATCGTCAAAAGGGTGACAAACCTTGATTTGACTAGGATTTTCTGTTTTTTTAAGGTGTATTTTTTTCATTTTGAATTGATTATCCACCTTAAATTAGTGAAAAAGTTGATTTCAAACAACTAAATTCTTGCTTAAATCCATCCAAAAATGGAAGTAGATGCAATTCAATACATTAAAAAAGGATTCTTTAAAGGTATGAGGATTTCAAAAAAAACTTTATTTAAACGAAATGGTAATTTGAAAATAAGCGTTGTAAAATTCTAATATATTATTGGTTCAATTTGTTTATTGAGTTAATTATTACTCGAACCATCAGTTCCTTTTCCTCTGGCTTACTGAGAGCAATCATTAAAGTAATTGAAGCAAGTGCATTATTCTCAATCTTCAGTTTTCCTGTTTGATTATATAGGTAGTTATTTTTATTCAGGTACCAAACAAATAACCAGGCGGCAATTCTTTTATTTCCATCGCTAAACGAATGGTTTTTAACAACAAAGTAAAGCAAGTTTGCAGCTTTTTCTTCAATACTTGGATACAACTCTTGACCCGCATAGGTTTGATCAATTGTAGCAATAGAACTTTTGAAAGATGCATCTTTTTCATTTCCGAATAGTTCTGATCCGCCAAATTTTACTTTAAGTTGATGTATCGCATCCGTTGCTTCTTTATAATCAATAATGTAGGAAGCGCCCGAAGTTGTGTCTCGAATTTCGAGCGACTGATTATCATAACCATTAAGAATTTCTAACCCTAAAGCAAAGTCAGTCAGAACATCTATTATTTCCTTTGACTGAAAATGATCAATTTCTTCTAATGAAGTTGTTGATTGAATTAGTTTAATAGATTGTTTTAAGTGATTCAATCGATTTTGATTAATTGTAAATCCTTTTACGAGGTGTTCTTTAAGCTTATTAGTTGCCCAAATTCTAAATTGAGTTCCTTGTTTTGAATTTACCCGATAACCGACAGAAATAATGGCATCTAAGTTATAAATTTCAATTTCTCTTTTTATTTTTCTTTTGCCTTCCATTTGAACTGTTGCATTTTTTGCAACAGTTGAAGCCCAAGTGAGTTCTTCTTCAGCATAAATATTTTTTAAATGCCGCGAAATTACAGATTTATCTCTACCAAAGAGTTTTGCAATTTGATTTAGGCTTAGCCAGACTGTTTCATGCTCAAATGTTACATCAATTTGAGTTTCTCCATTCGAGTTATATATTTCTATAGCATTAATCATACCTAATAAAGATACTAAAAATTAGCTAAACAATTCGATTTTCGCTACAATTTCAAAACCAAGAAGTACTAAAAGTAAGTTGTATAATAAAAACTAAACCTTTTTTTGAAAAAATCTTTTGATATACTCATTCGACCCCCGATTGCAGCGGCATCTTTTTTCTGCTGCCTTCGAGAGCCTCAGGTAGCAGGGAAAAATATAGCGGAAAGCGGGAAATGGGCGCCAAATGAACTTTCATCAACCCAATTCCCAAACGCTTTTATACGCATCGATTGCTTCCACATAATTAAGAAATTGGTTGTAGAAATCGTCTTTTGCGAGTGTTGTGCTATCGCCAATGATGATTAAGCATTCTTTGGCACGTGTCATCGCGACATTCATGCGGCGGTAATCGCTCAAAAATCCAATTTGATTGCTTTCGTTGGAACGTACCAATGATAAGAGAATCGTTTCTGCTTCTTGTCCTTGAAAGCTGTCGATGGTACTGATTTTCAAGGTGCTTGGTAAGGTTTCTTTTGCGGCTGCTACTTGTCCCGAATAGGGCGAAATGAAAGCTGTTGCCGAACAATTGAGTTGCAAAAGCTCAATGATTTTGTTACAAGCATCTAATTCGCCAGGATTGGTTAGACTGTTGCCATCTTGCCCAGTTTCTTCGCTGTATCCAGCACCTGCCGTGTCGTAAAAATAAATGTGTGTACCAGTAGAAGCTAAATGCTGCGCCGTTTTCAATAAACCAGCATAAAAATAGGTATTCGGAAACTGAACAATGGCTTCGCGCATACGGTATTGTGTGTCGAGCAAGTGTGCAGTTGGAATTTTGGAAATGAAACGCTCCAAAATAGAAATATTGAACCCCAATTGTTGCGCTTTGTTCGATAAAACAGTGGGTGGTAATTGCAAATGATCGCCAGCTAAAATGATTTTAGTAGTAGTCGTCATTACGCACCAAGCCAAGGGTTCTAAGCATTGACCAGCTTCATCCATGATCAAGGTATCGATGGCTTGTTCTGCTAAATGCGTGTCCATTAAACCAATTGGCGTTCCTAAAATAACAGAAGCTTTAGTGAACAATTCTTCTTCGTTGTAGTGCTGAATGTCTTTGATTTGCTTTCGAATGGCTTTTACTTCGTTTAGCAATAATTTTTTCTGATCGCGTTCATCTTTTCCAAAACGACGCTTGTATTGATAAGCCATTTTCCGCATTTCCTCTGCGCGAATTTTCAAGCGTTTGATCTCTTTTTCTTGCTTGCTTTCTTTTAATTTTCCTTCGGGTGTAAATGGGAAAATTGCAGCGTTGACTTTGGTGTTGTTGCCAATACGTAAGAAATTAATTCCAGTGGCAATCAATCCTTGAGCAATGTTGTCAACAGCTGTGTTACTTGGTGCTGTCACCATTATTTTTTGTCCCGCTTTCACCAATTGTTGAATTCCTTCCAGTAAAGTAGTGGTTTTCCCAGTTCCCGGTGGACCATGCAAAACAAAAACGCCTTCGGTAAGTGCGTGTATTTTTTGTACAGCAATTTGTTGGCTCTCGTTCAGTTGTTGGTTGAAAAAGGGGAGTGCTACCAGCGGATTGAACGAACTTTCTTTCAGCGCTTCAATTTCTTTGTCGTGAACTTGTTGAAACAACGAAAATGCTTGCGGATGTTGCGGTAAATCCGCCAATGCTTTTTTCATGATTGAACTCGTGCGCGTATCAGGTGTTAATTTGATACCAACACCATCGTCTTCAATCCAATCTGGAAAATCGGGTGCAAACAACCTGAATTCACCATTTTTCCCGTCTAAGGAAAGTAACATTCCTTTAACAGGTTCTTCACCTTGACAAAAACATTCGATGGCCATTCCATTTTTAAACGAATTTGTTTCGCCAGGAAAGGGTAGTTTGAAGCTCAATTCAGGGTAATCCGCATATCCAAAAGATTTGCGTGTAATACGAATCGGGTGGAGGGCCAAACCTTCCGCTTTCAATGCTTTTAAACTATGGGTTTCATTTAGTTGAAAACGCTTGGCTTGTTCTTGATCTTCTAAATCAATACACGACAAAAAGTGTTGAATTGCAGGATTGGTTTTTTCCATATTAAAGGATAAAAAAAAGACCAACAATTGCTGGTCTTTCATAGAATTTTATAATTGAATTAAAAAGCAGCAATTTTATCTGACATGTATTCACCAGCTTTCAATTTTCCTACAATTTTAGAGAAACAATCAATGGTGTAATTAACATCTTCTAAGGTGTGAACAGCAGTTGGGATTAATCGAAGAATGATCATTCCTTTTGGTACAACTGGGTAAACAACCATTGAACAGAAAATGTTGTAATTTTCACGTAAATCGAAAATAAGATTTGTTGCTTCTGGAATAGATCCGTTCATGTAAACTGGTGTAACACATGTATCAGTTTCACCAATATTAAAGCCAGCTTTTGTCAAACCAGATTGCAAGGCATTCGTGATTTTCCATAAATTATCTTTTAATTCTGGTTTTGTACGCATTAATTCTAAACGTTTCAAAGCTCCAATAACCAATGGTAATGGCAATGCTTTTGCAAAAATTTGAGAACGCATGTTGTAACGTAAATATTCTACCACTTGTTCATCACTTGATACAAATCCACCGATTAGGGCAAATGATTTAGCGAATGTACCGAAGTAAATATCAATGCCATTTTGGCAATTTTGTTCTTGGCCAGTTCCACCACCTGTTGCACCTAATGTTCCGATTCCATGTGCATCATCCACAAATAAGCGGAAATTGAATTTCTTTTTCAAGTCAACAATTTCTTTTAGCCTTCCTTGATCGCCACGCATTCCGAAAACACCTTCTGTGATTACTAAAATCGCACCACCTTGTTCTTCTGCTAATTTTGTTGCGCGTTCCAATTGTTTTGCACAATCTTCCACGTCATTGTGTTTGAATACATAGCGTTTTCCCATGTGTAAACGAACACCATCCAAAATACATGCATGCGATTCAGCATCGTACACAATCACATCTCTACGATCTACCAATGCGTCAATTGCTGAAACAATCGCTTGGTAACCGAAATTACATAAAATGGTATCTTCTTTTTCTACAAAAGCAGATAATTCAGCTTCCAATTGTTCGTGATAATTTGAGTTTCCGCTCATCATTCGTGCGCCCATTGGAGAAGCAAAACCATAATTTGCTGCTGAATCTGCATCTGCTTGACGCACTTCCGGATGATTGGCTAAGCCTAAATAGTTATTTAAACTCCAGTTCAAACGCTCTTTTCCTCTAAAATTCATGTGAGGCCCGATTGCGCCTTCTAATTTTGGAAAAGTGAAATAGCCGTGAGATTCTTTTGCATGTTGACCTAGTGGCCCACGATTTTTAGCGATTTTTTCAAAAATATCTTGAATCATGTCAATTGTTTTTTGTATTAAATAGTGTCAAAATGACACAGTTTTTTGTGTTACGGCAAAGTTAAGGATTTTCATCCAATTGAAAGGAAACAAAACAACAGATTTATCAACAAGAAATGGTTTGTTACAAGTGTCGATCTAACAAATAAATCATGCTCGCAATCGCTGCAGCGCCCAATTCAAGTTCGCGTTTGTTGACACTTTCAAACACATCGCTTGGTGCGTGGTGAAAATCAAAATAACGTTGTGAATCAGGAACAAATCCAAACAATGGGATTCCTGGAAATTCATCTTTCAATGGAGAAATGTCAACTCCACCATATCCTTTTCCAAATTCAGAAAGTTCATACGGTGCAAATGTTGGTGCAAACGATTTTAACAAGGTTTGAAATGTTTCGTTTCCATCGCATTGAAATCCACGAGGTGAAAATCCGCCGCGGTCACTTTCTAACGCTGCTAAGTGTTTTTCACCTTTTTCTTTGACCCATTTAGCATAGGTTTTTCCGCCTTTGTTGCCATTTTCTTCATTCATAAAAAACACCAAACGAAGTGTGTGTGTTGGTTGGTAATTCAATACTTTAAGTAAACGTAATGCTTCTAAACAATGTGCAATTCCAGCGCCATCATCGTGTGCTCCTTCGCCCGTGTCCCAAGAGTCCAAATGTCCTCCAAAAGTGATGATTTCATTTGGAAAAGTTGTACCTTTTAATTCGCCAATAACGTTGTATGAAGTTGCGTCTTCGTAAGAGCGACAATCCATTTCTAACACAAATGAAGCTTTTTCATTTTTCAATATCTGCGCTAAAAATTCGGCGTCTTCAGTAGATAATGCTGCTGCTGGAATTTTCTCAATTGAATCTTCGTAATGCATGGATCCAGTATGCGGATGTTTATCCAACGGCATACCAACAGAACGAATCAAAACTGCTTTAGCGCCCATTTTCGCTCCTTCAACAGCTCCGCTTCCGCGCAATGAGTAGCAACCACCATAAGCTTTAAAGGTGTTGATTTCTTTTTCATTCATCGCTTGATTGATGAAAACGATTTTTCCTTCAATAGTAGATCTTTTAGCTTTTTTCAAATCATCAACATGATTGAAAAGTACCAATTCTCCTTCGAGTAAACCATTCGTCCCAATCGAACCACCAAGCGCCAATAAATTCACTTTGATTAATTTACCTTTTCGTGTGCGAATCCAGCCACTTTCTTTGGTACCTCTTTCCCAATGCGGCACTTTGATCTCTTGCAAGTAAACGGCATCAAACTGATAGCTTTCCATTTTCTTTTTCCCCCATTCAATAGCCATTGCAGCTTCGGCAGAACCAGAAAGTCGTGCGCCAATGTCTTTGCACAAACTTCTTAAGCTTTGGTAGGAATCTCCTTTAGAGAGTGCTTCGTTGTAAATGGATTTAATAAATGAAGAATCTGTTTGTTGCGCCCAAAATATTGCTGGAAATAAGAATAGAAGAAATACGATTTTTTTCATAACGTTATGCATTAAATTGCTGTTTTAAGTTAGCGAGTCCTTTAGAGAAATCTTTTGTAATGAAGCGTTCCATCATCATTCCAAAAACCCGAGAAAATGGATTTTTTCCAATTTCGGATTTGAACCACCATGTAATTTTTGTTTCTTCTGCAGTAAGTTCTTCGAAATCAAAACCGCAAGTTGCGCCGCCTCGAGGACCAAAATTTAAAGCAATGGTGCAATTTTGCTGCTCATCAATGGCTAAGATTTCCATGGAACCTGTTCCAACATTTTTATTTCCCGACCATTGGTAAGCGTGCCCAACCGTTTTTGGTGTTCCTGCAAATGTTTGTTGCATGTTTGGGTCTTTTGCAGACCATGCATTCCATTTCACGAATTTATGAAAATCAGCTGTAGCGTTAAATGCATTTTCTTTCGAAGTTGAGAGTGTTGTAACACATTGAACGTAAACAGTTTTTGGAGAAACAAGTCCAAGAATTACGAGCATTAAAATAAATGTAAGAAGTCCGAAAAGAATTGCAGTGAACATATTTTTTTTAGCGAAGTTACAAAAAAGCTGAAAAGATTGTGTTTTGAATGTATTTATTTATGGATTTCACGCGTCTAAAATAGCCTTTCAACTTTTGATTAATTATATTTGCAAAAAAATAAATAAAATGGCTTTAAAATGTGGTATTGTAGGTTTGCCAAATGTAGGTAAATCAACACTTTTCAATTGTTTGTCGAACGCGAAAGCACAATCAGCGAATTTTCCTTTTTGTACGATTGAACCAAATATCGGTACAATTTCCGTTCCTGATCCACGTTTAGAGAAATTGGAGGCATTGGCTAATCCTCAACGAGTGATGCCTACTACAATGGAAATTGTTGACATTGCTGGATTGGTAAAAGGAGCGTCAAAAGGCGAAGGATTGGGTAATCAATTTTTGGCGAATATTCGTGAGACAGATGCAATTATTCATGTTTTAAGATGTTTTGATGATGACAATATTATTCACGTTGACGGTTCTGTGAATCCAATTCGCGATAAAGAAATTATTGACATTGAATTGCAATTAAAAGATTTAGAAACGATTGAAAAACGTTTGGCAGGTTTAGCGCGTGTATTGAAATCGGGCGATAAAGATATTTTAAAAGAAAATGAATTGGCAACGAAAATCAAACTTGCATTGGAACAAAGTGTTTCGGTTCGCGCGATAGATTTTGATGAAAAAGAGCAAGCAATCGTTGATAAATTTCAATTAATAACATCGAAGCCAGTTTTATATTTATGCAATGTAGACGAAGCTTCTGTGAAAACAGGAAATTCATACGTTGAACAAGTGAAAGAAGCGGTGAAAGATGAAAATGCACAAGTGTTAGTGATTGGTGCTAAAATTGAGTCAGACATTACCGAATTGGAGACATACGAAGAACGAAAAATGTTCTTAGATGAATTGGAATTAGAAGAGCCAGGTGTAAATCGAATGATTATTTGTGCTTACGCTTTGTTGAAGTTACAAACCTATTTTACAGTTGGTGAGAAAGAAGTAAGAGCTTGGACCATCACAAAAGGAATGACAGCGCCTCAAGCAGCGGGTGTGATCCATACAGATTTTGAAAAAGGATTCATTCGTGCTGAAGTAATGAAGTACAATGATTTTACAACTTTGGGTTCAGAATCTGCCGTTAAAGATGCTGGTAAATTTAAAGTGGAAGGAAAAGAATACGTCGTTGAAGATGGTGATATTATGCACTTTAGATTCAACGTGTAATAAATTAGAAAACTTAACGATTCAACCACCTTCTTTTTGACGGTGGTTTTTTTTTGTTTTAAACTTTTATTTTCGGCAATTTCCGTAACTTTATAATCTAATACAGTAAGATTTATAAAAAAATAAACTAAATGATAATTTCTGCCAATAATCCAGCGTTGACGTCGTGGGTTGACGTTCCTGCACACTCTGATTTCCCCATCCAAAATTTACCCTTTGGAATTTTTAAAACTGCTCAATCATCCGAACGAGTAGGAGTGAGGATTGGCGATTCAGTATTGGATCTTTGTGCAATTTTTGATCTGGGCTTGTTTGCCAATTTAGGTTTTGAACGTTCTGATTTTGAAGCTTCAGTTCTTAATCCAATGATGAAAAAAGGAAAATTGGGTGTACGTGCGTTACGCAATAGAATCGCTGAATTAGTAGAAGTTTCATCAACTGTTTTACAAGAAAATCGTTCAACTGTTTTATTTCCAATTGATGCGATTCACGTTTGTATGCCTGTTCAAATTGGAGATTATACCGATTTTTATTCATCGCGTGAACATGCGACCAATGTTGGTACGATGTTTAGAGATCCTGCAAACGCATTGTTGCCAAATTGGTTGTGGATTCCTGTTGGTTACCACGGTAGAGCAAGTTCAGTAATATTATCGGATGTCAACATTCACCGACCAAAAGGTCAAATTAAACCAGATCCTCAAGCAGATCCAATCTTTGCGCCGTGTCGTAATTTAGATTTTGAGTTGGAAACAGCGTTTATTACGTTCGAAGGAAAACCATTAGGCGATTCAATTTCAACAGAAGAAGCGGAAGATTATATTTTTGGAATGGTTTTATTCAACGACTGGTCGGCCCGCGATATTCAAACATGGGAATATGTTCCTTTAGGACCTTTCTTAGCGAAGAACTTTGCATCTTCCATTTCTGCTTGGGTAGTAACAATGGATGCGTTAGAACCATTTAAAGTGGAATCGCCAAAACAAGATCCAGCTGTGTTGAGTTATTTAGCATTTGAAGGAAAAAAATCATATGACTTACACTTGGAAGTAGCTATTGCACCAGAAAATGTAGCAGAAACGGTTGTTTCAAGATCGAATTTCAAGTACATGTATTGGAACATGGCGCAACAATTAGCGCATCATACCGTGAATGGATGTAATGTAAAATGTGGCGATTTAATGGGTTCCGGAACAATTTCTGGTCCAACGGAAGATTCTTACGGTTCAATGTTAGAATTGGCTTGGAAGGGAACGAAACCATTAAAAATGGCAGATGGATCAGAACGTAAATTCATTCAAGATCACGATACAGTTATTATGCGTGGACATTGTGAAAAAGCGGGTGTTCGCATCGGATTTGGAGAAGTGAAAGCAAAAATATTACCAGCGAAATAAGGAGTAATTCATGCAAGAAATTGATTTAGAAAAGGAACGAATTGAAATATTAAATGCGTTTAAAGGCTTGTTGCGTGCTACAAAAAATCGCTCGCGAGAAGACACGAAAATGATTCGAAAAGCATTTGATGTTGCTGTTGATGCGCACAAAGAAATGCGTCGTAAATCGGGCGAACCTTATATTTATCATCCCATTGCCGTTGCACGAATTTGTGCGGAAGAAATGGGCTTGGGTGCAACTGCAATTACGTGCGCTTTGTTGCACGATACGGTTGAAGACACGCACATTACCTTGCAAGATGTGGAAGATTTGTTCGGACCTAAAGTTCGACTAATCATCGACGGATTAACAAAGATTCCAGAAGTTTTTGACGAAAACGCTTCGATTCAAGCGGAGAATTTCCGTAAAATGATCTTAACAATTTCAGACGATATTCGTGTTGTCTTAATAAAATTGGCGGATCGCTTGCACAACATGCGAACATTAGGAAGCATGCGCGCAGACAAGCAATTGAAAATCGCATCAGAAACAAAATTTTTATATGCTCCGTTAGCGCATCGTTTGGGCTTGTATTCCATCAAAGGTGAGTTGGAAGACTTGGCATTGTTGTACAGTGAACCAGAAGTTTACAATACGATTGAAGCCAGCTTAAAATCGACACAAGAAGTTCGAACGCGTTTCATTCGTCGATTTATGCAGCCAATAAAAGAGGCCTTGCAGCACGAGAATTACCATTTTGATATTAAGGCAAGAACTAAATCTATTGCTTCGATTGGGCGAAAAATGCACGACAAAGATATTCCTTTCGAAGAAGTATTTGACGTGTTTGCAATTCGCATAATTGTAGATTCTAAACCTGAAATGGAAAAATCTGACTGCTGGAAAATTTACAGTATTGTTACCGATTTTTACCAACCAAGTCCTGAACGTTTACGCGATTGGATTTCAACACCGCGTGCCAATGGTTACGAGTCCTTGCATACAACTGTAATGTCGCTTCAAGGAAAATGGGTGGAAGTTCAAATTCGTTCGAAACGAATGGATGAAATTGCGGAAAAAGGCTTGGCTGCGCATTACAAATACAAAGAATCCAATTCTGAAGAAAGTAAATTTGATCGTTGGATTTCCGAAATCCGAGATTTACTTGAAAATCCAGACGTGAGTGCATTAGATTTCATCAATGAATTTAAAGCGAATTTATTTGCAGATGAAATTTATGTTTTTACACCAAAAGGAGAATTACGTGTTTTACCAAATGGTGCAACCATTTTAGATTTTGCCTACGATATTCATACCGATATTGGAAACAAATGCATTGGTGCAAAAGTGAACAACCGGTTGGTTCCTTTGAGTTACCAATTATTGAACGGCGATCAATTGGAGATTATCACGTCATCCAAACAAAAACCGCACGAAGAATGGTTACGTTTTGTCGTATCAGCGCGTGCGAAGCAAAAAATTAAGAATTCGTTGAACGAAGAACGAAAAACCATTGCATTGGATGGTAAAGAGATTCTTACGCGTAAATTCAAACAATACAATGTGCGATTTACGCCAGAGAATATTTCGTTTTTGGAAAACTTTTTTGGATTACCAACTTCGACAGAACTCTATTTCAGAATTGCGAAGGGAAAAATTGATTTGAGTCAAATTAGATACATACAAATCGAAAATGGTATTTTACATTCTGAAAAGAAAGGCTTGCAGCAGAAAATGGATCGCCATGAAAAAGATGTCTATCCTAAAATCGATACCAAACAAGATACAATCATTATTGGAGAAGATTTCAAAAATATTCAATACCAAATGGCGCGATGTTGCAACCCAATTCCGGGCGATGAGGTATTTGGTTTCATCACCATTAATGAAGGAATCAAAATCCACCGAACCAATTGTCCGAATGCTGAAAATTTGTTATCCAAAATGAATTTCCGTAGTGTGAAAGCACGTTGGCAATCGATTGTTTTACAAGAACGAATTGCATCGATTAGAATCACTGGCATCGACAACCTTGGTTTAGTAAACCGCCTTACGGAAATCATTTCCAAAGAGCACAATGTGAACATGAAATCCATTTCATTTGAAACGGAAGACGGAATTTTCGAAGGC
>CANLIL010000060.1 GCA_947491305.1 Flavobacteriales bacterium | reverse complement strand
CTGAAATTGAAACCAAGTTAAAAGCATTGGAAGGTCAAGCGAAACTGGATTCTGAGTATAAATCGTTGCTATCAGAAGCTAGCGCAAAAGAAGCTGCAAACGATTTGGATGGAGCACTTGCGAAGTACAAAGAAGCTTTGACGAAGAAAGCAACTGGTAAAGAAGCCTTGGATAAAATTAAAGAGTTGGAAGCAAAGAAAGCTGCTTTGGCTACTGCTGCAAATTCAATAGTCGAAAAATATACTAACTTGATAAAATCTGGTGATGCATTGATTGTACAAAAGAAATATTTAGAAGCGATTGAAGCTTATAAAAATGCATTAAAAATAAAAGAAAACTCAAAAGAAGCCATTGATAAAATTGCGGAGGCGCAGCGTTTAGAGCAATTAAATAGTTCAACTCAAGCAAAAGAATTATTAGAAAAAACAATTGTGGCTGCCCAAAATCATGTTGATAAAGAAGAATATAAGAAAGCGAAAGAAATATTAACGCGTCCCTTTATTAATCCTGCTGACGATATTCGAATCCAACAATTATTGCAATTGATTGAAGATAAATTAAAACAATTGGATGCGTATAATCAAAAAATGAACGACGCTGAAAAGCAAGTTATCGCTCAAGATTTCAAATCGGCAATAAAACTTTTTGAAGAGGCAAAAATTATTAAAACAAACGAAAAAATGCCTCAAAAGAGAATTGATGATTTGAATTTAATATTGAGTCAACAAAATTCGGAACAACAAAAAAGTCAAGCTATTAAATCAATACTCGCAAAAGGTGACGAACAAAAAGCGCAAAAGCAATACAACGAAGCAATAACTTCTTACAACGAAGCATTGAAATTAAAGCAAGCTGATCAACTTATTTTAGATAAAATTAAAGAAGTGAAGCAATTGTTGGATAATGAAGTAAACGTTAAAAAACAAGCTGCACTTGCCCAACAATCGCTTAAAATTCAACTTGAAAAAGCGGATAAATTGTTTCAAACCCAAAAATTTGAAGCTGCAAAAGAAGCGTATATAGCTGTTCAAAAACAAGATCCTTCAAACGATTATGTGAATAAACAAATTCAGTTGGTGGAAGAAAACATTGCCATGTTGAATCAGAAAAAAACGAAACAAGTTTTTGATCTACTTGTAAAAGAGGCAACTGATTTATTTAATAGTAAAAGTTATTTACAAGCAAAAGAGAAATTTGAAAAAGCACTATCATTCAAACCAAATGATTCATTTTCAATTAATAAATTGAAAGAAATAGATGAAATTTTAAATCCTCCTGTTGCGTCTGGTGAATTAAAACCATTAGGAGAAGTCTTTGACGGTTCTGTTCTAGACGGATTTGCAGCGCTTCAAAAAGCGGAAGAACAACGAAGATACAGAAGTACGAGTTCAATTATGGATGGAGTTTATGCGACATCAAAAAAATCGACAGCAAAATCTGCAGATAAAGATTTAGAGCATTATGAAACAACTAAAGTGATCGAAAAAATCAATCAAGATAAAAGTTCTTATGGAACTGAAACACAACGAGAAATTTATAGTCGTTTAGATTTATTGCAAAAAACAAGCAATGAACAACAACTTAAATCTACTGAAGCTTTGTTGTATGTCTCTAACGATCAAATTAAATTACGTGAAAAAATAACGTTATTACATGAAGAAGGGAATCAACTGTCACTCGATAAAATGACAACAAAACAGGAAGAAATTTATTCATTAAAAGAAACGATTGATAAAAACGCAGAAAGAATTAGCGCTTCGGCTACTACTGACGCCAACGAAAACATTGATGATGATAAAGAAATCCAAGGATTTATTGTTAGTAATGACCAAAAGCAATCAGAAAATACTGCTTCAAAAAGAAATGTTGACAATACGATTCGAGTTATTCAGAATGCAACAACTGATTATTTAGCTGAAAAAAATGAGCAACAAATGGATGAAGGCGAACAACGCATGAATTCGCTCGAGGCAACTACTCAAACACTGGATCAACAAAAAGTAGCTGAGCAGCAGCAAAAAATAAATGAAGCTTATTTGGTAACTCAAAATGTAACTAAAAACAAAAGCGAACAAATCAGTAAACAAGCTGAGAAGTCAGCCAAAATCAATGATTTTTACAAAGAAATTAAAGATGAACAAAATGTCTTGTCAACTGAAAAAGAGTTAAAACTTCAAGCTAAATCTGAAGAATCGAATAACGTGAATTCAAAACTTGTTGACCAATTGACCAAACAGAAAGAAGGTGAAGCCAATAAAGCTATAAAGCAAGATGAGAATAAGGATAAGCTAAAAGAAATTAGTACGAATCAATATGCAACTTCTGCGGATAAAAGTCAAAAAAGTAGTGACAAGCACATTGCAAACCAAGCGACGATTAACAATGCAGAAATTACAAAAACTCAAAAACTTATTTTGCCAAATGAATTAGGAAAAACCTATGAAGAAGGTGTGACGGAAGAATCCTTTACTCAAAAAGATGACAATGGTTTGATGAAAGCATTTATCACAAGAAGAGTAGTTGTTATAGAGGGAAGAGGAGTTGTTTTCATTCGAACGCAAACAGTGCAAGCTACAACGTATACTAAAGATGGGGAATCAATTACAGAGAGTTCTTGGCAAAAAGAAACACAAGATCCAAAATTAGTAAAACACAAAAAATAAGCTGGATGAAGGTACATTTTATAGCAGTAGGAGGAAGTGCAATGCATAATTTAGCAATTGCATTGAGTAGAAAGGGATTTGATGTTTCTGGATCTGACGATGAGATTTTTGAGCCTTCGCGTACGCGCTTAGAAAAACAAGGAATTTTACCACAATCAATTGGATGGAATCCAGCTTTAATTCATGCTGATTTAGATGCTGTTATTTTAGGAATGCATGCGCGTGAAGATAATCCTGAATTGTTGAAAGCGAAAGAATTAAACATTCCAATATATTCTTATCCAGAATATTTATACGAACAAAGTAAAAACAAAGTGCGTGTCGTTATCGGAGGAAGTCATGGGAAAACAACCATTACTTCGATGTTGTTACACGTGATAAATGCCTTGGGGATTTCTGTAGATTATATGGTTGGCGCGCAATTGGAAGGGTATGATTGCATGGTGAAATTAACGGATGATGCTCCAATTATGATTTTAGAAGGTGACGAATATTTAAGTTCACCAATTGATAGAAGACCAAAATTCCATTTGTACAGACCTAATATTGCTATTTTAAGTGGGATCGCTTGGGATCACATCAATGTGTTTCCAACCTTTGAAAATTACGTTGAACAATTTGAACAATTTTGTAACTTAATTGAGACGAATGGCACGTTTGTTTTCAATACTGAAGATGAAGAAGTTGCTAAATTAGGTCAACAATTTTCAACTAAACTAAAAACCGTTTCGTATGCTACACCAGTTTATGAAGTAACAGAAACAGGAACGTTGTTGAATTTTGAAAATAAGAAATATGCGTTAAAAATATTTGGAGCGCATAATTTGCAAAACTTAATGGGTGCAATGCGATTGGGTGAAGCAATTGGAATTGCTCCTGACGACTTTTTTACAGCCGTACAAACCTTTACAGGCGCTGGAAAACGACTTCAATTGGTAGCTGAAAAAGAGAATTTTACGTTTTATAAAGATTTCGCACATTCGCCTTCAAAATTAAAAGCAACAACAAAGGCAGTTAAAGAACAATTTAACCACAGAAAAGTAATTGCATGTATGGAATTACATACGTTTTCATCGTTGAAAAAAGAATTTTTGCCGCATTACCAACATGCTATGGATCACGCTGATTTCGCAGTTGTTTATTTTAGTCACGAAGTTGTTCACCATAAAAAATTGGAGCCTATTACAGCTAAACAAGTGCAAGAGGCGTTTGGTGGAAATGTAATCGTTATGACTGAAACAACTGAAGTGTTAGATTTTATTCGTTCACAAGATTGGCACAATGCTGTATTATTGATGATGTCTTCAGGTAATTTTGATGGAATTGATTACGACCAATTGGGAGCAGAAATTTCACAAACTATTTAATTCCTAAACTATTTAAATCTTCCACAGTAATTGTTGGAGGGAAAATACCTTTTTTAATTTTTTGCAGACAAAATTCCGCACATTTCTCTGCTGCTTCATAAGTTAGAAATGCTTGATTACCCTGAATGGCTGGAATTGTTTGTTGGTCAATAATAAGTTTATTTTTTTCATAAAGTTGGTATCCAAATCCATTTTGAAGCGCAATAATTTCAATGCGATAAGGTTGCGAAATTGGTTTTTTGGAAGTAGAAATTAGTACTTCATCTTCTGTTTTAGTTTGTTCACACGATGAAAATGACAGAATGAATCCTGCTAATAGTATAGGTAATGAAGTTTTCCGCATGCAATTTGTTGTTGATTTGAACTAATTTTATAACAGTAAATTCCTTTATCAATCGCTAGGTTTTCAAAGGAAACATAAATTAGTTGTTCGTTAGTGAAGTCTTTTGAAAGTACTTCTTTTCCTTGGATGTCATAAATTTTTAACGTACCATTTTGAATGGGTGTCGTTAAATTAAAATTAAATCCAGTGGTTGAAGGATTTGGATAGGGTAGAACCGATAGTTGATTTTCCTCATCAATTCCTACAACTCCAATGTATCTGTAATAGTCATTTAAAAAACCACCATTAAAACCACCGCCAACATACGCGATTTCATCAATTGTAAAAACCATTGCATTTTTTCGTCCATTTCCAGGAATTGAACTGCGAAGAAACCAAGCGTTTCCAAAATAATTGTATTCCCAAACATCATTTTTATACGTGAACGAATTGTCTTCACCGCATGCAATGTAACCCTGTGGAAATTTCCCCCAAGCAACTGCGCCAGATCTTGGTGTACCTGGGAAGTATGATTTTTGAATCCACGTATCATTTACTGCAAGGTACATCCAAAAATCATTTTTTAAAACGTTACTTTCACCTGTACCGATGAATGCGTGATCACCAATTGTAAATCCAACAGCACTTTTGCGAGCACCTCCTAAAAAATCGTTTTTTTGATTCCAACTATTAGTGAATGGATTATAGGCGTAAACATCAGATTTATATCCAGTAATGTCTTCGCCTGTTGCGATGTAAGCAATAGAATCAAGAACAAATGAAACAGCTTCTCTTCGAGCGCTACCAATAAAGTTTGCTTTTTGAGTCCATGCTTGTGTAACTGGATTAAATTCCCACAAATCATTGAAAAAAGCATTCGTTTGACCTTGTCCAAGGCAAACATATCCTTTGTTATTAATTGAAAATCCACATGCTCCTCCGCGATTTAATCCAGCTCCAGTGCTATCTCCTAAAGCTAGTTCTTCTTGCCATGCGTTTGTTTGTGCTGAAAACGAATAAGATTTTCGTTTAAAATCAACTTGATCTAAACCTCCGACAATATAACCTTTGGATGCAATTGAAAACGAAGCACTATTTGAACGTGGTGAAGCAATAAACGAAGGAACTGTTTCCCAATAATCTTGAGAATAGCTTAATTGAATAATCAAAACACTAATGAATAAACTGATTAATTTCATTTATAGTCGAATTAGTTCGTTGGAATAAATAGTTTTCTTGTTTTTATCCAGTATTGAAACTGTATAAATACCAGTAGGTAAATGCGTTACATCTAATTTTGTAAAAGTATCGTTTATGTTTCTTTGTTGAAGAACAATTTGACCAAAACAGTTGTAAATGATTACTTCTGATTTTGATGAAATGTTTGACAGTTCTATCGTTACAAAATCAGCTGTTGGATTTGGGTAAAGTCTTATTTCAGAAGTTTTTGTTTCTTCGAGAGCTAAAAATTGAGCTGGAGAATATTCATACATTTCCCTATTTTTTCCTGAATACGTTTTTCCTGTTCCAACATATGCTTTGCCATTTACAACAAATGATACACTGTTTTTTCTAGGGTTTCCAGAATAAGTTGCTGCTACATGCCACGTGTCGTTAGAGAAATCATATCCCCAAAGGTCATTTAGTAGTCCGCCATTATTCCCTAAACAAATATATCCAATATCATTTAAAACAAATGTAGCGGCTCCAACGCGTTCACTTCCTGGGAAATTAGCCAAAGCGGTCCAACTATTATTCCCACTATTGTATTTCCAAACATCTTTGCGGTAATTGTTTTGATCGCCGCCCCAACCTACAATTCCATAATTCCCGATTGAAAAGCTACTCAATTGGAAGCGAATGCCACCTGGGAAGTTTGCTCTTTGCGTCCACGAATCAACCGATGGTTTGTATTCCCATAATTCATTGGAGTAGGCGTTTGGGCCTTTTTTTCCACCGCAAATGTATCCTTTGTTTTGAATCGTGAAAGCTGTTGCAAAGTAAACACCAACTGTATCTTCACCCGGAAAATCTGCTTTTGGTATCCAATTATTTAATGCAGGATTGTATTGGTAAAAATCATGAAGTTTATCACCATTAAATGCTTCATCGTGATCGATTCCCATTCCACAATAACCATAATTCCCAACTGAAAATCCAACAGCGTCTCTTCTCGCAACACCCGGTAAATCTGCAATTTGTGTCCATGTGTCGTTTGCAGGATTGTATTTCCAAAAATCATTTAAAACAGTATCTAAGGTGTTGACACCTGTTCCAATATAACCGAAATCACCAATTGAAAAAGCAACAGCACGTTCACGTTTTCCACCTCCAAAAACTTGTTTTTTTGTCCATGTATTTTCGAGTTGACCAAAACAACAAAACGGAGCGATCATTATTAAGCTAAAAAGTAGTCTCATAGTTTAATAAATTTAGCTTGTTTAACAAATTGATTGGAGTAGCGAATTGTCAAGGTATAATATCCAGGATCTAAAGATGAACAAGAAATTTTGTTTGATAATTTAGCTGTTATTACTTCTTTTCCAAAAGCATCGTAGATAACAATATCCGATTTTTCAAGAAGATTATCTGGTACATTTGAAAAATTCAGTTCCGATTGTACAGGATTTGGATAAATGTTGCAAGCATCAAATGATTTACTCAAACTCTCAACAGATAGGAAATTAAAGGAAGGATCAAATTCCCAGAAATCATTGAAGTTGATTCCATTGGTTCCTGTTCCAACGTAACCCTTGTTAAAAATTGAAAATGCAACTTGAAAACGCCGTGTTGAACCTAAAAACTCATCAAATTGTGTCCAAGTATTTGTTGCCGGATTAAATTCCCATACTTCATCCGTTACATTTGAAAGTCCGCCAACATAACCACATGCAAAGTAACCTTTACCATTAATAGTAAATGCGCTACTTCCATTTGTCATGCTACCTGGAAATTGCGCACGAATTAACCAAGTATTTAAAGCAGCTTTGTATTCATACAATTTGTTACCAGACTTAACAAAACCGCTTGAGCCATTTGAAAATGCTGAACACCAAGTGTTAAATGCTATTGGTGGCGCGACTTTTGTTGTCCAGCTATTTGTTATTGGATTGTATTCAACCAATGTTGTTGCATTGTAAACATATCCTTTATTATTTGCTGAAAATGCTTGAATATCTGTAGGATAAATAGGGCATAAGGCTGTTGGTGTCCAAGTATTTGAAATTGGATCGAAGCCATAAAACTCTCCATTTAAACCAGAGCCACCGCCGACATAACCAATATTTCCAATCGTAAATGTAATTGGTCCATGTGTTTTTGTTGGAAAATCAGCTTTTTGTGTCCAACTATTAGAAGCGGGATCATATTCCCACCAATCTTTGTATGAAATATCAACCCCAGAACCGTTCATATGTCCCAAGCCAATGTATCCTTTGTTCGCAATGGATAAACCAGCTCCTCTATGACGGCCAATTGCTCCAAAATCAGACTTTTGAACCCAACTTGATGCAGTTGAATCGAATGCTAAAATCACAAAAAATAGTAGAAATACCTGTTTCATTCGATGGTAAGTTTTTTCGTGAATTGAACCGAATTTGCAACAAAAGAAAGGGTGTAAAATCCAGTAGTCAATTTAGAAATATCCACTGTAGATTTTTCGCTAACGCTAGTTTCCATAACTTTTTCACCATTGATAGCGAAAATTGTTAGTTGACCTTCCAATCCTTCAATTGTTAAGGATGATTTAGCAGGGTTTGGATAGAATTTTATCACATCTTTTGTTTCATCTTCCAATCCTAAGTAACTTGCATTAATGGTTAAGGTGTAATTTCCAGCGGCAGCTCCCCAGCCTTCCACCACAAGATAACACAAACCAACTGTTGCAGTGTTGAAAGTTACTTCAGACTGATTTCCACATGTTGTTCCATCGTCGTTATATGCAATTACATTTCCCATTGCATCAATTACACTTAAAAATGTATCAAAAGAAGAGCCACACAATGAAGCAGTTATGCTATTCATCATTGGATTTGGATTCAATGCGTAATAAACATCTGGAGAATTATAGACATAGTTTTGATTGGAATAACAAAATGATGAATTTCTTGTGTCGACAAATGGAAGCGTTGTTACTGGAATAGCATCTGCCATTTCATCACCCGGATAGCCAGAGCAATCAATCCCATTTTGAATATTAATGGTAAAATCCATTGTTGAACCCCACGTATAACTAGCGCAAGGATCTAACGGAAATGTTTGATTTGCTCCTTCTCGCTGAATAACGCGCATGCGTGTAGGTCCATTTTGCGCATTCACTGGAATACTAAAACTGTGATTCGTAAGTGGAACTGGCGGTGTACCATTCCATGTTCCAATTGATTCCCAAAGATCAAACGATTGACTGTGGTCAAAATCTATCCAAACTTGACCTTTACCAAGGTAATTTCCGCCACATGTTCCATATTGAACTTGTAAGTTGTAGTTTGCGCCTGCATTTAAGGTCGTTGAATAATTTGTAAGATTTTGAAGTCCAATGATTCCTGGACACGTATAATTGTAACTAATTGAATCACCAACGCCAATAATTCGAACTTTTTTCACATTTGAATCTGCTGTTGCTGTTGGTCCAGAAGTAGTACAATACTGAGAAAATACACTAAATGAAAGAATTGTTAGTGTAAAGAATAGTAGTTTTTTCATTTAAAATTCTGTTTAAATAGAATCTAAATGTACAAAAATAAATGAATATTAAGCAATTGTTAAGAACGAAACACGATTTTTCTGTAGATAATGGTAACTAATAAACTATATAAAGTAGCAAGAATCAACAAAGCTAGGGTAGAGAGCGTTGCCGTAAATCCTGCTGATGCACCTTGTTTGTTACTTTGTTTTAACTTTTTCTCTATTTGTTCTTTTGTCATTACTTCCGCATCGGCTTGTTGCGATTTGAATTTTTCCAAAGCGATAGGATCGTTGACCATTTTTTCAATGGCTATTTCATTTTCTGCAATTTGATGTTGGTAATATTCAGGATTGATTTTAGCATAAAAGAAATAGATAAAAATGCTGACCATCAATACGTAAGGAACTCCTGCGCTCATGGCGTTTTTTAAGTCAATCATGGTGTTGGTTTCTTCCGTATCGCGTCGTTTTTGAAGGTACAATCCAATCGAAATACACGCCAATAAACCTAGAATGTTTAGTAAAACAGCAGGAATAATTGTTCTTTCAAACAATCCAGTATAATAAATTCCCATTTTAATTCCGATCCAACAAAGGGCACTTATAATTCCAGTTTTAACCGTGATGCGCATAATGATGTAATTTAAAAAATCCCGATTCAGTTTAAACCAAATCGGGATTGACTATTATTTTTTAGCTATTCATCGAAACAAGGAATTCCTCGTTTGATTTCGTGTTTGCCATATGATTTTTCAAGAATTCCATTGCTTCAACAGGATTCATATCTGCAATGAATTTACGCATTAACCAAACGCGTTGTAACACATCTTTGTTGACTAATAAATCTTCACGGCGTGTTCCAGAAGCTGTAATGTCAATCGCAGGATAAATTCTACGATTAGCAATTTTACGATCCAATTGTAACTCCATGTTACCCGTTCCTTTAAACTCCTCGAAGATAACTTCGTCCATTTTTGAACCTGTATCCGTTAAAGCAGTTGCTAAAATGGAAAGTGAACCTCCGTTTTCAATTTTACGAGCTGAACCAAAGAATCGTTTTGGTTTGTGTAACGCATTTGCATCAACACCTCCAGAAAGTACTTTTCCAGAAGCAGGTGAAACCGTATTATATGCACGTGCTAAACGTGTAATTGAATCCAATAAAATGCAAACATCGTGTCCACATTCTACCATTCGTTTTGCTTTTTCCAACACCATGTTCGCAACTTTTACGTGGCGATCAGCAGGTTCATCAAAGGTTGAAGCAATTACTTCCGCTTTTACGGAACGCGCCATGTCTGTTACCTCTTCAGGACGTTCATCGATCAACAAAACGATCAAATACGTTTCAGGATGATTGGCAGCAATGGCATTCGCAACGTCTTTTAATAACATTGTTTTACCCGTTTTTGGTTGCGCTACAATCATTCCACGTTGTCCTTTCCCAATTGGAGCAAACAAATCCATCACACGCGTAGAAAGTGTTTCTTGTGCGTGGCCTGTTAATTTGAATTTCTCATCTGGAAATAAAGGCGTTAAATATTGGAAAGGTACACGATCGCGAATGTATGAAGGGTGACGACCGTTAATCGATTCAACTTTCACTAACGGAAAGAATTTTTCTCCTTCTCTTGGTGGACGAATCGTTCCTTTAACTGTATCACCCGTTTTTAAACCAAATAATTTGATTTGACTTTGTGAAACATAAATATCATCTGGAGATGGCAAGTAATTATAATCTGAAGAACGTAAAAATCCAAAACCTTCTTGAATAACTTCTAAAACACCTTCAGCCGAAACAATTCCAACTAAATCGTATGCATCGTCTAATTTCACAGCTGGAACTTTTTGTTCGTGTTGTGGTCGACGATTTTGTTGATTCGGGTGTTGATTTGGATTACGTTGTTGATTTGGATTTTTTGCAATAGGCTCGTGTTGTTCTGAACTAACTAAAGTTTGTTCATCTGAAACAGGAGTTGCAGTATCTAAATCGGTTTTAGCCAAATTTTCTTGTGGCTTGCGAATTTCATCTAACAAATTTCTTCCTGGTCGTTGTTGATTAGGATTTGTATTTGCTGGACGTGGATTCGGTTTATTTGGTTTAACAAATGGTTTTTGTTCTCTTGGTTCTTGTGCTTCAACAACTGGAGCAACTTCTGGTTGAGCTATCGTTTCTGGTAGAATTGTATCCGCTAATTCAACTTTTTCAACTGCTTTAGGAGTTATTTGTTGAAATAAATTAGCTGGTTCTTGAACAACTGTTGTTTTGATGGTACGAACTCGTTTTCTTTTTTCGCCTTCAATTGTAGGCTCATTTAAGACAACTTTTTCAGAAGATGAATTGTTTCCAACGATTGCTGAAACTAATTCCGCTTTTTTTAAGGTTTCGGCTTTGTCAATTCCAAGGGTATTGGCAATTTCTTTCAATTCAGAAAGCTTTTTACTTTCTAATTCTTTTTTATCCATAAAATGTGTTATATGAGAAAAGGATTGATTTGATGTTTTTGTTTTGGATTGTAATAAAACAGAATTTGTTTCTTTTGATGATGCAATATTAAGCAATTTGTTTGAATTTACGTTAATTTTTTAAAAAAAATATTCGAGTGAAATGATTTTAAATTTAGAGGCTATTCAATTTACTGTTAATTAGTTGGTTATGCAATAAAATAAAATTTAACAATTAAAAAAGTAAATTCTATTTTCTACTAAATTCTTTAATTTTTTTATCTTCACCGTATGAAAATTTCAAAATCTTTGTTTACCACTTTTTGGTACGTCGTTACGTTTTTAAATATCGGCTTAATGTTTTTTGTTGAAAGCATGGTTCCTTCGATGGATCCAACAGGTTTCAAATTGGTACGTTATGCATTAATGGCTTTTTTATGCTTGATTTCATTCAAACGTAGAAAGTTATCCTTGTGGATTTTTTCTTCCATGATTATTGGGGTAGAAGTGGGGATGGATTTTCCAGCATTTGCATTAGAAATGGAACGCTTTGGAAAGATCTTTTTGCGTTTGATTAAATCCTTGGTTGCGCCCTTGATTTTTGGAACATTGGTTGTTGGAATTGCAGGACATAGTAACTTAAAACAAGTAGGACGAATCGGCTTAAAAAGTATTTTATATTTTGAAATCGTAACCACAATAGCCTTGTTTATTGGGTTATTAGCCATCAACGTTTCACAAGCGGGTGTAGGCGTAAAGGTGGAAGCACGCGCGCAAGACAAAGAAAAATCGATCGAATTATTAGCGCAAAAAGCTGAACACAAAGATCATTTTGTTGAGATTTTCCCAGAAAACATTGCGAAATCCATAGCGGAGAATCAAGTATTGCAAGTGGTGATTTTCTCAGTGATTTTTGCCATCGGCTTAGGAATGGTGAAAAACGAAAAGCACAAAGCAACGATGTTGAACTTCAGTGAAAGTTTATCGGAAGTCATGTTTAAGTTCACCGATATCATTATGTATGTTGCACCGCTTGCAGTATTTGGAGCGTTAGCAAGTACGGTCGCCAAGTCTGGAGTTGACATTCTTTTTAACCTGATGAAGCTTGTGGGAACCTTATACGTTGCCTTGCTTGTATTTGTATTAGTCGTTTTAGTTCCAATTGCGCTGATTGCACGTGTTCCATTGTTGAAATTTTTGAAAGCAGTTACAGAACCTGTAACCCTTGCATTTGCAACAGCAAGTAGTGAAGCGGCCTTACCAAAAGCAATGGAAAACATGGAAACGTTTGGTGTCCCTAAGAAAATTGTTGGGTTTGTTTTGCCAACAGGTTACAGTTTTAACTTAGATGGTACAACCTTGTATTTATCCATGGCAACAGTTTTTGTGGCGCAAATGGCAGGAATTCATTTAACCATTGGTGAACAGATCGGGATTTGCTTCACACTGATGCTAACTTCCAAAGGAGTTGCGGGAGTTCGAGGCGCTTCATTTGTTATTCTTGCAGGTACAGTTGGCGACATCGAAGGATTGAATCCAGAAAGTGCAAGTGTCATCTTAGCTGTTGATGCCCTAATGGATATGGGGCGGACTTCTATTAATGTTCTTGGGAATTGCTTGGCTTCTGCTGTAATTGCTAGAAGTGAAGGCGAATTAAATGTAAAGAAAGCGTTGTTGTAAGCTGCTATTTATTCGATTTACTTATTGAATTCAATTACTATTTTCTTGCATTTGTAATAAATAAACTTCAAATTTGTTGAACACTTTGTAGCGTGCAAACTTCCTAATAGTTTGTTCACTACTTAACAAATTTGTATGATTATCAAACCACTCAAAGCGCTTAATAAAGCC
>CANLIL010000059.1 GCA_947491305.1 Flavobacteriales bacterium | reverse complement strand
GCAATTTTTAGATTTAATAATCCACTTTGTTGCGTACCCATTAAATCTCCCGGTCCTCTCAATTGTAAATCAACTTCCGCAATTTCAAAACCATCGCTTGAACGCACCATTGTTTCAATGCGTTTCAGGGTGTCTTTGGATAATTTGTCTCCTGTCATTAAAATACAAAACGATTGTTCTGCTCCTCTACCTACTCTTCCGCGCAACTGATGTAATTGCGACAAGCCGAAGCGTTCCGAACTTTCAATAATCATCACCGAAGCATTAGGGACATTCACGCCAACCTCAATCACAGTCGTTGCAACCATGATCTGCGTTTCACCTTTGATAAAACGCTGCATCTCAAAATCTTTGTCTGCCGGCTTCATTTGTCCGTGAACAATGCTCACTTGATAACTAGGCATCGGAAAACTTCGCGTAATAGCTTCGTAACCATTTATTAAATTATTAAAATCTAATTTTTCAGATTCGTTTATCAAGGGATAAACAATGTAGATTTGGCGACCTTTTGCGATTTCTTCTTTCATAAACCCAAAAACACGTAAGCGATGAGATTCGTAGCGATGCATCGTTGAAATTGGTTTTCTTCCAGGAGGAAGTTCGTCAATGACAGACACATCTAAATCGCCATAGAATGTCATAGCTAATGTTCGTGGAATTGGTGTTGCTGTCATGATTAAGACATGAGGCGGCGTTGTATTTTTTCGCCACATTCTTGCGCGTTGAGCGACACCAAAGCGATGTTGCTCGTCGATTACAACACATCCTAAATTTAAAAATTGTACGGTATCTTCCAACAAAGCATGTGTTCCAACTAAAATGTGAACACTTCCATCTTCTAAACCTTCGTGAATGTGAACCCTGTTTTTCTTTGTAATAGAACCCGTTAACAATTCAATGCGAATGGGCAAATCTTTCACCATTTCGCGCAAGGTTTCTGCATGTTGATTGGATAAAATTTCTGTAGGAGCCATCAATGCTGCTTGAAAACCATTTCCATTGGCAATTAACATCGTAAGAAGCGCTACCAACGTTTTTCCACTTCCAACATCTCCTTGCAACAAACGATTCATGTGGTGACCTGACAAGAAATCTTTTCTAATTTCTTTAAGTACTCTTTTTTGAGCACCCGTTAATGAAAATGGTAAATACTTTTCGTAAAAATCAGTAAAAAGAGTTCCAACCTCACTAAAAATAAATCCTTTTGATTTAGAAACACTGATTTGCTTTCTGAGTAACAATTCCATCTGTAGAAAAAACAACTCTTCGAATTTCAAGCGTTGACGAGCAACGTGAAAAGCATGTTCAGATGTGGGTAAATGGACTTCTTTGAACGCTGCTTCACGTGATATGAAATTATGCGCTTTCAACAGTTCATCTGGAAGTATTTCTAGTATTTTACCTTTTAATTGAAGCGCTAACACTGCTGTTAACTTTTCAATTCCTTTCGTATGTAAGCCTTTGGCTGATAATTTCTCCGTGGAAGAATAAACCGGTTGAATGCCTGTTTTTTGACCTACGTTTTGCCATTCTGTTAATTCTGGATGTGGAATATTCCATGTATTCCCGTACATTTTTGCTTTGCCATACACTTGGTATTCAGCACCCAATTTCAGCATTGGTTTGATAAAATGAATGCCTTGAAACCAAATTAATTCAATCATTCCGGAAGCATCCTGAAATTTAGCTACTAATTTTTTTTGACGACCTACAGCAACTTCATTAATACCAACAAGTGTTCCTCGTAATTGCGCATAACTGTCCAAATAGCGTAAATCTGCCACTGTGTGATAAGCAGAACGATCAACGTATCGAAATGGAAAGTAATTCAACAAATCATTGACCGTTACGACATTGATTTCTTGTCGCAACAATTCGGCCCTTTGCGGACCAACCCCCTTTAGAAATGCAATCGGTGTTTGTAAAAACTCATTCATTTTAAAGGTGAATTTGACACTTAAATGATTAATTTCCTTTAAATGCTTTCATTCCGCTTTTTAACCAAGCTGCAAATTTTACAGGATCACTGTGATTTTCGTAATCTGCTGAACCTACTGGAATGTCTTTCCCTTCGGGAGTTTGTAAAACATAATATGGTTGAGCCGTAATGTTGTATTCACTGATTTGTTTGTACATCCATTTATCTCCAACTGTTTTCAATACTTGTTTTTTACCTGGCGTAAACTCAACCGTAACTTGCTCTTTTTTAGGTAATTCTGTTCGCTCATCAACATGTAAAGAAACGATCACCACATCATTTTGCAAGTGTTCAATTACGCCTGGTTCTCCCCAAACGCTTTCTTCCATTTTACGGCAATTGACGCAATTTCTACCTGTGAAATCAACAAACAATGGCTTGTTTACTTTTTGTGCATATGCTAACGCTTGATCGTAATCGTGGAATACTGGTATGTTTTGAGGCCCGATGTGCATTCCTGGCGCCATTTCTTGCTGATTGGCAGATTGATTAGAACCAAAAACACCACCAATAGATTCACTGTAATTACTTGGCGGTGGAAACGCACTGATTAATTTCAACGGCGCTCCAAACAAACCTGGTAACATGTATAAAACAAAAATTAATGTGAACGAACCAAACAATGTTCGACCAACAGATAAGCGCTCTAAAGGACTATCGTGTGGCAAGCGAATAATGCCAAATAAATACAAAGCCAACGTTAAGAAAATTCCTATCCAAATCGCTAAAAACAATTCGCGTTCCAAGAAATGCGCTTGCAAAGATAAATCAGCATTCGATAAAAATTTAAAGGCTAATGCCAATTCTAAAAATCCTAAAACTACTTTTACTGAATTTAACCAACCACCAGATTTTGGCAAGGTATTCATCCAACCTGGGAAAGCAGCAAACAATCCAAACGGCAAAGCCAAGGCCAATGAGAACCCAAACATTCCAATGAAAGGAGCTGTTCCTCCTGCTGATGCCGCTTGCACCAATAAGGTTCCAACAATTGGTCCTGTACAAGAAAAAGATACCAAAGCCAAGGCTAAAGCCATGAAGAAAATTCCAATAATACCACCTTTATCAGCTTTAGAATCTGCTTTGTTGACCCAAGAATTTGGCATTCTGATTTCGAAAGCTCCCAAAAACGAAACTGCAAAAACAACCAAAATCAAGAAGAAAACGATATTAAACGTAGGATTTGTGGACATTTCATTCAATGCTTTTGCACCAAATGTTGCGGTCACAACGGTTCCTAAAAGTATGTAAATAACAATTATTGAAAACGAATACAACAAGGCATTTCGAATTCCTTGTGCTTTTGATTTACTTTGTTTGGTAAAGAATGAAACTGTCATTGGAATCATTGGGAACACACACGGAGTAAACAAGGCCGCTAAACCACTAATAAATGACAAGATAAAGATCATTAACAAAGATTTACCTTCTGTTGCGTCGCTTTTTGTCGTTGATTTTAAAGGCTCCATTACTGGTTTGTCTTTATCAATAGCAGCGGTTTTTAAATTGTTATTGGGAGTTTCAGTTACCAGCGTATCATCTGTAACAAGGGCTGCAACAGCTTCTTCGCTTCCTTTTACTTTCACAGAAAATTCTGCCGAATGGTCGCGTAAGCATCTCACATCGTTACACGGTTGAAAAGAAAAGGTTCCATTCAACACAAAGTCCTTTTTAGAATTGATTTTAATTTTTTGTTTTAATACAATTGCACCTTCGTGATATGCCAATTGTTCGTCAGCCAACTCATCGTATTTTGAAATAGGTTTTGGTTCAACAACGCTTCCAACTACCGAATAATTTGGAGATTTTTTCAACACAAGACTTGTAGGAAAACCAAAACTTCCTTTTGGTAACTTCACCGCTGAAATATGCCAATGTTCCACAATTTTAATTTTACCAATCAAAGTTGCTTCTGCACCTTTTTGTTCAATAGAAAATTGCCACTTGACCATGTCTTCAGCTAATTCAAGTTGAGCAAATGTTTGAAATCCAAGTAAAGTAAAAAGTAAAACCGTTAAAATATTGTTGATTTTTTTCATGTGAAGGTTAATTATTTATGGGTATTATAAAAGTTTGATCTGTAGGCGGTAAACACATTTCATCGTTGCAAAGCATGAAGTTTACAACACATTCCAATGTTCCGTTTTGTAGTACATTTATTTTCTGAGTAAATGTTACAGCTTTTTCAAAAAAGAGGACATCAGCATCAAACGTTTCTTCGTATTTTAAAATTGGAGCAGGTTCGTTTGTTTTACCAACTAAGGTGTAAAATTTAGACGGCAAAAACTCAAAAGTTGTTGGAACAGGTCCGGCTTCAATTGGATTGTTTTGACTGTAAATGTGCCAACCATCTTTTAAGTTCGCTGAAAATTTCACAACTTTTTCTTTCGCATCAAAAGTTGCGTTCCAACGAATGTTTTCCTGACCAAATAAAGGCAGAAAAATACAACAAAACACTAAAAAAATTAATTGTTTGATCATTCTGTTTTTTTCAAATTCAAAAATACGAATTCAAAAAGGATGTAGGTAATTTTTTATCACTTTTTTATTGATTCAAATAATAATTTCTAAGATGCGGTGAATTGGAATCCACGAACCGCCTTTCAAGCAAATAAACTTTTGTCCACTTGCCCAAATGGTAGTTTCCACTAATTTAACTCCATTATCATCTTTAAAAATGATTTTTACTTTCTTATGTTCATTGTTCCCCAGTAATGTTGCATTTAAAATTTGTTGCATTAAATTGGGATGTTGTTCAACCGTTGATTTATCTTCAATAAAAGATAAGTTGAGAATTAACTCTTTTTTAATAACAAGTGGTTCCATTTTGACTATTTTGTAGTTTCCACTAAATTATAAAAAAATTATATAACAACAAATTTATTTTTTGATAGCCCATTCATTTATTGGTAAACGAGACGCTGCCGCACTTTTTTGATTTCCAAAAATACCTTTTTCAAATAAGAATTTACCCGTAATTGCTATCATAGCTGCATTATCCGTACAATATTCAAACTTTGGTATAAAAACGTTCCATTGGTATTTCTTACCCGCTTCTTGCAAAGCATTTCTTAAGCCAGAGTTGGCGGAAACACCTCCTGCAATTGCGATTTGATGAATGTTATGTTCCTTTGCTGCCTTTGTGATTTTTTTTAGTAGAATATCCACTACAGACGCTTGAATGGAAGCACATAAATCGGCTTTATTTTCTTCGATAAAATCTGAGTTTAACTTGGTTTCTTTTTGAAGAAAATACAAAATCGATGTTTTTAATCCACTAAAACTAAAATCCAATCCTTGAATATTTGGTTTCGCAAAAGTGAATTTAGTCGGATCGCCTTCTTTTGCAAATTTATCAATTAAAGGTCCACCTGGATAGGGAAAACCTAACATCTTTGCTGCTTTGTCAAACGCTTCACCTGCTGCATCGTCAATTGTTGTTCCAATAACTTTCATTGACAAATGGTCTTCAACTAATACAATTTGTGTGTGGCCTCCAGAAACAGTTAAACACAAAAATGGAAAGGTCGGTTTGTCTTTTCCTTCATCATCAATAAAATGTGCTAAAACATGTCCCATCATGTGATTGACTTCCAATAATGGAATATTCATAGCCATTGAAAAAGCTTTCGCAAAGGAAGTTCCTACAACGAGTGAACCCATTAATCCTGGACCTTTTGTAAAAGCAATCGCATCTATTTCATCTTTTGTAACGCCCGCTTTTTTGAGCGCTGCATCTACAACTGGAATAATATTTTGTTGGTGCGCTCTACTTGCTAATTCAGGTACAACACCTCCATATAATTCATGAATTTCTTGTCGCGCTATTAAATTTGAAAGAATCGTGCTATTTTTGAGAACAGCAGCAGATGTATCATCACACGATGATTCAATACCTAGAATTATTATGTCTTTTTGACGCAAGATTATGTAAATTTGTATTCTAAATGACAAAAGTATCAAAAATAGTAGTAAGAATTGGTGGAATTTCCATTGAATGGATTCTTATTGCATTTATTTTGTTCGCTTTTTTTATTAGAACGAGTGTTGTTCAAACGTATTTAGCCCAAAAAGCAACGGCTTATTTATCGAAAGAATTAAAAACTACGGTTAAAATCGGTAAAGTTGATATTACATTTTTTGATGAAGTAGTATTGGAAGATGTCTTGCTTCTAGATAAAAACAAGGACACCTTGCTAAAGATGCAAGATCTTTATTTAAAATTGGATCGATTTGATGCAAAAAGAAATGATATCTATTTAGCTTCATCTACATTAGTCAATGGAACGATACATTTAACGCAAGATATTAAAACAGGTGATTACAATTATGCGTTTTTAGAAGATTACTTTTCGAGCGCTAGCACTAGTTCTGAAAGCAAACCCTTCAAATTATTTTTAGCAGCAATTAATTTAGAAAACATTCGATTTCGATACGATGATTACCGGTATGAATATCAAAAATACGGAATGGATTACAATCATTTAGACATTTCTAAAATTGATTTAAAAGCGAACGGTATAAAAATTGTTGATGGCGTTATTTATGGTAATATCGAACACATTAAGGCATCAGAACGGTGCGGTTTTGAATTAAATCATTTTGAAGGAAAAGCGAACGTTTCAGCAAATGGCATTGTAGTTGATCAGGTAAAAATCAAAACTCCGAAATCGTTGGTTTTTGCACCCAAAGTTCACATGTTGTATGATGAATATGCTGATATTTTAGATTTTGTAGACAGCGTAACCTTCGATTCTAAATTAGCTAAAAGTCGTGTTTCCATGCAAGATATTTCTTATTTCGCAGATGACTTAGAAGGAATGGATGAAATGGTAACGGTTAGTGGAATTGTCACTAAAAAAGTAGCCAATTTAAAAATTCAGCAATTGAATTTAAAGTTTGGTAAAAAATCTAATATTAAAGGAACAATTAACTTACCAGATTTCGATAATTTTAGTCATTCTTTCTTGAATCAAAAAATTGACTATGCTTATATAGATTTGGCGGATGTGGAGAAAATAAATTTGCCGAAATTTTCAGCTAACAAGCATTTTCAATTGGATGAATATTTAAAACGTTTTAAGTACATTCAAACAACTGACTTACATTTAGATGGTTACGAATCACAATTTGTGGTTGCAGCAGATAAAATCAAAACAGGATTGGGAAGCGTTTATCTTGATAATGGTGTCATGTTTACCCAAAACAAGGCTAATAATTCCTACCTTTTTGAACGTTCTCAAGCCAGTGAATACGATGTGAAAATCGAGCAATTTGACTTGAAACAATTTTTAAATAATTCTGATTTTGGAATGGTAGATGGGACGTTCTTTTTATCAGGTGAAGCCTTTTCGTTGAATGATATTCACTTCAATCAAATGGAAGGGAACATGAACCATTTTGATTACATGAATTATGCCTACAAAGATATTTTCATCGAACAAGGAAGTTTTATAGACAATGTATTTACAGCTAAAATTGAGGTAAAAGATGATAATTTGGCTTTAACGTATGATGGATTTATTGATTTTAATGAAGAGCAACACATGCTGTTTACAGTAGATATTTCAAAAGCTTTATTGCATAATTTGAACATTTCATTAAATGAAAAATCAAGTTTAACGTCAAGTTTTACAGTAGATATTGTTGGAAATAGCAGTAATTCTATGACGGGCGATATTAGCATTAATGGGATTATTTACAAAGAAGCTGGGAAAACAATTACGATTCCAAAATTAAATATTGCTGTCAAAAGAGGGGAAAATGAAGATGCGTTTTCAATAAAAAGTCAATTAGCTGATTTAAACATACGAGGAAAAATAGATTTTCAAACCTTAATAGCCGATTTCACCAATCAATTTGAGAAAGTTGTACCATCCATTTTCCCTAAAAAAGCACGGTTGAGAGAAAAACAACGCAAAGTTTCAAAAAGCAAGTTTTACTATAATTTGAAAACGTATAATTTGGATGATTTTTTCGCAATTTTTGTCCCTGATCTGCGTGTTTCTCCTCAAACAGAATTATCTGGCCATTTTGATGCTCCTGCGTCAACTTTTTCTATGCATTTGAATGCAAAAGATATTCGTTATGAAGACCTGAAATTCAATACGATTGACTTACAACAATCTATTAAAGAAAATCAAATTAGTGCGTTGTACACTGTTAAGCATTTTTCCTTGAGTGATTCGGTCAATTTTGATGATGTTCAGTTCTCAACTTTTGGTCAAAACGATACGCTCAACTCTACCTTAACTTGGGATACCGGGACACAAAATGATTCTAAAATTTATTGGGAAACAAAAGTTTTAGATAATAAAAATGTAATTTTTAATGTCGCTCCCTCCTATTTTAGTGTCAATGAAAAACGATGGGAAACAGAAAATGAAGCAATGATTGCTATTTCAGAATATACCGTAAGTGCCAACAAGTTAAAATTGAAACGCAACAAACAATTTATTAGCATAGATGGTAAATTTTCTAAAAATAACGCAGATCAAATGAATTTCAGGGTCAACGATGTCGATTTAGATGAATTGAGTCAATTGATTGGTTCTGATGTCGAAATGAAAGGACAAATCAATGGTTGGGGATTCCTTTCTAATCCTTACAAAAACCTTTCCTACATGGGCGATGCCATTGTGGAAAATCTTTACCTTAACAAGCAAGAAGTAGGAAATGTATTCATCCAATCTCAATGGAGTAAAGAAATTGGAAACGTTACTTTTAATGGTGATTTAGTAAGACGAGGCAATCAAACTTTGCGATTTGATGGACAATATTTATTGAACAAAGAAAAAGATAATTTAGACTTTAACTTACTTTTTGATCAAACAGATCTTTCCTTCATTAATGGATTTGTAGATTCGTCAATAGTTAACAACATTCATGGATTATTGGATGGTCGTTTAAATGTAACCGGCAATTTAGACCAGCCAATTTTAAATGGAGAGGTTGAATTACTAGCTGGAAATGCTAAAGTCACGACTCTAGGTGTAAATTTTGGTTTAGATGGAAAAATCAAAGTGGATCAATATGGTTTTTATATTGACAACATGCCAATTAATGATGAAGAAGGTAATACAGGAAAAGTAATTGGAACGCTTTATCATACCAATTTCACAAAATGGAATTATGATTTTCTATTTGACCTAGAAACATTTATACCAACAAATCCTATTTTCAATCCGAGTGGATCTGTTCCTTTAGAGAAGTTTTTAGTGCTCAACACTGCTTATTCTGAAGATGAATTGTATTACGGAAAAGGTTATGGAAACGGAACGATAGACCTTTCAGGGAATGAAGAAAATGTAAGTATTACAGTCAACGTAGAAACAAAAAAGGGAACAACAATTAACTTCCCAATGTATGGAAATACCGAATTAACAGAAGAAGAGAAATTTTTAACGTTTAAATCAAAACTTAAAGACTCAACAACGTTTATTCCAAAAATTGATTTTACAGGAATTGATTTAGATTTTAATTTCAAAGTAACACCAGAAGCGAAATTGAAAATTATTTTCAATGATCAAACGGGGGATGAAATTACAGCATCAGGTTCAGGTGATTTAAATGTTACAATCAATAATTTAGGTGATGTTGCATTAAATGGTGGATTCAATGTGAAAGAAGGATTGTACAATTTTACATTGGGCATCATCCGACAACCTTTTAACATTGAAGAAGGAGGAACAATTGTATGGACGGGTGATCCGTATGATGCGAAGATTAATTTAAAATCATATTATACAGTTAATGCGAACTTGTCAGAAATATCGCCAGATCAATTACAAGGAACAAATAAAAGCGCCAATCAAAAAATAAACTGTTATTTATTGCTTACAGAAGATTTATTGAAACCAACGATTGGATTTGACATTAAAGCGCCAAAAGCAACCGATACAGACAAAGCATTGTTGTCCCGAATTACAAGTGATCCTGAAGAGTTAAATGGCCAATTTTTCTCCTTATTGCTTTGGAAAAAATTCAAACCATTGAAAGGAAGTATAACGAGTGGAAGTAGTACAACTGCAATGGATTTATTAACCAATCAAATTAACTCCATATTATCTCAAGTTTCTAAAGATTATAAATTAAATGTGAATTTGGATGCTGATAACATCACTGGCGGAAATACAGTTGCAGTAGGATTAACAAAAGGATTTTTAGATGACCGTTTGATTTTCAACGGAAGTTTTGGCGTAGAGAGTAAATCTGCTGCTACAAAATACACCGGAAACACCTTAATTGGAAACGTTAGTTTGGAATACTTATTAAATGAAGCAGGAACAATACGTGTCAATATATTTAATGAATCAAATGATTATACCATCATTCAAGAAAAAAATCTAGGTCCTTTCACACAAGGAATTGGGATCAACTACCAAGAGGACTTCAGTACTTTCAATGATTTTAAAATGGCACAATATGTACTAGATATTTTCCGTTCAAAAGCAAATAAAAAAATCAAAACAAAACGTCGTTCGAATCAAAAACCAACGCCATCAATTAAAGGGGTGCAAAACAACACTACTCCTACTTCAAATTCAAGAAACAAAAAATAGACATTCACACGTTATTGTTTGTATTTATTCCATAAAAAGCTGTTATAGATTCATTCAATTGTTTAATTTTATGCCGTAAATTAACAATGGAGGCATTGTTTAAAAAACATAAAATGAAGAAGGTTTTAATTGCAAATAGAGGCGAAATTGCGCGAAGAGTTATTCGAACATTAAAAAAAATGGACATTAAAAGTGTGGCTATTTTCTCAGATGCTGATCGAAACGCACCGCATGTTTTAGAAGCTGATGAAGCTGTTTATGTCGGTGAAAGTCCTTCTTCTGAAAGTTACCTGAAGCAAGATGTGATTTTAGATTATTGTAAAAAACTACACGTAGATGCCATTCATCCTGGTTACGGTTTTTTATCTGAAAATGCTGGTTTTGCTCGAAAAGTTAAAGCAGCAGGCATGAAATTAATTGGTCCTTCTCCTGAATCTATGGAGTTAATGGGCGACAAATTAAGTGCCAAACAAGCTGTTAAATCTTACAATGTTCCCTTGGTACCTGGTGTTGATTCTGCAATTACGGATATTGATGAAGCGATCAAAATTGCCGAAGAAGTTGGTTACCCAATTTTAATCAAAGCTTCTGCTGGCGGTGGCGGAAAAGGAATGCGTTTAGTAGAAAAATCTTCCGAATTTAGAGAGCAAATGCGCATGGCTCAAAGCGAAGCACGTTCTTCATTCGGAGATGATGCTGTATTTATTGAGAAATTTGTTACAAAACCACGCCACATTGAAATACAAGTTTTTGCAGATAGTTTTGGAAATACCGTTTATTTGTTTGAACGTGAATGTTCGATTCAACGTCGCCACCAAAAAGTTGTTGAAGAAGCGCCAAGTGCATGCTTAACACCAGCTTTAAGAAAAGAAATGGGAGAAGCAGCAGTTGCAGTTTGTAAAGCATGCAACTATGAAGGAGCAGGAACGGTTGAGTTTTTAGTAGATGCGGATATGAAATTCTATTTCTTAGAAATGAATACACGTTTGCAAGTTGAACATCCCGTTACAGAAGAAATTACAAAATTGGATTTAGTGGAATGGCAAATTCGTGTGGCTAGAGGAGAGAAATTACCAAAAACACAAGACGAATTATCCATTCATGGTCACGCTATCGAAATACGTGTGTATGCTGAAGATACGATGAATGGTTTTACACCTACGATTGGTCGATTGAACCGATACCGCATTCCAACTGGAAAAAGCGTGCGTGTCGACGATGCATTTGTTGAAGGAATGGATATTCCAATTTACTACGATCCAATGATAGCAAAATTAGTGGTTTGGGGGAAGGACAGAGCGCAAGCAATTGAACGTTCCATCAAAGCCATCAACGAATACCAAATTTCAGGTTTGAAAACTACCTTGGATTTTGGAAAATACGTCTTAAAACATCCTGCTTTTCAATCGGGTGATTTTGACACTAACTTCGTGAAACATTATTTTGAAGACCCAACAATCATGTACGAAGCAATGGAAGAAGAAAAAGAAGCGTTGCAACACGGAATCAACCAAATTTGGGACGCAATCAAACAACGTGATAAAAAAGAATTTGCATCAAAATCAATTACTAGTTCTTGGAAAAATGCACGCAGTTAATACCAAAACAAAAAAAGAAATAACTAAGTAGATTATTTTTAAGAAAAAAGCACATTAAATGAACGCGATTTTGCAAAATAGCGTTACTTTTACCGCACAAAAATTCAGGAGATGAACTTACACGAATATCAAGGAAAATCAATTTTGAAAAGCTTTGGCGTTGCAATCCAAGAAGGAGTTGTCGTTGACAAAGTTGAAGATGCAGTTGCTGCAGCTAAAAAATTAACAGAAGAAACTGGCACAAGCTGGTACGTTGTTAAAGCACAAATTCACGCAGGTGGACGAGGTAAAGGAACAATTGAAGAGACGGGTTCTCACGGGGTTGTTTTGGCTAAAGGAATTGATCAAATTGAAGAAAAAGTTAACGGAATTCTTGGTGGTCATTTAATGACTGCACAAACAAACGGTAAAGCGAAAAAAGTAAATAAAGTTTTAATCGCTCAAGATGTATACTATCCGGGTGAATCAGAAACATCTGAATTCTATATGTCTGTTTTGTTAGATCGTGAAAAAGGACGTAACGTAATTGTTTATTCAACTGAAGGTGGAATGGATATCGAGCACGTTGCAGAACACACGCCTGAATTAATTCACAAAGAATTCATCGATCCACGTGTTGGAATTCAAGGTTTCCAAGCGCGTAAAATTGCATTCAACCTAGGCTTATCTGGTGAAGCGTTCAAACAAATGACAAAATTTGTTGTTGCATTGTACAACGCTTATGATGGAATTGATGCTGCAATGTTTGAAATTAATCCAGTATTAAAAACTTCTGATAACAAAATCATCGCAGTTGATGCAAAAGTAACAATGGATGGAAACGGTTTATTCCGTCACCCAAATTACTTAGCAATGCGCGACAAAACAGAGGAAGATCCTACAGAAGTTGAAGCGGATGAAGCTGGATTGAACTTCGTAAAATTAGACGGTAACGTTGCGTGTATGGTGAACGGTGCTGGTTTAGCAATGGCTACAATGGACATTATTAAATTATCTGGTGGTAATCCAGCTAACTTCTTAGATGTTGGAGGTACAGCAAATGCTGAACGTGTTGAAAAAGCATTCCACATCATTTTGAAAGATCCAAATGTAAAAGCAATTTTGATTAACATCTTTGGTGGTATCGTTCGTTGTGACCGTGTTGCTCAAGGTGTTGTTGATGCTTACAAAAACATGGGGTCTATTCCAGTTCCAATTATCGTTCGTTTACAAGGAACAAATGCTGTTGAAGCAAAACGTTTAATTGACGAATCAGGATTAAATGTTCACTCTGCAGTCTTGTTACAAGAAGCAGCTGATAAAGTAAAAGAAGTATTGGCGTAAGTCAAATCAACTATAATATAAAAGCGCAGGATTTATTTCTTGCGCTTTTTTTTTACCTTTATCAAAACATCACAATGAAACAAGTTTTCTTTACCCTATTTTGCGCTTTTTACATTCCACTTTTTGCACAAAATTACATCCCCATTCCTGAATCAAATACGGTATGGATTCAAGCCTCTTTCTTGTATTCTGTAAACGGTCACGAACACAGCACTATAACGAATCCTATTTCATTCGGTCAAGATACAACGATTAATAACCACACGTATCATACGCTGGTTGGACACGAAATCACAGAATGGGTGGATGGACTAGGAAATCCTCAAAATTATGCAACAGGAACATTTACAACTGAAGGATATACCTTTTATTTTAGACAAGATATTCCAACTAAAAAAGTATATACTTATAGAAACAATCAAGATACTTTATTGTATGATTTTAATCTTTCGGTTGGACAGATTTATCCTGCAACAGCCAATAATAGTTTATATCC
>CANLIL010000058.1 GCA_947491305.1 Flavobacteriales bacterium | reverse complement strand
TGTCAAACGTCAACGATAAACATCAATTAGACGACCTTTCGTCGATAAAAATTGAACCTACACGCATTAAAAACAGAGCTTACTTCACATTTAATTGTGATAAAAAAGTTGTCTTTTTCAGTGGAAGCGGCACCAAAACAATTGAACCATTTACGTTGAGTTTATACAAAGACTTTGATGGCTTGGATTTAGCATCTTATCCCACAACCATTGAAATTAAACCCTTGCCTAAAAATAAACCAGCAAATTTTAATGGAGGTGTTGGTTCGTTTTCACTCGCGCAAGAAATTTCAACTAAAACGCTCAAAAAAGGCGACGTTTTCACGTTGAAATTGACCCTTAAAGGAACTGGAAATCTTCAAAATATTCAAGCACCAAACTTAAATTTACCAACAGATTTTAAAGTGTACGGCGATCCGGTAATCAAAGAAAACTACCGTTACACAGAAAATGGAGTCGAAGGAAAAATCACCTATGTTTATTCCATTCAAACCAACTTTTCAGGTGAAAAACAACTGCCTGTGTTGAAAGTAGCCTTTTTCAATCCTCAAAAAGAGAAATTTGAGGAACTACAAACGAAAGCAGCAACAATCACAACGAATGAAGCTGTAATAAGCGCTCGTTCATCTGGTCAGTCCATTGAATTGGTGCGACCAACAACTCAACGCACAAAAAGCGCATCAGAAACTACAAACATTCTCCAAAAACCATTGTTTTGGTCGATTTCAATTCCGTTGCTGTTTGCATTTTTTCTAGGATTCATTCAATTCAGAAAGAAAAAAGAAACACCTACTGCAATTGTTGTAGAAAATAAGCCTGAACTTGTTGCTGTTGAAGAACCTGAAATAGACTTTTTTGATGAAGCAGAAAAAGCATTTGCAGCACAGCAAGAAAACGCGTATTACACCAACATCGAAAACGGAATGATCGCGGCATTAGCAACCATTCTTTCGTTGAAAAATGATGCACAACCTTCCAAGCAACTCGTAATGCAAGCTATGCAAGACCAAGCTATTTCTGATGATTTCCAACAAAAAATTAAGGCACTATTTGAAGCGTGTACTGCTGCAAAATATGGCTTTGAGAAAAGAGAATTGGAAAACACAGATTTACTAGAGGAGGCTAAAGAAGCGATTTTGAAGTTGAAGACTAAATAACTTTCCCAAAATCTTCTTTAGAAAACCTATTAAAATCGATACCTTTGTACTGCGATGCAAACAGAACTTTTAAATATCAGAAATCTATCATTTGATGAACTAAAATCATCTATGGCGATTTTTGGTGAAAAATCCTTTCGGGCAAAGCAAGTATTTGAATGGTTGTGGCAAAAAAACGCTACTTCCTTTGATGAAATGTCAAACCTAAGTGTTCTCTTGCGCCAAAAACTAAACGAACACTATTTCATCGATAAAATTAGTTTAGACGATCAACAAATTAGTTCTGATAAAACAATTAAATGCGCTTTTTCTGTTGGTGATGGAAAGGTTGTTGAAGGTGTATTAATTCCAACAGCAACGCGCACAACTGCCTGTATTTCCACACAAATTGGCTGTAGTTTATCGTGTGCGTTTTGTGCAACTGGTCGACTCAAACTTATGCGGAATTTGACACCTGGTGAAATTGTTGATCAAGTTGTTTACTTAAAAAATCAAGCAGAAAATCGCTACAGAACGCCGCTCACCAATATTGTATACATGGGAATGGGCGAACCCTTATTGAATTACAAAAACACCTTGCGTTCAATTGAAATGATCACTTCTCCAGAAGGATTGGGAATGTCGCCCAAACGCATTACGGTTTCAACAGCAGGTATTGCAAAAATGATTCGCAAACTAGGCGACGACGAAGTAAAGTTTAACTTAGCGCTTTCCTTGCATGCTGCCAACGATAAAAAGAGAAGCCACATCATGGAAATTAACGATTCTAATAACTTAGAAGAATTAGCGGATGCGTTGCGTTATTTCCACCAAAAAACGGATGCAAGAATCACTTTTGAATACATTATTTTCAAAGATTTCAATGATAAAATCGAGGATGCACAAGAATTAGCGGCCTTTGCACGTTGTGTTCCGTGTAAAATTAACATCATTGAATACAACTCGATCGATGGTGGCGAATTTCAACAAGCTGACAAATCAAATGTTGATGCATTTGCAGCTTACATCGAATCCAAAAACTTAGTTGTAAACGTGCGCAGAAGCAGAGGAAAAGACATCGATGCAGCTTGCGGGCAATTGGCAAATAAAAACAAGGCCATTGATCAAAAAGAACGTATTTTAAAATAAATCAAGAATCACTTAATTCATTTCCTGCTTTTTTACGTGTCAATTTTTACAATCGTGGATAAATTCCGGCTAAAAGTTGCTGTTTTAGTTGTTCAATGACGTATATTTGTTTCATGTTATCTGTTACAGAAATTTTAGATCCGATTCAATTAGAAATGAGTGAATTTGAGGTGCGCTTTCAAAAAAGTATGCAGTCTAAAGTTCCTTTATTAGATAAAATCACCCATTACATTGTCAAACGAAAAGGGAAACAAATGCGTCCTATGTTTGTATTTCTTACCTCAAAAATGTTGGGAGAAATTACAGACAAAACATTCGACGCTGCATCTTTAGTAGAATTATTACACACCGCAACTTTGGTTCACGATGATGTTGTGGATGACGCCAATGAACGAAGAGGTTTTTTCTCCATCAATGCCATTTGGAAAAACAAAATAGCCGTTTTAGTAGGTGATTATATGCTTTCAAAAGTTTTATTGCTTTCCATTGAAAAAAACAATGTAGATTTATTACATGTTGTGGCTCGAGCAGTAAGAGAAATGAGTGAAGGCGAATTGTTGCAAATTGAAAAAGCGCGGGATTTAGACATTACAGAAGGTATTTACTTTGATGTAATTCGTCAAAAAACAGCATCATTAATTGCGACATGTTGTGAAGCTGGAGCAATTGCAGCAAATAGAGAAGACATGCGTGAAAACATGCGAAAATTTGGGGAATTGGTGGGTTTAGCGTTTCAAATTAAAGACGATATTTTTGACTATGGTTCACCCGGAAACATTGGGAAACCTTCGGGAATTGACATCCGAGAACGCAAAATGACCTTGCCGCTGATACATGTGATAAACAACGTTGACAGTGCAACAAAAAAAGAATTGTTAAACATCGTAAAAAATAAAAACGAGCAGCCTAAAGCAGTTCAACGAGCAACAACAATTGTCATTGAAAATGGTGGAATTGATTACGCACATAAAAAAATGCTTGAACTAAAAAAAGAAGCCTTGGAATTGCTGAACAACATACCAGATTCAGCTGCAAAACAAGCGTTAATTGGCTTAGTAGAATATACAACTTTACGCGATAAATAATAAAAATTATACGTATGAAATACATCGGAATATTGATCATTTTATTAAGCTTAGCAGCTTGTTCATCAAACAATGATTCGAACAAAAACGCTAAAAAAGAAGTGCTTGTTGAAGTCAAAAATGGCGTTTTTACGGAATGGTATCCTGGAAAAAAACAAATTAAATTTCAAGGATCGCAAGATGATTTAGGAAGAAGAAATGGCATCTGGCGATTTTATGGTGAAAATGGCGTTGAATTATCGTTTACAGAATACCAAGAAGGCGTTAAAAATGGATTTACAGTTGTGAAATATCCAACAGGCGTAATGCATTACAGAGGAGAATATAAAAACGATAAAACAGTTGGAATTTGGACTGTTTACGATGAAAAAGGAAAAGTTGCAACAGAAAAAGATTACGGCTATCCAGCTGAATAAACATGTCAAAAATACCGGCACATATCATTGATGAAATTATGCAAACTTCCCGCATCGAAGAGGTGATTGGTGAGTTTGTGAATTTAAAACGCGCAGGTTCAAATTTGAAAGGCTTAAGTCCTTTTACAGACGAAAAAACGCCTTCGTTTGTCGTGTCTCCAGCAAAACAAATTTTCAAATGCTTTTCGACCAGTAAAGGTGGTTCGGTTGTGACTTTTTTAATGGAAAAAGAGCACTTTACTTATCCAGAGGCTTTGCGTTGGTTGGCAGACAAATACAACATTCAAATACCGGAAGACGAACCTGCAACAGCCGAGCAATTAGCTGCTATAACGGAACGGGAAAGTTTGTACATCATTAATGATTTTGCGAAAAATTATTTTGCTCAAAATCTATTGGAATCAGATGAAGGTAAAGCGGTTGCACTTTCCTACTTTGAGGAACGAGGCTTTCGAAAAGACATCATTCAAAAATTCCAATTGGGCTATTGCATCAATTCGGGCGATGATTTTACCAAAGCAGCATTAAAAAAAGGCTATAAATTAGACTACCTCGAAAAAGTTGGGTTAGTAAAAACTAAAGAGGATCGAAGTTTTGATTTTTTTAGAGGACGTGTTATGTTTCCGATTCACAGTGTTTCGGGACGTGTACTAGGTTTTGGTGGACGAACGTTGTTTACCGATAAAAAAGTAGCCAAATATTTCAATTCACCTGAAAGTATTATTTACAATAAAAGTGAAATTTTATACGGACTTCATTTTTCAAAAGGTGACATTATCAAGTACGACAATTGCTTTTTGTGTGAAGGTTATACGGATGTGATAAGCATGTACCAAGCTGGAATTCAAAATGTGGTTTCCTCTTCAGGTACATCGTTGACCAAAGATCAAATTAAACTCATTCGACGATACACCCAAAATATTACGATTTTATACGATGGCGATCCAGCTGGAATAAAAGCATCTTTTCGTGGAATCGATCTGATATTGGAAGAAGGAATGAATGTGAAAGTGGTACTTTTTCCTGAAGGAGAAGATCCGGATTCCTATTCAAAAAAAGCCAGTACAAGTGAATTAGAAGCTTACATTCAAGAACATACACAGGATTTCATTTCATTTAAAGCCGATATTTTATTAAAAAATGGTGAGACGGATCCCATCAAAAAAGCAGAATTAATTCGTGAAATTGTACATTCTGTGGCATTAATTCCAGATCAAATTACACGAACGGTTTATTTGCAACAAATTGCCAGTCAATTCGATATTCAAGAAAGTATCATTTCAAATGAATTGATGAAATTGCGTAAAAATGTGCTTTCAAAACAATTGCAAACTCCGGAACTAAATCAATTACAAGTTCCAACTCAAGTTGAAGAAGTTCAAACTAATGAACCAACTCTTGAGAATAATGCTGAAAACAGTGAACATGATTTAATTCGCATTTTAATAAAATTTGGAACGCGCGTGATTGAAGTGGAACAACTGGATGAACAGGGCGAAGCTACAACAGCTGAAACGAGTGTAACGGAATTTATTTGCCATGAATTAGACAAAGATGAGTTGGCGTTTGAGCATCCTAAGTTTGCTAAAATACACCAATTAATAGTTGAAGGTTTGGCTGAAAATCAATTGTTATCTTCGACTTATTTTAGACAATTAGAAGATCAAACAATTGTGCAATTTGTTTCTGATATCGAATCACAAGAATATGAGTTAAGCACGAAATGGCTTTCTCAATACAATATTACAACGCGTTCAGAAAGTGACCGTCTGCAAGAAGCTGTTTTTCATTCAATCTATAATTTTAAATCTTCTAAAATTGAAGCACACATTCGCTCAATTCAAGTGCGCTTAAAAGAAGCAGAATCAATGAGTGACGAAGAATTATTAGACGCCTTATCAGAACAAATGACTTACGAAAAAATTAAAATCGCTTTTGCGGAAAAATTAGGAAGAATAATCTTACGTTAAAAATATGTTGAGTTATACGTTATTTTATTTAGGACCGTACAAGGTTTGTTTTTGGAACATTCTTTTTTTGAGTATCATTTATTTTGTTGCCATGGTCTTGAGAAGGGTCATCCACAACATGCTAAAAGATTATTTAAAAAGTGCCAATATTACTGTTGAAGGACAAAGAATTACTTACTTAAAATTATTGAGTCAAAGTGTTTATTTAATCGCCAGTTACATAGCTGTTTTAAGTTTTAATATCAACAATGTAAATGTAACTTTTGGTGATTTTTTAAATTTTAACATTATTGAATCCAAAAAGTTTACACTTAGTTTTTTTCAAATTATCGTTGTAATTGCACTTTTCTTTGGCGCGAAAATGCTGCTCAACTTTGTAAAGTTGTACATCAGTAAACAATTTAGAAACAAACCGAATTACAATGCTGGTAGTGAATATGTTTATATTCAAATTGCAAAATACATCATTTATATTTTTGCGATTATCAGCACATTAAAAACCTTAGACATAGATTTAACAGTATTGTTAACTGGTTCTGCAGCCTTATTAGTTGGGATTGGTTTAGGGTTGCAAGATGTGTTCAAAGACATGTTTTCTGGAATCGTATTATTGGTCGAAGGAAACATTAAAATTGGCGATGTTGTGGAGATTTCGGAACAAGGAAAATCGACCATTGTTGCTAAAATTCTGAAAATTAATGTGCGCACAACGCAAATTGAAACGCGTGAAGGAAATGTTTTGATTATTCCAAACGCTAAATTAACGCAAGAATATGTTGAAAATTGGAGCCATGGAACTGAAATTTCTCGTTTTTTGATTACTGTAACAGTGGATTACGGGACGAATACTGAAATAGTAGCTCGTTTGTTAAAACAAGCTGCTTTTGGTCATCCAAATGTGAAAAAAACAAAACCCATTGATGTGCGCTTGTCTAATTTCGGGAATAATGGCTTGGAATTGGAGTTAATTTTTTGGGCGGATCAAAGCTGGGAAATTAACTTTTACAAATCAGATATTCGCTTCGAAATTGACCGCTTGTTTCGGGAGCATAAAATAACTATTCCCTACCCGCACAGCACTGTTCACCTTAAAAATTAAAGCAACTGCTTTTTGTACAATTGTATTGTATTTTCTAATCCAAGGTAAAGCGCATCTGAAATCAAGGCATGTCCAATTGAAACTTCTGCCAAAAATGGAATACATTCCTTAAAGTAACGAAGGTTTTCTAAACTTAAATCATGTCCTGCATTGATTTCTAAGCCCAATTCTTTCGCGTAATTTGCAGCGGCAATATACGCTTTAATTGCTTTAGCAGGATCTTTTGAAAAATCTTCAGCATACGGTCCAGTGTACAATTCAATGCGATCGACCCCAGATTTTGCTGCAAATTCAATGTTAATTAAATCCGTATCAACAAAAATGGAAGAACGAACGCCCATTGAACGAAACTGTTGATTTAAATCTGTCAATTCGTCAATATTTTTTTTTGTGTCCCACCCAGCATTAGATGTTAATACATGCGGCGGATCAGGAACTAATGTTGCTTGCGCAGGTTTTATTTCGTTAATTATTCTTAAAAAACGTTCGTCAGGATAGCCTTCAATGTTAAATTCTGTTGTGACAACTTGACTTAAGTCGTATACATCTTTTGTCGTAATATGTCGCTCATCTGGACGCGGGTGAATGGTGATTCCATCCGCTCCAAATCGCTCACAATCAATTGCTACTTGAACAACATTGGGCATGTTTCCTCCACGAGCATTTCGCATCGTTGCGATTTTATTGATATTTACACTTAATTTTGACATACAATGGTATAATTTTTGACAGTGTAAAAGTACAAAGTTAGAAATGAAATTACTACTTTGGTAGCAACTATGAGAGCATTAGCATTAATTACAGATGAAATTCCACCTTTGAAGCACACAGATTCAGGTGAAAAAGCACTTCGTTGGATGGATGAATTCAAAGTTTCACATTTACCTGTATTAAAAAACGACAATTTTGTGGGTGTGATTTCTGAAGCAGAATTATTGGATAAATTAACGTTAGAGCATTCATTGGATGCGCTTTTCGATCACCTTCCTCGGCCTTATGTGTTGGAAACAGCGCACGTTTACGATGTATTGAAAAGAATGGAAGAAAGTAAGTTGAGTATCATGCCCGTATTAGATTCAGAAGAAAAATACTTGGGTTGTACGTCAATTTTTCACTTATTGACAAGCTTTGCAAATACTGGAAGCATCAAAGAAACTGGCGGAATAATTGTTTTGGAAATCAATGAACACGATTACTCAATGGCGCAAATTGCACAAATTGTTGAAAGTAACAATGCGCGAATTTTAAGCTCTTACATTATGTCGTCGCCCGATTCTACGAAAATCGAAGTGACTTTAAAAATTAATCAATTAGAATTGAGTCGCATCATTCGCACGTTTGAACGATATGATTATTTTGTCAAAGAAACATTTCAAAAAGATGCAAATGATACTGATTTACAAATCAGATTCGATTCTTTAATGAATTACTTGAATATTTAATATGAATGTTGCAATTTATAGTCAAAAGGTAAACCGTCACAACCTACCCTATTTTAAAGAAATCATCGATATCTTTAATGATTTTGGTTGGAATCCTGTTTTTGAAAAAGAACTTAAAGAACAATTGGTAGCCAAAATGGATTTATCGGCAACAGCTGATGAATTTTCTTCGCACCAAGATTTTCATTCGGGTATTGACTTAACCATGAGCATCGGTGGTGATGGTACGTTTATCAAATCTGTTGGTTTTATTCGCGATTCCGGTGTGCCGATTTTAGGAATCAACACAGGAAGATTAGGATTTTTAGCGAATATTTCTAAAGACCAGATTCAGCAAACAATGGAACAAGTGAAAGCTAAAAATTACGATTTTCAAAAACGTTCGTTGTTGCGCATTCAAACAGAAGAAAATATTTTTGGGGAAGACAATTTTGCATTGAATGAATTGACCCTGCAAAAAAAGGATACGGCTTCCATGATTACGGTGCATGCTTCTTTGGATAACAAATACTTGAATTCGTATTGGGCAGATGGTTTAATCGTTTCTACTCCAACGGGTTCAACGGCATATAACTTGAGCTGTGGCGGGCCAATTATTACGCCCGGTTGTCAAGTTCATATTTTAACGCCGATCGCTCCACACAATTTAAATGTTCGACCAGTTGTCGTTCCAGATCACATGCCAATCACATTGAAAATCGAAGGGCGCGACCGAAAATGCTTGATAAGTTTAGATGGTGTTTCGAAAAATATTCGTCAAGATGAAGAAATTATTGTCACAAAAGCAGAATTTATGATTAATGTCGTTAAATTTGAAAGCAATAATTTCTTAGATACAATTCGTAACAAAATGATGTGGGGAATTGATGCAAGGAATTGATTTAAAAATGAAAAATTAAGGAATTAAGGAATTAAGGAATTTAAGAATAAATAATATAATAACTATGAAAAATAATTTTTTACTAATCATGACAGTTTTAAGCTCGGCGTTTTCTTTTGCACAAGCGACTAAAGCTGATTTAACTCCAGGAATTTATGCAGAATTCAATACGAATAAAGGAGTAATTATTTGCGCCCTTGAATACCAAAAAACACCGATGACTGTTGGTAATTTTGTTGGTTTAGCAGAAGGAACGTTGAACATTATGGACACGGTTAAACGTTTGAAACCGTTTTATAATGGTTTGAAATTTCACCGTGTGATTGCAGATTTCATGATTCAAGGTGGTTGTCCACAAGGAACTGGCATGGGAAATCCTGGATACAAATTTGCAGACGAAATTGTTGCAGATTTACGTCACTCAGGACCTGGGATTTTATCAATGGCGAATTCTGGACCTGCAACAAACGGAAGTCAATTCTTTATCACGCACAAAGAAACGCCTTGGTTAGACGGAAAACACACCGTTTTTGGACATGTAGTAATTGGACAAGATGTAGTGAACGCAATCGCTCAAAATGATGTACTTAACACACTTACGATTATACGTATTGGCGATGAAGCCAAAAAATGGGACGGAAACAAAGCGTTCAATTCAATCTACAACCGCCAAAGAGACGCTGAATTGGCACAAGCTGAAGCAGTAAGTAAAATTGCATCAATGAGTACAGAAGAATATAAAAAATACATGTTCAATGAATTCAAAAAAAACTATCCAAAAGCGAAAATGTCAGCTTCTGGTTTAGTTTACGTAATTGAAAACGAAGGAGAAAAAACAAAACCAGTTAAAGGTGATAAAATATCGGTTCATTACAGTGGAACCTTTAGAGCAGACGGGAAGAAATTCGATTCATCTTACGACCGCAACCAACCAATGGATTTTGTATACATCGATAACAAAATGATTCCAGGTTTTGAAGAAGGATTGGCATTATTAGGAAAAGGTGGAAAAGGTAAAATCGTTATTCCATATTTCTCAGCTTATGGAAAAGATGGGCGACCAGGAGCGATTCCTCCATATTCGGATTTAGTATTCGACTTGGAAATCATCAACATTGAAAAACAAGCTGCTCAAGAACACGATCATTCAGATCCAAATCACAAGCACTAAAAATAAATTGAAACGAAAAGGCTGTCAAAAATGATGGCCTTTTTTATTGGTAGTAACACGTGTGTTGCTTCCCTAATTTGAACGCAATTCCTAAGCCAAAAAAGGCATACCAATCTGAAGTTGTTGTTGATCCGCGGTAACCATTAACAGAACCATCTAAACTACGATTCGAAAGCGCTGCCGCCAAACTTCCACTTTCATTGGCAATTAAAGCTGGATCTATGTAAGTATTACTTCCTACGTCATCTATGTAATCGGTGAAAGTTTTACGAAATCCATATTCGATATTGATAGATGCTGATTTTCCCAATGATAATTTAAAACCAACGCCCAATGGAATGCTTAATTGCGTCAAATAATAGCGCGATTCACTTGTTAAAGTCGTTCCTTGCCCTTCTGTTCCTATAGGTTGCAATTCAATGGTTTCCCCGTTGTATTGCGTTGTTGGATTCATGCGAAACAATCCAATTTGAGCCAACAAATAAGCAGTCCCTCTGTATCGTGGATTACCCAACTGAAATGGAAAATAATTCACTTCTAAGCCAGCCGCACCTTCTAAAATGGAAGAACTAAAATTAAGGTTTCTGTTTTTCAATAGTTCATTGCTGGCATCAGCATCATTTGCTGTTACAGAACCTACGGCAACATTTGCGCGAAAACTCACACGTGGATTGATGGTGTAACGGTAAAAAATACTTCCAGCAACTTGTGTTTTATCAAAATGCTTGAATTGATTCAAATCGCCAATGTAATACATTCCTCCTGCCATCACACCTAATTCAGATCGCGAGCGGAAATTATCGGATTGACTCAAGAGAAAAAAGGGTACAACAAGAAAAGCAACGAGCAATAAACGCATGATTTTTATTTTGATAACGCCAAATTAAGAAGAAAATTACAAATCAAGAGAGTAAGCTGGAATTTTATTGAAAATCCAACATGTAATTTAACAAGAAACGGTAAATAAAATTGGAAAGGAACTATTTTAAATTACTTATGAAACGCTCTAAATTTAAGTTGGCAACCAATGAATCTGCACCAACGATCAATACTTTTTTACAGCTATTACGTTCCAACCATAAATCTAAGTTCGAAACACCAACCATCAATGTACCATTAATGTCAATTTTATGAACTGGTTTTTGATTGTTGTCAAACATCGCTCTAATTTCAACGGTGTCGCGGTCTAACTCTTGGTTTTCATTGAAAATAACCATACCGTCAATTCCCTCATCAGGATTTTCTAATTTTTCATTAAATTCAGCCAATTCGAAATTACGATCAGTTGCCCAAACTTGAAGTGCATTTGAGAATTTTGAATTTCCTTTAAGGAAGATGGTGTTAAGTTTCATTGAAAATGTAAGTCTATTCCTATTTTGAGTTGCAAAAATACACAATTCTCAACAATAAAAGACTATGTTTTCGTTTTTTTTCAATAAAAAAAGTCGGTTTTCTATATAGGTGTAACTAAACTGATTATGAGTAAACTAACTCTAATTTTAGTGCAAATTTTCTACAAAAAGCTTGAAATTTGTTAAGATCTGTTGCCAACCTTGTCGTTGTAATTCGATAGGATTCACTGTTTCTGGCTCAAAAACTTCCACCACGTTCGTTTGATTGCCTAGCGCTTCAAATGTAACGTGGACGCTGCGACCATCTTCTAAGAAATAAACCATGGATTGGTGTTCCTCAATTTGATCGTAAATACCAATCAAATTAAAACCAAATGATCCATCTTTTGCTTCCATGCGGTAATTAAAACTTCCGCCAACTTGAAAATCATTGCTTGCATGTGGCGTGTGCCAATCATCTGACGCATGGTTCCACTGTTGCACTGCTTCTGGTGAAATAAATTGGTTCCAAACCGTTGCAAGTGGTGCATCGATTAAGGCTTCAATAGTGATAAATTCCATATTAATAGCCTAAAATACGCAAGTAATCGTTGGCTGTTTGTTCCTCGCTAAACAATTTCGTTTGCAACTTTCCATTTTCATCACGTTGAATCAAAATGTGCTTTGGTTCGGGTATCAAACAGTGTTTCAAACCACCAAAACCTCCGATTGTTTCTTGGTAAGCACCTGTATTGAAAAAGCCTAAGTACAACTTTTTGTTGCGGTCATATTTCGGCAAATAAATGGCATTCGAATGTTGCTCAGAATTGTAATAATCATCACTATCGCAGGTTAAACCGCCCAACAAAACACGTTCGTAATCGTCGTTCCATCGGTTTACGGGCAACATGATAAAACGTTGGTTAATTGCCCACGTATCTGGTAAGTTGGTCATAAACGAAGAATCAATCATGTTCCATTTCTCACGATCGTTTTGTTGTTTTTGGTGCAACACACTGAAAATTGCACCGCCACTTTCTCCAACAGTAAACGAACCAAATTCTGTGAAAATATTCGGTTCTGGAATGTCGTTATCAGTGCACACACGTTGCACTTGCGTTAAAATCTCACGCACCATGTACGCGTAATCAAAGTCAAAAGCCAACGATTTTTTGATTGGGAATCCACCACCGATGTTCAATGAATCCAACGAAGGACATACTTTTTTCAAATCAGAGTAAATACGCAAACACTTCGTTAACTCATTCCAATAATACGATGTATCGTTGATACCAGTATTGATAAAGAAATGCAACATTTTCACTTCTACCCTAGGATTGTCTTTCAACATTGCTTTGTAGAACGGGACAATTTCACGGTAACGAATACCCAAACGCGAAGTATAAAACTCAAACTTAGGTTCTTCTTCCGATGCAATACGGATTCCGATTTTAATATTTTTATCCGTTTTCGCTAAAATATCTTGTAATTCTTGTGTATTGTCAACAACAGGAATAACGTTTAAATTTCCGTCGTTGATCAGCCCAGCGATATTGTCAATGTATTGTTGTGGTTTAAAACCGTTGCAAATGACGTATTTACCATCCGGTAATTTTCCAGAATTGTACAAATTACGCACGATATCAATGTCAAACGCCGAAGATGTTTCGATGTGAACATCGTTTTTCAACACCTCATCCAACACAAAAGAAAAGTGGTTACTTTTTGTACAGTACGAATAATAGTAATTCCCTGAATAACCTAAATTACTGATTGCTTCACGGAACCAACCTTTTGCGCGTTGGATGTTGTTAGAAATCTGAGGCAAATAATTGAATTTCAAAGGCGTACCATACTCTTCAATCAAGCGCATCAAATCAATACCGTGAAAAAACAAGTTATCTTCTCGTAAATGAAATTCATTTTGTGGAAAATCAAATGTTTGGTCAATCAAGTCAAAATACTTCGTTCTCATGCTTTTCATTGGGATTTTACTCCCCTATTTTGTGTTATCAATTGTTGGAAGCAGTTCTAAAATACGTTCCGTTGGACGCGCAACAACTGCTTTACCTCCTACTACTACGATAGGACGCTCAATAAGTTTCGGAAATTGCAACATTGCTGCAATCCATTCGTCGTTAGACAAGGATTTTCCCTTAAAATGGAGCTTGTATTCTTCCTCGCCTTTACGGATCAATGCTTCGGGCGCAATGCCCAATTGTTCAATAATGGTGGTCAATTTCGCTTTGGTTGGTACATCTTTCAAATACTCCACTACTGTAAAATCGAGTTGGCGTTCATTGAAAAAATCCAATGCACAACGGCTCTTCGAACAGCGCGGATTGTGGTAAACCACTATTTTTTGATCCATCTTTTCCATTTGAATGCAAAGTTAGTGGAAATGGAAGGAAAAGTTGTAAAAAGTGTGTGATTTTTATTAGTACTATTCATTAAATGATTTTTTGGTGAAAAATTAGAATAAGTTGTGTTATTTAATTAAAAATGTAAATATATTTGATGTGCAAGTGAATGCATATCCATAAGAAAATAAAACAAAAATGAATACTCTTAAAAATTTTGTGACTTTTTGTTTATTGTTATTTTGTAACAGTAGCTTATTTGCTCAAATTAGCTACACCGATATCCCTGATGCGACACCCAATGCAACTTATACTTTGGATTTAAATAATGATTCGATTGATGATTTTGTTATTCAAATGGGTGCAACAGATAAAATTGTTTGTCTTCCTCAAAACGACAATGCTTATGCGGGTGTATTCGATGGTGCTAATTATTTTCCTTGGGCTTTGACTTCAAACACTTCCATTTGCGATACGCTCTCTTCGTGGTATGGCCCAAACAATCCTGGGTTTTTAGCATTTAGTTCAAGTAGTGGAAACTGGATAGGGCAAACAGATAAGTATTTAGCATTAAAATTAAATGTTGGAACAAATACATATTATGGCTGGGTAAGATTAGATGTTGTAGCAACTGCAACTTCATTTACAGTAAAAGATTACGCCTTTGAAAGTACGCCCAATACCTGCATTTTGACGGGACAAATTCCTTT
>CANLIL010000057.1 GCA_947491305.1 Flavobacteriales bacterium | reverse complement strand
AAAAGATGAGCGTTTTCGGTATAGTTTTGTTTCTTTTAATTGCAGGAATGGCATTTTGGATGTTGTTATTTTTAATGGGTTTCATTTTACCATTTTGGATTACATTAGGTGTTTTCGAGCAAATGCGCCCAAAAAGAATCTTCGAAGAAGAAGCAACGAAAGAATAAAATTTCTTTACTTTATTGAAAACGTCTTATTTGAGGCGTTTTTTTTGTGTTTATAAATTAAGATAAGTGTGGTTTTCTGAGGCGAATACACGAATTTTCACGAAGTTCTTCACTTATTTTCTGCCACTAAGGCACGAAGTTCTTTACTCATTTTCTGCCACGAAGGCACGAATTGACACTAATTTATTCGTGCTAATTCGAGTGTTTATCGTTGTTATGTATAGATTATCTGCAAAGCATGGTGTTTTTCATGCCTAAAAAGTTGCAATAAAAAAACAGCTAAACCTGAATAGATTTAGCTGTTTTTTTGTTAGGTAGGGGTAAAATTTTGAAGCTATATTTTAGTCTTCACTAAGTACAATAATAAAATCTTCTTCGCTAAACTCAATTAATTTTTCTTTGTTTGGGTTTAACTTAATTCCAAAATTCTGCGCGCTATCTTCTTCATTCTTTTTTAATCTGTAACCAATAGCTGTTTCGCTGATTTCTAATGCATTTGCAGTGATTGTATAGAAAGTTACAGGAGTTCCGCAGCTTACATAACGCGCTGCAGGTTTTAAATAAATTTCAGAGCCTTCTGCCTTTAATAATTCATCAAATACACTTTTCAAGTTTTGATTTTCACTTAATTGACTAATCATTAGACTGATTAAATTATCCCCAACAATAAAATCATCTGCTTTTGCCACTTTTCCAAGTGCTCTATTTTTAATATCGAGCATTTCAGTAACAATATTAAATTGTTTGTTCAATGCTAAACTGATATTTCTGAGATGAAGCAAACAAATTAATGTTTTGGCATCACTTTCTTGAATTTCTAAATCTTTATAGCTCAAGACAATAACATTATTGAATTTTTCTAGATTCAGCGCTAACAATGTTTGTTTATCGTTAATTTCGCCTTCGGAGAAGGAAATACTTAAATTATTAAGTCTTTTAGAAAGCTGTTCTATTTCTGACTTGTCACCATCGTTTAATTCTGCAACGATAACGATTTCAGAATTATTAGTGGTATAATTGTCTAATTCTTGAATAATTTTTATGCCATTTAGATTCCACCCTAAAATTAAAGTTTTCGTATCCTTTTGAATTTCGACACTTTCTTTCCCGACATGTTGCGGCAAGGTATTCGCAGTTGGTGAACTATTTAATACGATTGTATCGTCATCTTCAGAAATTGCAATAATTTCATCATTCTCTTTCAGAACATATCCTTTATCTGGATTTATCAAGACGTTTTGTTCATCTGTGAAGACACCAATTACCGCTGAATCCTTGTAAGCAAAAAGTGCATCTTGGTATGTTTTACCAATTAATGATGCTTCGTGTTTAAAATAAATTTCATCCCCATCAAAAGATAACAATTCACTGTAAACAATACTTAAACCCGATTGCAAGGAAGTTTGCGCGGCTACTTTTGAAATAATATCGGAAGAAAGAATAAAAATAGCTTCGTTGTTACCAACTAATTCAGCAGCCTCCATATTTTTCTCATTCGAAATTTCAGCAACTATGTTGTATGTTTTTTCAAAACGATTGGGAGATTTTGTTATTCCTAATACCGTTTTAATAACATACATATCTGACTTTTCGTTATCCGGTGATAAAACAATGATTGATTTCGCTCCGTTAGGGTTAACAATATCAACATCATTTAAATCTAATGGATCGCCATTTCGAATAACTATTTTAGTATTCTTTAAATCTTTTACTTTCGAATGAATTTCATCTTCAGCTTCAATTTTGTCCTTTTCAGATAAAATCACAATACACGGTTTCTTCTGATTCTCGTTAGCAATTGCAATTTCACTTATGATTGAAAATATTTTTTCAGACCAACCTAATATAAGCGTATGGTTTGATTCAATCACTTTTGATCGGCCTCTTTTTAAATCATCTATTTTTTGGTCGATTCCAGAAGAAATACTACCAATTAATATTGATATGATAAAAATCCCAAGGATAGTGGCTGCAAATCGGACCATACGAAATAACCAGCCTTCATCACCACCCATTGTTCCTGAATCCAAAGTTGCCATTAAACTTTGCCAGGATCCTTCTATAAACCCGATTCCTTCTTTACCGTCTGGGTTATCTGAAATACCAAAAATTAGAATTAATAAGCCTAATAACAAAACCGTAAATAATGATATTAATGCTAACCATTTAATTACGCTTGTTGGACCTTTAGATATTGTTTGTTCAAATTTGTAAGCAAACAGCTCTTTTCTAGAAAATTGTTTCATGACTAACTTATTGCTCAGCTTTAAAAATAGAATATGTAGCGAGTAAAAAAACAAGTAAAAGTATCCCGTTTAGCATCACATAAAATGGAATTGAAAAAGATGAAAAGGAAAAAAGACAATTCGAAATTAACCCAACAATAAAAAATACAGCCGACAAGGTTTTTATGTTCGTATTTGTTCTTGAATAGTTAAAATGAAGTCCTAATGCTGGCATTAAAGTGACAATAAAAAAAATAAAACTACCGATACATACGATATTATTCATCCCTGAAGATGGTATATTGTATAAACCATAGGAAAGCAACGCACTTATACTAAACGCGATTACGGATTTAAATGTATTAATTTTCATTTTTATAGATTTTCTGGAATTGGTGGAGGTGTAAGTGCAACTATTTTTAATATTTCTGGTATTCTTTCCGCTAATTCCCATTTTGACATGCCAGGTTTCCAAAACAACGTTTCTCTAGTAACCTTTAGATTACCAATTAATTGTGCAATTTCTTGTTCTGAAAAAGGCCCTGCTTGAGCGCCATCCAAAATGGCATAATATAAATTAGGCGTGTCAGTCTTTATTGGATTCATTGCTCCAGGAATGTGCATGTTATTCATGCTTTCATTCATTGTCTTAACCATTTGTTGGGCAATAGACATCCCCATTCCAAATTCAACTAATCTGTTGACCGAGTAAAAATCATGATCATCCATAAATAATAAATACGTTAGTTATCGAAAAAATTTATGTTACTTTAGCTTACATTGAAGGAGGAGGTGGTGGTGGTGGTGCCGCATTACTAAACAGTGAAGAAAGTTCACTTACATTGCGCGCCATTTCCCAATTTGCCATTCCATCTTTCCAAACATGAGAATCAAGGGTTAACTGACCATTTTGAGTCATTTGCTGTAATTGCTGCATATTAAAAGGTCCAGCAGTTTGACCATTTACAGCAACACTGTATTGGATTTGAGGTGGTGGTGGCGGAGTATTTTGTTGTTGGTTCATAGTTTGTCCCATCTGGTTCATCATTCCTGCCATTTGTCCGCCCATTGCGCCACCAAGCGCCATGCCAGTCATCATTCCAGCAGGATTCATTCCGCCGCCGCCGCCACTATTCATAGATCCCATTTCACCGAGACCTTGAGCTGCTGTTTTCAAAACATCCGATTGTTGATTGAGTGCATGTGCCCCAATAAAATTCGTTTCTGTTTGCAATTTTTGAGCTCTTTGCGCCTCTTCTCTTTGAATTCTCAAGGTTTCGTCCATATTCATGGCATTTATACCTTGCATGTCATTCATGTTTTTGATGTTAACATCCGTTTGAGCGACTGTTGTTTTAGTTGTTTGATCCGCTGTAACTTTTCTCAATTCAGCGTAACCTTCACTTTCCTTATCAACGTCAATATTTGCTAAATCAAACCCTTTCATGTTTACACCAAAATCAGATTCGAGTCGTGCTTTTAATTTGGAAGCTACTAAATCGTTAATATCTAACAATTTTCGCTCCATTTGTAAAACAGGAATCCCAGCATCAGATGGAATATTTGTAATAATACCCTTAACATATTTTATAACAGCATCTTTAATTTGCTTGTTGAAATCTTCTAATTCAAAATTTATTAATCGATTAAGTTTAATAAAGCTTTTATAGTCGGTAATGTTAAAAGTTATTGTGCCTCTTGCCGCCATTGGAACAGCGAAATCCATAAATCTTGGGTCAAATACATCAAAATAAGGCACGCCAAATTTTACCTGCATATTTCCAGCTAAATTGATGAAATAAATTTCTGCTTGAAATGGTGATGCCCCTCCAAAGGCAAGGCCAACAATACTCGTTAATATGGGGAAATTTGCAGTTTTTATTGTTTGGTCATATGGACCTTCAATATAGTCTTGCATCGATCCGTCTTTTTGTTGGTAGACAAAAACTGCCATTTCACCGTCTTTTACCCGCAGACTGCTTCCAAAACGAATTGAATTTTCTTTTTTAGTCGAATTTGCATCGCCAGATGGCCTCCATTTCCAGACAAGATATTCTTGCTCATCACAGCGGATGACATCCATCATTCCGCCTTCCGACTTACTCCCAAATAACCCCATATTTATATTTTTTTAGAACTAAAAGTTTAATCCGTTTTTGTTTTTAAGTGCTTTATTTAATAAAACACCTGTTATAGCGATACCTACTATAGAAATAAACAAAAATAGCCCCCATTTTAATAATAAGGATAAAATCAATAACAACAATAAAGCACCCATTGCAATTACATAAGGCTTTCCAACTTTAACTTTGTTATCCCAATTTCTTTTTTTATCATTATCCAATTCTGTTAAAATTTTACCTTTCATTGCTTCAGGGAAGGTTGTAAAATTCTTATACTTAGAAGGTAATTTTTTCATTAAAGACACAACCATATTTGTTGCTTGCTCTAATAATTCAGGATCCTTATCCGCCGTAACTTTTATTTTAGAGTAAATTTGATCTGTTTTTTGAATCCAAACTTCTTCTTCAATTCCAACATAACCATCGTTGTCATATGAATTACTTGAAGCCATTGCCAATAACTCTAGCAAATCTTCTTTAGAATTCGGTACTGGAAAGTTTTTAATAATATTTGCTTTTTCTTTTTGAATACTTTTTTCAATATTCACACGTCCGTGATCAAGTTCGCGTATTAAATCTTCTCTTTCTTCCTCTTGATTTTGAGCACGAGATTTACCTGCAAAGATTTTAACCATTGCACCGTCACTGTTATGTTTTTGAGAAAGCGCTGCTAGACGTTCATTTTTTTGATGCTCAAGATCTGTTAAAGCTTTTGAGTTTCTTAATGTTGCCGCTTGTAATAAATCAAATAACTTTTGAGAAGAACCTACGGCATCAATATTTCTAAACTCATGACCACAATCATCACATTTTGTTTGAAAAGATTGCAAAATTGAGGCACAAGCTGGACATTTTCTAACATCTCCAAATTTATCAGATTTTGGAGAGGCAACTGTTGGAGCCGCTTCCTTCATTGTTTGTTGTTTTTCAAACAACTTAGAAGTTAAGACCATTTCAAATTCGTCTAAATCTATTCCTGCAGCTTCTGCTTTTTTGAAAAGTATTTGTTTTTCTTTTTCTGTTAACTCACCATCTGCTAAAGCAAGATTGATAAGGTTTTCAATTTGTTCGTCGTACATGTTTTTAGGATATAATGCGTTATTATTTTTATTTCTTTTTGATTAGAATTCGAATTGGCCATGAAATTAACAAAAGCACACCTTTGATTGGCCACCAAAAAAATTGGACATACCAAGGTAAAAAGCTAACTACTTTTTCTTCTGCAGCATCTCTAATTTCGTCTTTAGCGTAATTAACAGCGCCTTTTTTAATATCGTTTTTAATACTCATGTTGTAAAAGTTAAATAGCCCTTAATTATTGCTAATTAAGGGCTACTAGATTTAATTTATTAGAAATTACTTAGTCCTTCAAGTCCTTGCATCGCATCTTTTGATGCTTCAATTGCTGCTTTTGTATCTTCATCCATCGGAATGCTTTCTAATGCTTTCAATGATTGATCATACGCATTAAACGCTTTCGATAAATCAACTAATTTACCTGCTTCTAATTGCGCAGCGATTGAAGTTAAATTAACCAATGCTTTTAAATCATCTGAACTAAATTTCCCTTCTGCAAAGGTTTTTAATTCTGCTAATTTTGTTTTGATTTCATTTGCAGCTTCAACATCTCCGTTTTTAACATTTTCAGAATATTCTTCTAACATAGATTTATACTCGTTCATTGCATCTTCAGCAGAAGTTAAAGAAGAAAAATCTTGAACTTGTTCTTCTACAACTTCAGGCACTTCAATTTCATTTTTTGTTTCATCAGATGATGAGCCACAGCTAGCAACTGAGAACAAAATAAATGTGTAAAACGATAATTTTAGAATTGTTTTTTTCATATTAATTAATTTTAGAAGTTACGTTATTTAAAATTAATTAACCTTAGAGCGGTTTATGTTGGTAGGTTTTTTAAATTATTATTGTTGAATATCTTTCCACCTTAAATCTAGTTCGCCTTCTTCTGTAAAAAAATAAGACTGTTTTTTTCGACAATAATCAATTGGCGCATTAAATTCTTCTTTTAGTATGTCTAAATACTTATAAATCATTCGTTCGGAAACAGCTAGTTTTTTCGCTAAATCAGCTGGAGATCCTGTGTTTTTTTGTTCTATTAATTCACTTAAAAGTTGAATGTTTTTAAAATTCATAGTAGTATTCTCACGCTAAATTCTAACACAAATTAACTTCGTGACACTGAAAAAAAAGTTCAGTTACTAATTTATTTTTTGAACCCACTCCCAATTTAATTTCCCTGGGCGACTAAATTCATAGGAATTACGAAACTTATTGTAAACAATCGGTGCTTCCAAATCCGATTTCAAGCGTTTCACGTAAAAATAGATGGTGCGTTCAGTAACCATTAACTTTCGGGCACATTCTGAAGGAGATCCAGTTCGGCCTTTCTCGATTAAATGAATGAAATATTTAACTGTTTGAATTTTCATTGTTATTATTTTAATCAAGACTTTTAAGGTAGTTTGTAGTTTCAAATATAATTAGACAACTTAGATTATTTGATACACTCTTGATACATATAATTGTAAAAAAGCAATTGAAATAAATGAATCTATATCGAATTATATAATTCAATTTGAATCCCTTATATTAATTTATTTTTATTAAATCAAAATAACGCATACTAAAAATCATCAATTACAATTGGAGAAGTTCTTTCAGAAAATGGTCAATTACTTATAATTTTAATAGGATAGTTTTATTAAATTCATTGAACTTAAGTTCAGTAAACAAAAATCACATTCAACAAATCTACGCCCAAACTTTCGCGCCTTCGGAACAATTTTTACAAATTTCAATTTCGTTGCGTTGCGTAAGAACTGCGCCGCGCATAGCTTGGTAGTTTTTATTTCCCCATATTTCTTGAAAGCTAGCGGTTTCTAGTGAACCTAAAATATGCTGTGCATCTTTATCGAAACAACAGGGCACAACTTTTCCGTCCCAAGTCAAAACACTTCCCGACCACATGCGCCAACAATGATTGCCCGTTTTGTATTTTAATTTATACGTTCCATCTTTTTGCTGTTTGTAACGCGCATATTTTTCATTTTTTGGCATTAGTGGATTTCCATGCTCGTAATCATACAATTGGGCTGTTTTAATGCGTACCTCATCGATTCCTAACGATTTTCCTAATTGATAAATTTCTGGGATTTCATGCTCGTTGGGTGCAACCGCTAAAAATTGAAAAATTAAAAAGGGCGTGTTGCTTTTGGCTTGTTTTTTAGCTTCAAGTAAGAATTTAGTCGCCGCAATCACTTTATCTAATTTCCCATTGACCCGGTAATTTTGATAAGTTTCTTGCGTTAAACCATCAATTGAGATAATCAAACGATCTAAACCTGATTGAACAATTTCTTCCGCTTTCTTTTGATCGATAAAATGCGCATTGGTGGATGTTGCTGTGTAAATATTGTACTGCTTCGCTTGGCGAATTAGCGATAAAAATTTAGGATTTAAGAACGGTTCTCCTTGAAAATAATAGTTAACATAGAATACAGATTTATGAATTTGTTGCAGCATTTTTTCATGCAATTCTAAGTTGAGTTTCCCTGTTGGACGCGTAAATTGTTTTAAGCCACTTGGGCATTCTGGACACGCTAAATTACACGCTGTTGTTGGTTCAATCGACAAGGTGAACGGTTGCCCAAAATGGATCGGACGTTTTACTATTTTCCCATAATAAAATGAAACGCGTAATGTTACTAAGTTCCAACTTCGGTAAAAATTCAAATGGGAAAAGATATTGAGGATGTCTTTCAAGTGGTTCATGCAGCAAAGTTACGCAGTTTTTTGAAACGTGTACTTTTTAGCGCAATAAATTTAAGTGACCTCTTAGCACTTGCGTTAGTTGTGGTTTTTCGCAACTCACATAATTCAATTCATACAAATAATTCCCGTCTTGCATGATTGTTCCATTGTACGTGCCGTCCCAGCCAACTTTGGCATCGTTCGATTCAAAAATTACTTCGCCCCAACGATTCCTAATTTGCAAGTTCCACGCTAACATTTCAAGTGCAAATGTTCCATTAAACTCATTGTTGAACTCGTCTTTGTCGGGTGTAAATGTATTCGGGAAATAAACGATAAACGGTTCAATAAACAATTCTCTGTAAGCTGTGTCATCGCAGCCAAATTCGTTGGTTGCAATTTGCATTGGACGCATATAACCACTCGTTAAATACGTATAGGTTAACGATGGCACAGAGGCGATGTTTCCGTTGTCATCAAATAAATAAAAAATAGAAAAAGCACCTGAAGATTGATCGGTAAATTCAATCGCAGCATGACAAATATCTGTGTAAGTCGGTGAAACTGTAAAATTAGCAACTGGGGAAGGATGCAACGTCACAAAATCTGGTTGAAACAAGGTAATTGTATCCGTACAACCTTCTGTAGCAAAAATGGTTAAACCAATTGAATAGGTTCCAGCATTTGGATAATAATGATTCGGGTTTTGTAACAACGAACTTGCGCCATCTCCAAACGACCAAAAGTAATTTAACGGCGCATCAGCTGCACTTAAATTGATAAATTGCACAGCATCCGGCGCACAAAAAGGACCTGGTTCGGTAGTGAAATTCGCAATTGGTTCGCTGTAGACAAAAACACTATCTGTATACGTAACTAAACACTGATCAAAAAAAGCGGAAACAGTGATTGGATGGAATCCTGCAGTTGAAAACACGACATTTGAAACGTCCAATAAGGTGCTAAATTGCGGCGTTGCATTGGTGCCAAAATCCCAAGCGTATTGTGTGAAACTTGGCCCTGTCATTTGTCCGTCGAACTGAAACGAATTGCCTGTTATACACAATGAATCATTACTAGTATACGTAATTGATAAAAGCTCATTTACAGTAAAAGTTTCTGAAACTGTATCGCTGCAAAGTCCTGTAGAATTGGCAATTAATGTTACGGTATACGTTCCACTAGTTGGAAAGGTAACCGTAGGACTAGTTGAAGTTAACGCAATTGGCGGCGAGCTATTGAACGTCCAATTGTAATTGTAGGCATTTTGAGATAAATTTCCAAAAGGAACGGTTAAACCTAAACATGCAATGTCCGTTGGAATATCAATTTCAGCAATTGCTTTTGGAAAAATGTAAATTGAGTCAAAATACGTATCTGTGCAGGTTCCTGACGAAACAGAAAGAGCAATTGGAATATAACCGGAAGTAGTAAACGATTGATTTAATACATTGGCTGTATTAGCAAATTGTATGGCTGCATTCGGACCAAAATCCCAAGAAACATTGACAGGTATTAAATTATTGGTCAAACTGTAAAAATCAAAAGAATTATTGATCACACAAATGGAATCAAGCGTTACGAAGGAGGTTTGCAATTGATTGTTAACATTAACAAGCATCGTAGCGGTATCGGTACACGGCCAACCTGGATTTACAATTAATTGCGCGGTATAAATGCCATCTGCAGGATAGGTAAATGTTGGGGCAAAAGTAGAACTGACATCTGTAGCTGTTCCTGCAACGCCAAAATCCCACGCATAATTGGTGCCGCCGTATGAATCATTTTCAAACTGAACAGTTAAGCCTTGGCAGAAAGAAACAAAGGTTGCTAATTCTGTTTGTAAGGGTAAAACTGCTTGCATGGTAATGGTGCAATTGAAAACCGTAAATAAGAAATCACGCACCGTTTCACCCAAAAGAACGCCATTTCTGTATTCTTGCACGCGAATTCCGACAACAAATAAACCTGTTAACAATGGCGTTGCAGTTAGCAAACCTGTTGTTGGATTTATTTGAATGGTAGCGCCAGGTCCCAACGGATTGGAAGCATTGAATGTTGCTGCCCAAGAAACAATTGGATACGGTGGAGGTGGCGCAACGGCTGGAGCAGGAACAGCTGAGTTTGCCCCTGCACTTGGCGTAACCAATGAATAAATCAATTGATCGCCATCAGGATCTGTAGCAGAATGATCGAATATTAATTGTTCGTTGTTGCACAATAATAGCGGCGGATAATTCGTGAACCGCGGACTACTATTTATGGACATTCCTGTTTCAGAACCAGGAACATGTGTTGTTAATGTGAAGCCGGTGTTGTCAGGACTTATCAAATTAATGATATTCGGATTTCTGCAACAACGCTGGTATGAAACGGTATAACCTCCAACTATTGGCGGCAAATTAACGGTAACTGTGTAAACTGCTTTTTCAACACAAATGCTTGATGGTGGCGTTACGCAAGGATTATTAAAAGAAACTGGTAAATTAACGTGACCAGGAAAAGGAACCGACAAATGGTAAACACTAACATTTGCTTGATTGTAAACTTCCAAAAAAAGCGGATCATCGTATTCTGCACCGTTGGAGTGACAATCTCGGTAAACATTGATGTAAAACTTGTAATTATTATTCCCTAAATAATCGTAATAAATATCACCACCAACAATATGTGAAGCATACGATTGAGTGTATATAAAAAATGAAAAGAAGAATATAATTACTTGTTTCATATCCAATTAACAAACAAATTTATTGAAATAATTAGGTTAGAAAGGAATAATAAATTTATTTTTTGTTAAAAAATCGAAGCTCTATAATGAAACGAAGAGGCACTTTCAATGCGTTGACCATCAATTTGTTTTCCTACCTCGTTTTGATTCGTAAATATTGGAAGAGGCAGGTTTAATTTTAGCGCTTGTTGGGTGTAATATTCTTTACGTGTTGGGTGCGCTGGGTAACAAATATTGAATGTTTGTTCGGAAGGTTGTTCTGAAATAATTGTCTGAATCACAGCTAGCACATCGTCTTGATGCACCAAATTCACCACTTGCATTGGGTTCAAATTTTCTTTTCCACTCAAATACTTTGCAGGATGGCGTTGCGCATTAATCAATCCAGCTAAACGAAGTGAATAGGTTTGAGCAAATGTTTGTTGAATGTAGTTTTCCACTAAAACAAGTGGGTGATTTTGAATAAGATTACTTTGTTCATTTATAACTTCCAAGCTAGGTTCATAAACACCAATTGAACTGGTGAAAATCACTTTTGTAGTGGATGGAAATTGGTGTAAACTATTTTTGGTAAAGGCAACATAATCTTCTAGTCCACTTGGCGGAATCATAAAAACTACCCAAGCAGAATTAATTACATGTTCTGGCAAAGTCCACGTGTTATTTTTAATTTCAATGGCTTCAATTCCTTTTGAGTTCAAAAGTTGGCATTTTTCTGCAGCGCGTGAAGTTGCTACAACTTTAAACATCGGTTGCAATTGCTCTGCTAAAGGAAGCCCTAACCATCCACATCCAATTAAACAAATTTGATTTTCCATGCGTTGTCAAATGTACGCATTAAATAAAATTTTAATGAAAAATTCGTGTATTTATAAAACAATTATTACCTTACAATCGCTAATAATTCCCATAAAATGAACGCAAACTTACAAATCAAGTCATTCGAAGAATACAAAGAAAAATATGCAAAAAGCATCGAAGATCCAGCAGGATTTTGGGGGGAAATTGCAGAAGAATTTGTCTGGCAAAAAAAATGGGATACCGTTGTTGAATGGAATTTCGATGAGCCAAAAATTGAATGGTTCAAAGGGGCTAAATTAAACATTACAGAAAATGCCCTTGACCGACATTTAGAAAAAAGAGGAAACAAAATCGCCTTAATTTGGGAGCCAAATGACCCAAAAGAAAACGTTATACGCTTCACATACCAAGAATTACACAACCGTGTGTGCCAATTTGCCAACGGTTTAAAAGCAAAAGGAATTCAAAAGGGCGATCGCGTATGTATTTACATGCCCATGATTCCTGAGTTAATGATTGCTGTTTTGGCTTGTGCGCGCATTGGAGCAATTCATTCCGTTATTTTTGCTGGATTTTCAGCAACAGCGGTGGCTGACCGTGTCAATGATGCACAAGCAAAAATGATTATTACAGCAGATGGATTAAACCGTGGGGCAAAACAAATCCCATTGAAACGTGTCATCGATGAAGCATTAGAATTGTGTACATCTGTTGAAACGGTAATTGTTCACGATTGCTTAGGTTGGATGCCAACGATGGTGGAAGACCGCGATTGTTGGTGGCACGATGTTGTGAAAGATCAATCAATCGTTTGTCCAGCAGAACCAATGGATGCAGAAGATATGTTGTTTATTTTGTACACTTCTGGTTCGACAGGAAAACCAAAAGGCGTTGTGCATACCTGCGGCGGATATATGGTTTACACAGCCTATACGTTCCAAAATGTTTACCAATACGAAGCATCAGATATTTATTGGTGTACAGCAGATATTGGTTGGATTACAGGACATTCCTACATTGTTTATGGACCGCTTTTATCTGGTGCAACAACAGTGATGTTTGAAGGAATTCCAACCTACCCAGATCCTGGACGATTCTGGCAAATCATCGATAAACACAGTGTAACTCAGTTTTTAACGGCGCCAACAGCCATTCGATCGTTGATGGCATTCGGAGAAGACCACGTGTTGTCGTACAGTTTAGATTCCTTGAAAGTGTTGGGAACCGTTGGGGAACCCATCAACGAAGAAGCGTGGAAATGGTATTATTTACACGTTGGAAAAGAACGTTGCCCAATTACAGACAATTGGTGGCAAACAGAAACCGGAGGAATTATGATTTCTGGAATTGGAAATTTATCCCCAATGAAGCCAACATATGCAGGTTACCCAATGCCTGGAATTCATCCTGTATTGTTGGACCAAGAAGGCAAAGAAATTCAAGAAGCGAATGTGGAAGGATACTTGTGTATCAAAGCGCCATGGCCATCCATGCTTCGAACTACGTATGGCGATCACGAACGTTGTAGAATTAATTATTTCTCGCATTATAAAGGCTATTACTTCACTGGAGATGGTGCGAAAAGAGACGAAGATGGCATGTACCGCATCATTGGTCGTATTGACGATGTCATCAATGTTTCTGGTCACCGCTTTGGAACAGCTGAAATTGAAAATGCCATCAATACCAATAGCCATGTCATTGAATCTGCTGTTGTAGGTTATCCCCACCCCGTTAAAGGACAATCAATTTATGCCTTTGTGGTAATGGATGGAGCAGTGGAAGACGAAGCAATGTCAAAAGGTGAAATCGTTGAAACGGTTGTTGCTGAAATTGGTAAAATTGCGTTACCTGAAAAAATTCAATTTGTAACAGGTTTACCAAAAACGCGCTCTGGAAAAATCATGCGCCGCATCTTGCGGAAAGTTGCAGAAGGCGACACTTCAAACTTAGGCGATACTTCTACCCTATTGGATCCGTTGGTGGTTGATGAGATTGTTGCGAATGCATTGTAAGATTTAAGGAGACAAGATTTAAGGAGACAAGATTTAAGGAGGCAAGAGACAAGATTACAAGAATGAAGCAATTAGATAATGAAATAATGAAGCAATTAAACAATGAAATAATTAAAACTAAATCGTTGCAATGTATAGATCTCAACTCAAAACCCTCAACTCAATACTTTTAAAAGAACGAAGTTCTGCTAAAGTCTCAACTCAAAACTTAAAACCTTCAACTCAAAACTTCAAAAGAAAGAAGTTCTTTTGAAAACTAATTAACTAAAAAAACTATATTTGATACAACGATTTTATTTTTCTAACTTAAAATTAATGCGATGAAAAAACACATATTATCAATTACAATCTTGTTTGCAGCAGCATGTACAAGTTATGCTCAAGTGACAACTGCTACTCCAGAAAATAAAGACTACATGATGATTAAAAAGCCACAAGATCCTTTGCTGAAATTCAAGCACTTCTTAGAAATTGGATTGACAGCCAATGCTGTGCGTGTGAATACGAACTATACAACTTTTCAAACACCAACAGGAACCTATAATTTCAAAAAGAATGACTATGTGCCAACATTGGACGGAAGTATTAATTACGGATGGTTGTTTAAAGAAAAAAACTCAAGTGCTATTTGGACTTTAAAAACTGGGGTAAATATCATGTCTAGAGGGGCAAATTTAACCGATAGTTTAGGGAATAATCTACGCTTTTCTACTGGCTATTTTCAAATTCCTCTTCAATTTGGATTTCGTTTGCCGTTGGAGCACAACCCAATGAAAAACAATTTATTCCGTGCAGTTGATTTAAATTTTGGGTTCTACGCTGCAATTCCATACATGCAAAAATTAGACCATCCAGACAATGTCGATGCAAAAGCTGCAAAAATGACGGGTTACTATTTGCGTTTCGGTGTTATATCTGAAATTGCTTTTTCTGCCTTAGACAGCAGAGGTCACGGCCACAAATTTGGAATTAAAACAACGGCTGATCTTTCCAGCTTTATAAAATTCAATCAAACAACGTATGAATTATTTCCAGTGTACAATAGCATTGGAATCTTCTATAATATTATGAACCAGTATAAGTAAAAAACTAAAAAAGTATGAAACCACACGTTAAAATGCTAGCAATTGCACCACTTATTTTCTTATCTTCTTGTTTTAAAAATGATAAAACATTCTCTGAAACTGATTATGAACTATTTAAGATGGCAGAAAAAAAAGACGGCTTTGTTTGGTACAAAAACAGCGAAGAATATTTAGATAAAAGTTCTGGAACTGGTCATTCAAATCCCTTGCTGAGAACACGCTATAATGCCATTGCGGCAGCCATGTTGGATAGTAACGGAAGAATCATGGAAGGTGTTAATTTCCCTGAAGGATCTTTAATTATGAAAGAGTTGTACGATGCGGATAAAAAGTTGGAACGCTACGCAATATTATACAAAAATGCTTCAAGTACAGATGCCGATGCAAAAGGTTGGGTTTGGGGTTACATTAACTCAAACAACACATCTGCTGCACCAGCATCTCTGAAAGGGAAATCATGTGTTAGCTGCCATTCACAAGAAAATAACATCGATTACATGTTGATGAATAAATATTTTTAATATGCAAAACGCCCGACAATTGCCGGGCGTTATTCTATAAACTATGGAGCTATCACTCGTCGTATTCACCAACTAAAGCGTAATAACCAAAAACAGCCAATCCTAGAACAATGAGTGGCGTTAGGATAAATAAGATAATAATCCCGAACACTAAATCGTCTT
>CANLIL010000056.1 GCA_947491305.1 Flavobacteriales bacterium | reverse complement strand
TGGATTCGCATCTGTCAAGCCTTCATTTACAAAGGTGTAATCATTCATATACAACTCAATATCTGGACCTTTGTCATCTGAAATACCAACTGGATCAATTCCTCCAATCGTAAATCGTTTATCTTGACCGGCAGCATCAATACTAAAATTTGTAGCATACAAACTCAGTTTTCCTTTCCCAAAGTCATAGTCAATATCTTTCGGTACAATAAATGAAAAATCAAAATAACCATTCACAACTGAAACTTTTCCTTTGTATATAATTGCATCTTGTGTTTTAAATTCAATAATTGGAGAATCACTGTTTTGCCCCAAGGTCTTTTTTACTTTTTCTTTGTCGTAAATTGTAGGTGATAATTCACCGTTGAACGAAGTTAAAACACCACCTGTAAAAGCTTCAATATGGCCTTTTACCCTCATTTTACTCAACGCATTGATCGTGTCTTCATAAATAGTTGGAGAAAAACCATTAATGCTATCAATTAGCACTTTCATTTCAGGTAAAGCTATACGCAAAGCAGGATCGCCAATCAACATGAAACAACGCTTGTTTTGGGTGCTTCCAGACGAATTCTTAACTGTACGAATAATATCCCCAAAACGTCGTGGCTTATTTTGAGCATCTCTTTCAAAAACATTATTGAAAAATTTTTCACCAATAATTGAATTAACAGAAATGTAAATTGGTCGAGTAGTTGTCATCATTGCAATTGCGCCACCTATTGGATTCATTGAAACCAATTCACCTGCCGAGAGACGTTTTGGGTCATCAAATTTTGTGAATTCACACGTAGCCGAAACGAATAAATTCAATTTATTGATATTCTTCCAACTCGTAATTTCAGAATTAATCAAAATTTGTTCTTCAGCAAAACCAACTTCACCACCGTGTCCAACATAATTTAGTACCAAATTACCATTTTCAACTTGGCGACTAAATTGCTCGTTTACGTCTGGATAACGTTCTCCACCTGCCGTAATTATTTGCTTAAAAGCATCCGAATACAATTTAGTGCAATTCATTTCTGGGTGATTCAATGTTGTGTATTGGTATTGATCTTCACAATCGTTTTCTACAAAATACCCTCCTTGCTCATCATCAGCTAACAAGGTGTATTTATTGCGCCAATCTCCAAAAGTTGAAACCGACTGTGCAGCGTAAATTGAAGAGCCATTGTTCAAATAGTGCTCAATTTTATCCACTTGTTGTTGCGCCATGGTTAAATCTGAAACCAATAAACGTCCAATCCCTACATCTAATAAATCAGCACCACTGATTGATTCATTATTATCTAATAAGGCATAATAATCATCTGAAACCAGTGCATCTAAATGATTTTCAGCGGCTAAATATTGATAGGTCAGAATGTAATTATTATTATTAGTAACCCTGTTTTTTGGGTCATAAGTTCCATCACCAAATAAAAGCATGTATTTAGGACGTGTTTCAATTGCTGAAACACCACGATCGTAAAACATCTTTGCAAAAAAACGAATTGCAGTTGGATCTTGCATTCCAGAACTAAACTCGTTAAAAATTTGTTCGGTGGTTGCTACATGAACAGACAAGCCTTTTGCACGATGCAAATTTGCCAATCGCTCTGCTTGACTGATAAAATCTATATGCGTCACAATTAAATAATCAGCTTGTTCTAATCCATGAAGATTTTGATAGGCTATACTTCCAATTTTTTCTGGTGAATAAAAGACAGATCCATTCGAAGCAACAAATTCGCGCAAGGTATCTGTAGCAACACGAAACACAAAATTACTAGCATTGAATGTACCAGTAATATTTTTAGGTTGTTGTCGATTTGTTACATCCCAAACAAAACCTGTTGCGTTCAAATTAGAAACGGTGAACTCTGAAATAGCACCCAAACCAACTGAGGGAATATCCCTAAAATTAAACTGATTTCCAACTGCTTTCAATTGGCGACGTGCATTTAAAAATATTCGATCTAAATATATGAGATTAGAAGGATTACTTCTTGTAAAATTAATTGTTAATGGAACAATAGAATTCGTTGAATTAAATTGGGTAGAAATTTCTGTGAAAAAATAATCATTCGCAACGGTTGGTACATTTGTCGAACTTAACTGAGTTCCATTAACAAATGTAGAAATTGTGTTGCTTGTTCCCGATTTTGAATTAGTAGCGTAAGAAACTCTTAATTTAACAGGAGCGCTTGTTTCAATGTTTGGAACTGAAAAATTAAATGTTTGACTCAAATCAACATCAAATAATTCACCGTACCACCGTTGACCACCACCGACTAAATTTACGAGATCTTTTTCATAGGATTCAAAATGAGAAAACGATTGAACTGATGAAGTAGCTGGTGTCAATAAAGAATTTTCTGTTGCAATTCTTAAAGGTGTATCATTTTGATTGATATTTATAAAATAATATGATTGATCAGAATAGATATTTTTTTGATTAATGAACTGCTGATTATTTAAGACCATTCTATCTGGACCCCATCCGTAAAAAAGAATGAAATCATTTGCATCAAAAGAACCATCTGTATCACCAGAAACAAATATGGCGTTTTTTACTAAATCATCCGAACGAAAAACAGCATTCGACTCAGGAAGTATCCCTTCACCATTTCCGAAAATATTTATAGAATTTGGATTTAATCCAGCTGTTAAAATGCCACAACTTTCTAAAAACGTTTGATCAATTTTATAAACACCATCTCTAGGGACAGCTATTTTATACCAAATTCCAGATCCATCTTTCAACACAGAAGAATTTTTAAAACTTTTTGTAGCAGTCAAATTAATTTCAGAAATAGGTGTTTGGTGTATCGAGAATTTTGTAACGCGATGGTAAACCCCAGATCTAAGTATATAAGGAAACATCGAAACAACTACGTAATTGAGTTTTCCGTCTGAAGTTAGCTTCGACTCGACTTGTAATTCATTCGTAACTAAATAATGTTGTTTTTTTAAATAAACGACATCTTCATTTGGCGCAACTTGCGTTTCTACTTGAATTAAATCAATCGTTGCTTGTTTCAATTTCGTTTTCGCTTGAAAATAAAACGTTGGTTTCCCATTATCCCACGCTTGATTTTCAATAGTTGGAACGATTAGTTGATCGTTTTCTATCACATACTTTTTTGGAGTTAGCCAATTAATAGTTACCTGTTGATCATCTTGCGAAAATGAAAAATTTGTCGGAAGGAAAGATGCAATAAGAATTAAAAGTACAATAAATCGCATGAATAGTTAAGATTTTGAATAGTACAAATATCAATTAAAATAAAATATATACAGCCATTAAACGACGATTTAATTAAAATATTTTACAACATTTTTAATTTTTGTAACAATTATTTAAAAATTCCGTTAACTTTGGAAAGATTTCAATGTTACTATATTAAAGACTATAAATGAAAGCATTAAAACTATTGGTACTATCTTGCTTTGTAACTACCTTTTATTTAAGCAGTTATGCGCAAGATCCTACTTTTACACAATTTTACGCCAATCCATTATATTTAAATCCAGCATTTGCAGGTTCAACAGGATGTCCACGTTTTGCCTTAAACTATCGTAATGAATGGCCACAACTAACTGGAAATTATGTTACTTATAGTGCGTCTTACGATTCTTATTTCAAAAATATCAACGGTGGTTTTGGAGTTCTAGCTACACACGATCAACAAGGTCAAGGTACAATCAATACATCAATGTTAGGTTTAGTCTATTCTTATCACATTACTTTAAGTAGAAAATGGAAAATGATGATTGGAGCGAGAGCTTCATGGTATCAAAAATTCTTAGATTGGGATAAATTGACATTTGGAGATATGATTGATCCACGAAGAGGATTTATCTATGCAACAGGTGATGTTCCAAGAGGAGGTTCTAGAGGATTCTTCGATGCGTCTGCCGGTATGTTGATTTTTAACAAATCATTCTTTGCAGGATTTGCTGCGCATCATTTAAATATGCCAAATGAATCAATGATCGTTGGTAACTCTCCAATGCCAATTCGTTTAACAGCGCACATGGGTGCTGAAATTCCAATTGGTAAAAAATCAAAATACACAAGTACTACCTCTATTATGCCGAATTTCATTTACCAATATCAAAATGGATTCCAAGAATTAAGCATTGGTACGTATGTTAAACACGGTGCATTTAGTGCTGGTACATGGTTGAGAAACCGTGATGCGTTTATTTTAACGATTGGAATAAATACAGGATCTTTTAAATTAGGATATAGTTATGATGTTACAATTTCTAAATTAAACAACGGAGTATCAGGTGGTTCTCACGAGATTTCAATGGGGATTAATTTAAAATGTACAAAGAAACCAAGATCATTTAAAATGATTTCTTGTCCATCTTTCTAAAAAAAATGTAACTTTTTTACTGAATTACGTTTATAAGGTATAAATTTGCGAATTGAAATTATGAAAAATCAAATCAAAAATATGCAATTATTAAAATTAACTGCACTGGTAATAACAGGATTGTTTATTGCTTCATGTTCTAAAGATGCTTCAACATCTACAGGTTGGGGATTCAACGACCCTGATAAAGGTGGTTTTGAAAAAGTTCCTTTTATGGATCAAATGACTGGGCCTGGTTTAATCTTAGTTGAAGGTGGTTCTTTTACAATGGGAAGATCTGAACAAGATGTTATGGATGACTGGAACAGCCGTTCTGCTCGTGTAACAGTTTCATCTTTTTATATGGATCAAACAGAAGTAACTAATTTTCATTGGTTAGAATATTTGTATTGGATTTCTAGAGCGTATGAATCTTACCCAATGGTTTATAAAAATGCGTTACCTGATACATTATGTTGGAGATCTCCTCTTGGATTCAACGAAAAATATGTTGAATACTATTTGAGACACCCAGCATATAGAGATTATCCTGTAGTTGGAGTTTCTTGGTTACAAGCAAATGACTTTTGTAAATGGCGTACGGATCGTGTAAACGAATATATTTTAATTAAAGAAGGAATTTTTGACTGGAATACTGAACAAAAAGACGATAAAACATTTAACACAGAAGCTTATTTGGCAGGTCAATATGAAGAAGGTGTTCGTAATAGCTTAGTTAATTTAAATCCTTCTAAAAAAGATGGGAAAAGATTAGGTGAGCGTATCGTTCGCATGGAAGATGGATTGCTTTTACCGCGTTACCGTCTCCCAACTGAAGCTGAATGGGAATTTGCTGCATCTGGATTGATTGGAAATTTAGAAGCTGGTACAGAAAATATTTCTGAACGCAGAATTTATCCATGGAATGGTCACTGGGTTCGTAATGACAATGAAAAATTCCAAGGTCAAATCAGAGCTAACTTCGTTAGAGGAAAAGGTGATTACATGGGAATCTCTGGAAATTTAAATGATGGTGCTGATGTAACTGCTCCAGTTGATTCTTATTGGCCAAATGATTATGGTTTATACAACATGGCTGGAAACGTTTCAGAATGGGTGTTAGATGTTTACAGACCATTATCTTCTGAAGACTTTGATGAATTCCGCCCATACAGAGGAAATGTATTCAAAACAAAATTATTGAATAACGAAGGTTCTACTGAAACTAAAAATGCGCAAGTAGAATACGATGTTCATGGAATGAAAGAATACATCAATGAGTTTGAACGTGTTCGTTTTCAACGAATTACTGCTGATGAACATAAATTAAGTGATACAGTTGTTAAAGGGCTATCTTCTACAGTTTCTTCAAGAAATCCTGTTAAAAGAGGTGTTGCACCAGATCCTTTTTATGTTTCTCACAACAAAACAAAAGATACAGTTGAATTATCTTTATTGAGAAAAGCAAATGAGATCATTGACAGAGCAATTGCTTTAAAAAATGATAAATTTGATCAAGAAGCTTCCATGTTAATTCAAGAAGAATTGTTTGAAGAATTATTTACTGAACCTAGAACTTCTACAGCTGGTGAAGAATATGCTTATGAAATCGTTTCAATGTTGAAAGATGGTTTCAATGAATACATTACTGATACACCTGGTAAATTAAAATACAGAAATGTAACAGAAGAAGAAAACATTGGTCGTTTAAATTACCGTAAAGATGATTACGCAGATTATTTAGATGGTGATATTGAGTCTTCAATTTACTTTAAAAATGATGACCGTAAAAACGCAATCAACCAAGCAAGTCGTGATCCTAAATTGGTAATGTACCAAAGTAGAAACGAAGAATATGGAATTGATGGAAAACCAATCGGTCAAAATGGTAACAAAGCACATCCTACTACATTGATTTCTGATAAATCACATGTTTACAAAGGTGGTTCTTGGAAAGACAGAGCTTACTGGTTAGCAATTGGAAACAGAAGATTCTTAGACGAAGATCAATCAACTGATGCAATTGGATTCAGATGTGCGATGGATCGTGTTGGAAGTCCTACTGGAATGAACAGCAAGAAAAAGAAAAAATAAATTTCTAATTTATAAAATTTAAAAGCCCGTTGATTCGGGCTTTTTTACTATAAACGAAAATGGAAAATCTTTACCAATTATTTTTAGAAACTTCAGGTGTTTGTACAGATACGCGTTCAATAAAAAAAGACTGCTTATTCATCTGTTTAAAAGGTGATAATTTCAACGGTAACACATTTGCTGAACAAGCATTACAAAACGGTGCAAAATACGTTATAATTGATGAATCAGCATATAAAACAACTGATTCAATCGTTCTTGTAAATAATTGTTTAGAATTTCTTCAAAAATTAGCGAACTACCACCGATTAAAATTTTCGATTCCAGTTATTGGAATTACAGGAAGTAATGGTAAAACAAGTACAAAAGAATTAATCGCTACTGTATTAAAAACAAGCTATAACGTATTAGCAACAAAAGGAAATTTAAATAACCACATTGGCGTTCCGTTAACGCTCTTGGAATTAACAGCCGAACATGAAATTGCTATTATTGAAATGGGCGCTAATCGTTTCAAAGACATTGAAGAATTGTGCGTTATCTGTGAACCAACCCATGGAATCATAACCAATATTGGAAAAGCGCATTTAGAAGGTTTTGGAGGCTTTGAAGGTGTGTTGAAAACGAAGAAAGAATTGTACCAAGCAATTGAAAAAATTAACGGAACAATTGTGTTCAATTCAGATGATGAAGTTTTGGTCAATAATCTACCAACTAATTTGAAAACATTGAGTTACGGAACAAATTCAAATGCTTCAGTAGTGGGTGAATTGGTGAAATTATCGCCATTTATTTCGTTAAAATACAGAACAGAAGTATACTCCTCTCCTATTCTCTCGCTAAAAATGGTTGGTAAGTATAATTTTTACAATTATTTAGCGGCCATCACATTTGGACAATTATTTAATGTGAAAGATGAATTGATCAATGCTGCATTGTCAGATTATCAGCCTGAGAACAATCGTTCCCAAGTTAAAGAATTGGAAAACAATACCTTGATTTTAGATTGTTACAATGCCAATCCTACAAGTATGTTATCAGCATTAGAGAGTTTTGCAATGATTGAACACGAAGCTAAAATTGCAATCATTGGCGATATGTTAGAATTAGGCCAAGAAACAACCAAAGAACACCAAGCAATTGTGTATTTCATTGAATCTAAAAATATTACGTGTTTTACTGTTGGGAAATTATTTAAAGCTATTAAATCAACAAAAATTGAACAACAATTTACAGATTGTGAAGAAGCTGCAATATATTTTACTCAAAACCCACTAACAAAAAAATTAATCCTTTTAAAAGGTTCACGAGGAATCGGTTTAGAACGCTTAGAAAAAGTAATAAACTAAAAAAAGGGAAGATTTAAATCTTCCCTTTTTCATTGAATCATATGTTGTTTATTTCAATAAACCTCTTGAAATAACAATTTTTTGAACTTCTGAAGTACCTTCATAAATTTGTGTGATTTTTGCATCACGCATCATACGTTCTACATGGTATTCTTTAACGAAACCATAACCACCGTGAATTTGAACCGCTTCAACCGTTTGTTCCATTGCAACTTTAGATGCATACAATTTAGCCATTGCTGAAGATTGGTCATAATTTCTTCCCATATCTTTATCTACAGCGGAACGGTAGACCAACATTCTAGCCGCTTCAATTTCAGTCGCCATATCAGCTAATTTAAACGCAATTGCTTGATGTTTAAATATCTCTTTACCGAAAGCTTTACGTTCTTGAGAATATGCTAATGATAATTCAAATGCTCCAGCTGCGATTCCTAATGCTTGCGCTGCGATTCCAATTCTACCACCAGACAAAACTTTCATTGCAAATGTGAAACCAAATCCATCTTCACCAATTCTATTTTCTTTTGGAACTTTTACATCGTTGAATAACAAAGTATGCGTATCACTTCCTCGGATTCCCATTTTATCTTCTTTCGCACCAACGATAAAACCTTCCATTCCTCGTTCGATGATAAATGCGTTAATTCCTTTATGACCTGCTGCAACATCTGTTTGAGCAATCACTAAATAAACAGAAGCTGAAGAACCATTTGTAATCCAGTTTTTTGTACCATTTAACAAATAGTGATCACCTTTATCAATAGCCGTTGTACTTTGAGATGTTGCATCTGACCCAGCTTCTGGTTCTGACAAACAAAAAGCACCAATTTTTTCGCCTGTTGCTAAAGGAACCAGGTATTTTAATTTTTGTTCTTCTGAACCATATTTTTCTAATCCCCAACAAACCAACGAGTTGTTTACAGACATACATACAGAAGTAGATGCATCAACTTTTGAAATTTCTTCCATTGCTAATACATACGATAACGTATCCATTCCACTTCCTCCATATTCAGGACTCACCATCATCCCCATAAAACCTAATTCACCTAATTGTTTGATTTCTTCAGCAGGAAAACGTTGGTTATTATCGCGGTCAATTACACCTGATTTCAACACATTTTGTGCAAAATCTCTAGCTGCTTCTTTAACGGCAATTTGTTCTTCAGTTAATTCAAAATTCATGCTTATTCTGATTTTAATTTTTAGCTTTGAGATTGCAAATTTAAACGAATATTTTTATATTTACACTTATTGCAATATGAGAAAATCAGAATTTATCGGATTAATGTCAGGAACCTCATTAGATGGGCTAGATATCGTACATGTAAGCTTTTCGAAAAATCAGGTTTTAGAAGATGAATTTGAAATTTTAACTACACAATCGGTCGAGTTTCCAATCGAGCTTAAATCCAAAATAGAAGCTCACAACCAACTCTCTGTTGCTCAAATTTTCATCTTAGATAAAGAAATTGGTCGTTTTTGCGGAAACGCTGTTAATGACTTTTTAAGAATCTACAAAATAAATCCATCAACAATTACAGCCATTGCAAGTCATGGTCAAACCATCTTGCACCAGCCGAAAAATGGGTTTACGGTGCAATTAGGTTGTGGCGCAACAATTGCAGCGATCACAGGAATCAACGTTATTAATGATTTCAGAACGCGAGATATTGTTGAAGGAGGTCAAGGCGCTCCGCTTGTTCCAATTGGTGATTTTGGTCTGTTTCAAAATTCAGCTGATTCCTTTTTAAACATTGGAGGATTTGCGAATTTTAGTTTCAAAAAAGGAAATACTATAATTGCATACGATATTTGCCCTGGAAACCTCCCATTAAATAAATTAGCAAAAGCAAAAGGTCTCGATTTTGACAAAAATGGGGATTTAGCAAAATCTGGAGAAATCAATTTCTTCTTATTAGATTTATTGAATAGTTTAGATTTTTACAATCAAGAAGGTCCAAAATCTTTAGGTACCGAATGGTTAGAAGAATTCTTCTTTCCGCTATTAAAATTCGATAAAGAAATCGAAAATAATTTAAGAACAGTTGTTGAGCACATTGCCTTGCAAATCAGTACAACCTTAAATGGAATCAATTGCAAAAAAGTCTTCATAACTGGTGGCGGTGCAAAAAACAGTTTCTTAATTGAACGAATTCAACATTATTTTAATGGTGAGGTTATTGTTCCTTCTACAGTGATTATCGACTTTAAAGAAGCGTTAATTTTCGCCTATTTAGGTTTTTTATATACGGAAAATCGTATCAATGCGCTTGCATCTGTAACAGGTGCAAAAAAAGATACAATCGGTGGCGTTTTTCACCTTGCTTAATTCTATTTAATTACTTTAATTCAGATGAATTAAACGTAAATAGCTCTTCAAAATTCACTTAATTTATTAAATTTGCACTTTCTTAAAAACAGCAAAAATGAAAGATTTACTTGAAAAGTTTGAAAACAAACGCCCAGAAATTGTATTTGAATGGAAAGATGCAGAAACAGAAGCTGAAGGTTGGGTTGTTATCAATTCTTTGAGAGGTGGCGCTGCTGGTGGAGGAACTCGTATGCGAATTGGATTAGATAAACGTGAAGTAGAATCATTGGCGAAAACAATGGAAGTAAAATTCACGGTTGCTGGTCCTGCAATTGGTGGTGCAAAATCTGGAATTAACTTCGATCCAAAAGATCCTAGAAAAGAAGGCGTTTTAAGAAGATGGTATGCTGCTGTTACACCATTATTGAAACATTATTATGGAACTGGTGGCGATTTAAATGTAGATGAAATTCACGAAGTAATACCAATGACAGAGGATTGCGGAGTTTGGCATCCGCAAGAAGGAGTTTTTAACGGACATTTTCAACCACGAGAAGCCCAAAAAATCAATCGAATTGGTCAATTAAGATACGGCGTATTAAAAGTGATTGAAGACGAAACGTTTTCACCTGATGTTACTAAAAAATTAGTAATAGCTGACATGATTACGGGATATGGTGTGGCACAATCAATTCATCATTACTATTCCATTTGGGGTGGCAACTTGATTGGTAAAAAAGTAATCGTTCAAGGTTGGGGAAATGTTGGTTCTGCTGCAGCCTATTATTTAGCGCAAGAAGGAGCTAAAATCATTGGAATCATTGACCGTGTAGGTGGATTAATTAACGAAGATGGTTTTACATTTGAAGAAATAAAAGCCTTGTATTTATCTAAAAACGGTAACGAATTAGCACATCCAAATTTAATTGCATATGATGAAATGAATGAACGCATTTGGAAATTGAAAGCAGAAGTTTTCATTCCATGTGCAGGTTCACGCATGATTACTGAATCTCAGTTAAACGATATGATTTCCGGAGGAATGGAAGTGATTTCTTCAGGAGCAAACGTTCCTTTTGCAGATCCTCAGATTTTCTTTGGGCCAATTGCGGATAAAGCAGATAATTCAATTGCTGTGATTCCTGATTTCATTTCTAATTGTGGAATGGCAAGAGTATTTGCCTATTTAATGAGTAACGATTTAAAAACGATTACAGATAAAGGTATTTTCGAAGACACAAGTGCTACAATTAAAAATGCTTTAATCCATGCAAACAAAGTGAATCCAGGTAAAACGGGCATTGCTAAAGCTGCTTTTGAAATTGCTTTGAAACAATTGGTTTAAGTCAATTATGAAGCAAACAAGCATTTTTAAAAATTTCTTCAAAAACGAAAAATCTGGGGGAATTGTATTAATCTTTGTTACGCTTCTATCACTACTTTTAGCCAATTCTCCATTTAAAACCATTTATTCAGGTTTTTGGGAACAATCTTGGGCTGGCTTAAAACTCGAGCATTGGATCAATGATGGTTTGATGTCCATTTTCTTTCTACTAATTGGTTTGGAAATAAAACGAGAATTAATCGAAGGAGAACTTTCTTCGCTCAAAAAAGCAAGTTTACCAGTAATTAGTGCGTTAGGTGGAATGCTTATTCCAGCTTTATTGTACGTTTCTTTCAATTCCAATTCTACTACATTAAACGGATTTGGAATTCCAATGGCGACCGACATTGCATTCGCTTTAGGAGTACTTTCGTTAATAGGAAATCGCGTTCCAACCGCTTTAAAAGTATTTTTAGCAGCACTCGCAATCATTGATGATTTAGGAGCGATAATTATCATTGCCTTGTTTTATTCAAGTACTATTTCTATTGTTTATTTGGGACTATCTTTACTGATATTCATCCTTCTGCTAGTTCTAAATAAACTGAAAGTTAATTCATTAATCTTTTATATTATTGGTGGAATTGGTATGTGGTATTTCATGAACTTATCCGGCGTACACGCTACTATTACAGGTTTTTTAGTTGCTTTAACCATTCCTTTGCGCTCGAATGAAAAGCATTCTCCTGCCAATATCCTTCAAAAGAACCTACATTTTCCAGTTCCATTTATCATTCTTCCGCTTTTTGCAATGGCGAATACAGCAATTGAATTAACCTCAAATTGGCAGATAAATTTGTTCGAGAATTACAGTGTCGGGATCTTTTTTGGATTGGTTATTGGTAAACCATTAGGAATCATCTTGTTTACTTGGATCGCAGTAAAATCGAGAATCAGTCATTTACCAAGTGGTGTGAAATGGTCGCATATTATAGGTGTGGCATGTTTGGGCGGAATTGGTTTTACTATGTCTATTTTTGTCACTTTACTAGCATTCAATGATGAAGCAATGATCAATTCAGCGAAATTAATCATATTGATTTCTTCTATTATTGCTGGATTCATAGGTTTTTTCTGGCTAAAAATTGCTTTAAAAAAATAAAAAAAAATCGCTACAACGTTAATTCGGTGTTAAAACCACTCCTTTTATACTAAATCATTCCTTTTCGAGTTAACAACATTATGTGGATATCTAATCACTATGTGTTTTTGAGATGCGCAAGTATCCTTTATTTTTACACTTAAAATTATACACGAAATGAACAAGCGATTTAAACATGTATTAACATTGGCGGTAGTTTTCACAGCTACATTGGCCTTTTCACAAATTGAAGCAAGTGGCACAACTCCTGTTCCAGCTCCTACAAGCGTAACAGAAGAGATGTCAGCATTAGAATTTCTAATGAAAGGTGGTGTTTTCTTGATTCCAATTGCTTTATTATTGTTTTACACCTTGGTTGTAATCATCGAGAAATACCGCTATTTACGTCGCGTAACAAAATACAACAAGAATATTTTACACGAAATCAAGCAAAATTTAGAAGCTGGTAATGTTTCTGCAGCTGTGGAAACCTTAAATAGAGATAACACTGCATTTGGAAGTGTTTTGAAAGAAGGTGTTTTAACGATTGGCAGACCAATTAATGAAGTAGAGTCGAACATGGACAAAATGGCAAACATTGAAATCGGTAAGATGGAGAAGAACATGGGTCATTTAGGTTTAATTGCTGGTATTGCTCCGACATTAGGATTCATTGGTACAATTGCTGGGGTAATTAAAATTTTCTACAGTATCTCGGTTACTGAAAACGTAAGTATTGGAAATATTTCTGGTGGTTTATACGAAAAAATGATTAGTAGTGGTTCTGGTTTGATCGTTGGTATTATTGCGTATGCTGCATACCACATTTTGAATGGAATTATCGATGCTTATTTGTTGAAAATTCAACAATTGAACTTAGATTTTGTAAACTTAATTCAACGACCTGACAATGGCAATAAAACGAAATAGAAGGTTTCATGCGGAGGTAGCTACTTCAGCATTAAGCGATATCATGTTCTTTTTATTGCTGTTTTTCTTGATTATTTCGACTTTAGCGAATCCAAATGTGATTAAAGTACCGCTTCCAGAATCGTCAAATAACGAGAAAACACAAAAAGCACATGTTACCTTAACTATAACCCAAGAGAAAAAGTACTTTGTTGACAAACAAGAAGTTGCGTTTGGTGATTTAGAAACCTTGTTATTGCAAGAAACTGCTAAATTGAACGACAATACGGTGATTGTTCGCATACCTTTTGACTTGAAAGTTCAAGATTTAGTGGATATTCTTCAAGTTGGAATTAAAAACAATTTGAAAGTAATCATTGCAACTAAGTCAACTGAATAAAACGTAACGATTCATTCAAACTTCGTTTACTATTAACGAATAATAAAAAGACATTGTTATTATGCTAGCAATTAACAACAACCAATTAGAAGAAGCAAAAGATCGCAAAATGGCCATACTTTGGACAACTGTGTCTTTATCGCTTTTAATTTTATTAGCATTTTTTACTTCATTTTTAATCGATCCTCCGCTTCCTGAAGATGTACCACCATTAAAATCTGATGAAGTAATTGAGGCATTTATGTTAGATAACGTTGAGCTAGAAGATGACGCTGGAAGTTCTGGCGGTGGTGGTACTCCATCTGATGATAAGGTTTCAGATCCTGCACCACAAACTCAACAATATGTTACCTCATCAAAATCTGATGTAAAAGTTAATTCTGGGAAATCTTCCAATAATACTGCACCAAATTCGAATAATCCAAGTACAACCACACAACGTTCAACCAATCCATTTGGAACAGGCGGCGATGGTGGCGGTTCTGGAAGTGGTTCTGGCGGTCGTTTTGGAAATGACGAAGGAAATGGGAACGATGGAACAGGTGGAGGAAATGGTAGCGGAAATGGTAAGAATCGTATACGTATGAACGATGCTAAAGTGGACGATATTAAAACCAATGTAAATGTTAAAATTCATTTGAAATTAACTGTTAATGAAAACGGCGAAGTAGTTTCGGCTGCAAGTACTTCAAAAACAACAACGACCGATCAACGCATTATCAACTTAGCAAAATCTGCTGTTATGCGACAAGTTCGCTACAACAAAGACCCTGGTTCTGGTTTAGTTATTCAGTATTACACGATTGGTATTAGTGCAAACTAAAACGTATTCTTCAGCCATTGAATGGTTGTTTCAGCAATTCCCGTCCTATCAAGCGATTGGTGCAAAAGCTTACAAACCAGATTTAGGCAATATTCTTGAGCTGCTTGAAGCATTAAAGCTAGATTACACTTCCTTAAAATTTGTTCACATTGCAGGAACGAATGGGAAAGGTTCTACCAGTTCGATGTTGGCATCTATTTTAACTGAAAGTAATGAAAAAGTAGGCTTATTTACTTCTCCACACATTCAATCATTTACAGAGCGCATTCGTGTTAATGGATCAATGATTTCAGAAGACGCTGTAGTTGATTTCACTTCTAAAATACACGCATTAAAATTAACCATTGAGCCTTCATTTTTTGAAATCACTTTTGCAATGGCCTTGGCTTATTTTATCCAAGAAAAATGCACGATTTGTGTGATAGAAACCGGTTTAGGAGGTCGATTAGACGCTACAAATTGTATTACACCTTTGGTAACAGCAATTACATCAATTTCACTTGATCACACGCAATTTCTTGGCAATACACTAAGATCAATCGCCTTCGAAAAGGCTGGAATCTTTAAACATAAAACCCCAGCAATCATTGGAAATGTACCTTCAGAAACACTTTCAGTTTTTGAAATGCAAGCCAAAACAAAAAAGGCACCATTCATTCGTGTTAAAAATCGTGAGCATTCTTTTGCAATTCCCTTATTAGGAAGTTACCAAGCACAAAACTTTCAGTTAGTTTTGACTGTTATAGATACCTTGAAAAAAATTGGGTTTACTATTTCCGATGCATACATTCAACTTGGATTGGATAATTTATTTAAAAATACAGGCTTTTACGGGCGAATGCAGGTTATTGGGCAACGACCATTGACCATTTTAGATGTTTCGCATAATGTTGAAGGCATTGAACAAACATTAACATCACTTCAGCAACTAAACAAGGGACAACTTCACATAATTTATGGTTCAAGTTCCGATAAAAACTATAAAGAAATAATCGCTTTATTTCCAAAAGATGCTTCGGTTCATTTTTGTCAATTTGCAAGCGACCGAAGTTTGTCCGCTTTAATTTTAAAAGATTTAGCGACAAAACAATCACCCAATTCACGTTTCTTTACTAATATTCATTCAGCAATTAATTCAATCCAACAAGCTGCAAAAGAAGAAGATACTATTCTTGTTTTGGGGAGTTTCTTTTTAATCAGTGATTATTTTTAATTTTTTTAATCCTTTCTTTTGCAAATACAAAAAAGTAGTGTATATTTGCACTCGCAATAAATAAACCAAACGTGGTTTTAGTTATTGGGAGATTAGCTCAGTTGGTTTAGAGCACCTGCCTTACAAGCAGGGGGTCGGGGGTTCGAATCCCTCATCTCCCAC
>CANLIL010000055.1 GCA_947491305.1 Flavobacteriales bacterium | reverse complement strand
ACCTCTTCCCATTCCGAACAGAGAAGTTAAGCCTGCTTGCGCTGATGGTACTGCCCTTTTGAGGGTGGGAGAGTAAGTCGACGCCGCTTTTTTAAAGCCCCAATCATTCATTTGATTGGGGCTTTTTTTATACTTAAAATTTTAGATATTGTTGTAATTATTGATATTGATTTTTACTCAATCACAATCTCTTTAAAAGATTAACTCATGTAAATGAATATACTCGCATTGGTGATACACAAAAATCTAATCCTATATCATGTTTGTCAATCGGAAGTAGTTCTTCGTTGGCTTCGAAGTGACTTAAACCAATTTTTATACAACTGTCAGAAACTTCACTTAAAAAACGATCATAGAATCCTTTACCGTAACCTATTCTATTTCCTATATAATCGAAAACTAATAAAGGAATTAAAATAATATCAATATCTTTTATCGATGTTTCAATGCTGTTTTCTGGTTCTGGTATTCCAAAAGTGTTATAACTGTATTTCGTATCTTTTGTGATTATGAAATGTGTTAAAGTATGTTTAATAAAATTGCTTTTTGAGCTCACAATTGTAGAATTTATTGCAAATAATCTTTCTATTAACTTGAAAGTGTTTATTTCACCTTTCTTTTTGATCGGTAAAAAAAGATGAATTTTTTTGTTCTCTAATTCAAAATGAGATGTAAATTGTTCAATAATCAGTTCTGTTAATTTGTTATTCTCATTTTCAGAAAGTAGATTTCGCTTGTTTTGATATTTTACTCTTAAGTTGTTTTTGCTCATTGTATTTAGATACATTTTTATGTTAAAATTAAATTTTAAAGCTAATTTATTTGTAAGTTTACATTATAAATATTAAAAAGTTATGAAATATTTTTTTTCATCATTGATTCTCTCATTACCACTCTTATTGAATGCTCAATCAGACTCTACAATTTTAGATGAATATTATCCTCAAGTAGATGATTCTTTATTAGTTAAAGAAACGTTTCAATCAACGCGTATAATAAATGGTCATTCTGTAGAAAATTTAAGAAAAGGTGTACTTGAATTTAGAGTTGAACATCGATTTGGTGATATTGCTGGAGACCAAGGCGGAGTTCAATCAATGTTTGGTTTTGATAATTCTTCTGATATTAGATTAGCGTTCGAATATGGAGTAACAGATAAGTTTATGGTTGGACTTGGACGTTCAAAAGGAACTGGTGAACCTTATCGATCGTTAATAGATGGTTTTGCAAAATACAGAGTTTTTAATCAGGTAAAAAAAGGATTTCCTTTTTCAATGGCTGTTCTAGGAACATCTAGTTTTACATATATGAAAGCTTCATCTGATTTAACACAAGTTAGTAGTTTTCCTAAATGGGAACATCGTTTAGCATATTCTTTGCAGTTGAATTTAGCAAAGAAATTTGGCGATAAATTTAGTTTTGCATTGATGCCGACCTTGGTTCATCGTAATTTGGTTGCAGCTGATGATGATAATACAATTTTTTCTTTAGGTAGCGGACTGCGTTTGGCTTTAAATTCTAAAATGGCAATATTAGTTGAATACTACCATTGTTTTACAAATAGTTCGATTAGAACAGCCAATTACAATAGCTTAGGTATAGCCTTTGAATGGATAACATTTGGGCACAATTTCACAGTTAATTTAACCAATTCTTCAGGTTTTGGTGAAACACAATTTATTACAAATACTTTCGATAGTTGGAATAAAGGTCAATTTAGACTTGGTTTCTGCATAGGAAGAAAGTGGGAAAAAGAATAGCATAATTAATTTCAAATACATACTTAAAATTTACAAATCATGAAAAAAGTATTTTATCCATTAGCAGCTGTTTTGCTTTTATTAACATCTGCTACAGTAGCATTAAATCCTCAAGATTACAAAGTCAAAGAAGGTCATTCAATTGCATTTAAAAGTAAAGATCCAAGCGGTATTTTTAAAGATGCTAAAGGTTCATTTAAATTTGAAGAAAATGATTTAGCAAATTCATCCATTAATTTAACATTTAAAGTGAATTCTATTTCTACGGGAAATGGAATGATGAATAAAAAAGCGCAAACGGAAGAATGGTTTGATGCAGAAAAAAATCCTGAGATTAAATTCGAATCTACTAAAATCTCGAAAGCTGGGGATGATTTTTTAGTATTAGGTAATCTTACGATTAAAGGAATTACTAAGACAAAGAAAGTGCCAATGAAAATTGCTAAATCTGGTAACGATTTAATTTTGTCAGGCTCATTTGGAGTTAATAGAATTGAATTTAAAGTAGGAAAGAAAAGTGATGCTGTTCCTGATGTAATGAATATTAATTATTCGATTCCTGTAACTAAAAAATAAGATTATGTTTAAAAAAATTTTTCTAACTGGATTAGTTGCAACTATTTTTGGAACGATAATTAGTTTAGCCTATTTCATGATTTTTAAATACTCTCCTTTACAATTAGATTTTACTGAAAAAGCTTCATTTGTAAATCTTCTAGCTTTTAACATGTTCATTGGAATGGCAGCGTGTGTTTTGTATTTCATCTTACATTCAATTATTAAAAAAGAAACTATAGTCTCTTTTGTTTTTGGTTTATTATTAAGTGGATCAGCAATTTCAATAGCTTTATTGTTTTTGTTTAAAGTTGATAAAGATTTAGCTTTTAAAGATGAAAACGCAGAATTGTACAAAGATTTTTATTATTTTATTTATGCCATTGTAACTTTTTTCCCAGTATTATCTTGGTTTACATTCAAACCTTTATTCATAAAATCAAAATGAAAAATCTAATTTATTTAGTAGTTGCAATTGTCTTTCTTACTTCTTGTACAAAAGATAAAACTACCGTTTCTGTCATAAATAATAGTTGTACGGATACAATTTCATTTTCAAATCAAATCTTACCAATGGTACAAACGTATTGTATTAGTTGTCACGATTACGGAAATTCAACTGGATATATATTGACAAATCACGCCAATATTTCAGCCAATGCATCACTAGTTTATAATTCGCTTTTAGGATCGTCCGTTCAATTAATGCCTAAAGATGGACCGGCAATAAATGATTCATTGATTAAACAATTTTCATGTTGGATCAATCAAGGAAAACAAAACAATTAATTATTTAAATTTAAAATTATGAAATACTATTCAATTACTATTGCACTTATTTTATCAACTACTGTTTTATTTTCATTCAAAAAGAATGCAGTATCATTTGAAAAATATAATTATTCAACAGCTCATTTGAAAAATGGAGCTGGATCCCCTGAAGGAAAGACTGGTGCTCCAGGTGAGTCTTCATGTACGAGTTGTCATAGTGGATCAGCTCAATCAGGGGCAGGTGAAAATGCTTTTGTATTGTTTAATGCATCTGCAACTCCAGTTACGGGTTATGTTCCTGGACAAACGTATGCTGTTTCTGTTTCCATGAATTCTAACCCTAGTAAAAAAGGATTTCAGGCTACTGCATTGGATGTAAATGGAAATATGGCAGGAACATTTACTGCAGGTTTGAACACTGCAATTAATGGTACTACAAAAAAGTACGCTAACCATAAGTCAACAAGCAATACTGCTGCAACAACAGCATGGTTGTGGGCATGGACAGCGCCTTCAACAAATGTTGGTGATGTAACGTTTTATTTAGCAACGAATAAAGCTAATGGAAATAATACAAATAGTGGAGATGTGATTTATCTATCTCAACATATTATTGGAAGTACTGCAGGAATTGATGAAGAAATAGTCAACAATAATTTAGTTATTGGAATTAATCCTGAAAAAGATCAAATTCAAATGGGTTTTGATGCATTAACATCTGAAAGTTTATTCTTCAATTTAGTTGACGCAACTGGCAAGTCTGTTTTTACAAAAGATTTAGGAATAACTTCAATAGGTAAAAATAAACATGCAATTCAATTACCAAATGAACTAAAAAGCGGCGTTTATTTTGTTCATTTATTCATTGGGAATAAAGCAATTGACAAAAAGATTATTCTATAGTTCAAACTAGATATAGTTTAAAAGCCCAAGTAATATTGGGCTTTTTTTATGTCAGTCTTTTTGTAACAAGATCGTCTACTTTTTTATAGAATTGAAACGGTTGATAGGTTCTCCATTCAATATCTTCTAATTCACCTCCCATTACAAAATAGTGGTCAATGTGAATTCGTTCAAATTCATTGATAACATGGTCATGAAAATTAACCAGAGCAATCCATCCATCTTCAACATCGTCAAACCATTCTTCATAATAGCAATCGTCCGAATAATGAAAATTTAATACATTTTCTCCAATCAAAATAAATTTGTTGATCCCTTCGTTCATTAATGGCTCAATGATATCTCTTTTGAACGTCATGATATCATTTTCAATAGCATCGTTCCATTCGCCCATTAATTCTATGATTGCATAGTTTTCATCGTATTCAATAAATAGAATTTTAATGAATAAAGTAGGGGAACCAATTTCATCCCATTGAGGGTGAATATAAAAATTATACACACTGTTTTGAAATTCAAATTCGCTGTAAATTCGATTGTAAAAAAGCGAAGTTGGATCTTCAGATGCGACGTAATGGTTTCGCCAGCCGTAAAATGGTTCAATTAAATGCATTTATTTCAGTCGGTTTATTTCAGTACATGTAGCATATACTAATTCGTCTAATATAAATTGTGAAGCCAAGGCTAATTGCGTATAATTTTGAGAATTATTACCAAAAGAAGCAGCTTTTGTTTGCCACATTTCCATGATTAATTCTCTATTGCCAATTTGAGGAGCAATTTTTGAAACTACAGCTCTAACATTGGAAGCGCCTGCGTGATAGACGTGTAACACAAATAATCTAAACCATAAATCTGATTCGTTAAAGGTAATGTTGTGATCAGAAAGTATACTTTTTGCGGAAGGAATACAAACGCGTTCAATTAACTTTGATGCAGCATAAGCTGAACGCTCAAAACTTTTTCGTTCGTCAAAATCAGGATTAACAACTAAACCATAAGAACGTGCAACACTAGGCATTAACTGGAATGCACCATACGCACCAACACTTGATTTTTTTAATTGTCCGGGACTTTCAATTAACAAAATAGCTTGAGCGTACCAAGGATCAACACCATTTTGTTCAAATTCTTTAATGCCTTTTGAAAGCGAAGGATACACATCTTTAAAACGGTAAAAATCATTTTTTCCTGTCGTCACGTTTATTTGTTCAGTCGAAGAAAGTCCATGAACTAGGCGAATACTATCTCGGTATAAATCTTTTTGAAATTCAGTTTGTGCCGACCATTTTTTTATTGCTACTTTTTCAATAATTTTTCGATTACAAGCAACATTGATGATGCAAGAATCAGGAGAAAGCTGCATGATCTTTTTCCAAAATTGTGTTTGAGGCAAGGTGTCCCATCTGTGTTCATACAATTTGTCAGCATGTAATAAAGTACTTGTGGCCGACTCATTTTGCACAATTATTTTTTCATTGTCCCATTTTGATTGAGAAAATGAAAAGAAAGGAACAAAACAAAGGCTAAAAAAAATGGTTTTAATTTGCATAGATTTAATTATAGACTTATTTCAAAATTACAAATTTAGTTAGTGACGAACGCTCGTACTTGTTATATTAACAAACGAGTAATTGTTTAAAAGATTACACGAACAAACAGTCGATTCAAAGAACTTTGTTAAATTTGATCATGCAAGTTATTTTCAAATTTCTTTCGTTCCCCATTTTGTTACTCGTTAAAATCTATCAATGGGTTATTTCACCGATTTTTCCAGCATCTTGTCGGTTTACGCCAACGTGTTCTAATTACATGTTGGAGGCTGTTCGTGTTTGGGGACCTTTTAAAGGAACTTATTTGGGAGTTAAACGAATTTTATCGTGTCATCCGTGGGGTAGACATGGTCATGATCCAGTACCACAAAAAAAGGTGAATTAATCATCCACCTTTTTCAATTTAAAATCAATATAATTTTTATTTCCCGCTTTGGCGATTTTCTTTTAACGTTGAGAAGAAGATTACACCGTATCCGATTGATAACATTAAATGGAAAGGCATCATTCCTAAATCGCCATAGATAGTTCGAATAACTGCTGTGTAACCAAACACAACCATTAAAATTCCTTCAGCAATATTGATGATAGACAAACTCTTTTTGTCGTATTTATTTCCTTTGAATTCACTTTTCACTGAAACATTGAATTTTGGTGTACGAACAAATGAACTTTTGATTCCTAAGTATCCTTCTAAAACAGCTACCGTATTGCTTAATGATAATCCCATTGAAACGACTAAGAATTGGAAAAATCTTCCAACAAATCGGATAAAAGATTTGAATGTATTTTCAGTTTTGTCTCTGTAAGCATTCCAATAATAGTACATCAAGAAAACAGTACTAATTATGAAGAATCCCATAAATTGAAGGACATTGTTTAAATCGGAGAAACTATCTTTTACATGTAATACGGCTAAAGAAAGTAAGGATATCACAAAAATAAAGACAAATACAGTTGAATTAAATAAGTGTGATAAACCATGAATACGATCCGCTAATTTTACATTTTTAGCTGTTAAAATGGTTTTCCACATTTTTACAAAACACTCAGCTCCACCTTTCATCCAACGGTGTTGTTGACTTTTCAATGCAGACATTGTAATAGGTAATTCAGCAGGTGCGATTACATCTTCTAAATATTGGAATTTCCAACCTTTAATTTGCGCACGGTAACTTAAGTCTAAATCTTCTGTTAATGTATCGTGTTCCCAACCTCCTGCATCTTCAATGCATGTTTTGCGCCATATTCCACCAGTTCCATTAAAGTTAATGTAATGTCCTGCGGCGTTTCTTCCACCTTGTTCAATCGCGAAGTGACCGTTTAATCCAAATGCTTGTAATTCTGTTAAGATAGAATAGGATTTATTGATGTGTCCCCAACGTGTTTGAACAACACCAATGTTTTCATTTTCAAAGTAAGGCATTGTTTTTTGTAACCAATCAGCATCTGGAATAAAATCAGCATCAAAAATAGCAATGAACTCACTTTCTACTTGACCCATTGCAGCATCTAAAGCACCTGCTTTATATCCTGTTCTGTCAGTTCGATGAATGTGTTGGATATTGATTCCACGTGCAGCAACTTCAGCTACCTTTTTTGCGATTACATCTTTTGTTTCGTCAGTTGAATCATCCAGTACTTGGATTTGTAATTTATCAGAAGGATAATCAAAATTTGCAATTGTTTCAATGATGCGATCAGCAACATACAATTCATTGTACATTGGCAATTGAATCGTTACTTTAGGAGTTGTTGATGGATCGTAAACAGGTGCTTTCTTCGTTATCTTTTTCTTTTTATTACGAACGTATGCAATTGCTAAAGATAATTGTAACACACTGTAAAAGAAGACTAGTAACAAGCAAAGTCCGTAGGATATTAATAATATTTTAGCCACTAAATGCGACCAATAATGTTCTTTTTTACCACGATCTCCCCAATTAAATAACCAGGAAACTTTTAGTTTACCAGTGATTGGTGAGCCAAACACATAATTTTTAGCAACATGCTCTTCAGCATTTGTTTCAAAGTTGAATTTGGTATCCGTATAATCTTTATCAGTTATGTGGAAGGTGTATTTTCCGACAGGCACATTTTTAAACGAAAAGTAACCATTGTCATCTGTTTCAGCTGCAAATTTTTTCTTTGTAGCTTGATTTTGAATCATGATTTCACATTTTTCGATTGTTTCTTTTGTACGTTGGTCAACCATTTGACCTTTAATCTGTTTTGTAACTTGTCCAAAAGATGTTAAGCTAATGAAAACAGTAAAAAGAAAAATTAATTTTTTTGTCATAGTATAGTACCTTAAGATAAAGTAGTTAAAGATATGGTTTTCTGATAAAAAATGATTCGTTTCATCTGAAAACTTATTTCATTTAAATTTTAGTAGTTGAATGAATTATTTCCAGACACCCATATTACTGAATTTCTCAATACGATCATTGATTCTTTTATCAGCTTTTTGTGGACTTAATTCTGTTAAGTATTCTTTGATTGAATTTTTAACTATTTCAAACATTTCTTCTTGACTTCTGTGCGCTCCATTGATTGGTTCTTTGATTACTTCATCAACTAATCCATTTTTCTTCATGTCGGTTGACGTTAATTTCAACGCATCTGCTGCAATTTCTTTAAAGTCCCAAGAACGCCATAAAATGGAAGAACAAGATTCTGGAGAAATCACCGAATACCACGTGTTTTCAAGCATTACAACTTTATCTCCAACACCAATTCCTAATGCTCCACCTGAAGCACCTTCACCAATGATGATACAAATTACAGGAACTTTCAAACGCATCATTTCGTAAATATTGCGTGCAATCGCTTCACCTTGTCCACGTTCTTCCGCTTCTAACCCAGGAAATGCTCCTGGAGTGTCAATAAACGTAACAATCGGTTTGTCAAATTTTTCAGCTAATTTCATTAATCGCAATGCTTTACGGTAACCTTCAGGATTTGGCATCCCAAAGTTTCTGTATTGGCGCATTTTTGTATTGATTCCTTTTTGTTGACCGATAAACATAACTGTTTGACCATCAATAGATCCAAAACCACCAATCATTGCTTTATCGTCTTTCACACTTCTGTCTCCATGGTATTCTTGGAAATTACCATCAGTTATTGCATTAATATAAGCTAATGAATATGGGCGATCAGGATGTCTTGACAATTGTACGCGTTGCCAAGGAGTTAATCCTGTAAATATTTCTTTTGTTTTTTCGGATAGAAGGCTTTCTAATTCGTTGATTTTATCAGTCATATCAACTTCTGTGCTTGCACCAATTTCTTTGGTTTGCTCAATTTGCTCTTCTAACGCTTTTAACGGTTCTTCAAAATCTAAATAAACAGACATAATTTGATTATTTTAAGGATACAAATCTACAAAAATTGTTTAGTTCTTTTACTTTTGTACTATGATATTATTTCCTCCAGCGAAGATTAATTTAGGATTAAACGTTTTGTACAAACGTGATGATGGCTATCACGAAATAGAATCGTGTATGATAGTGATTCCATTTTACGATGTTTTGGAAATAATACCCGCTGAAAAATTTGAATTTCGTCAAACCGGAATAACAATTGCGGGAGATTCAGAAGACAATCTTTGTGTTAAAGCTTTCCGCTTATTAGAAAAAATGTATGCTATTCCAGCTGTTTCGATTTATTTGCGCAAAATTATTCCAATGGGCGCTGGTTTAGGCGGAGGTTCAGCCGACGCAAGTTATGTTGTAAAAGGCTTGGTTCAACTATTTAACTTACCTATTTCAGAAAAAGAACAGCAAGAAATTGTTGGTCAATTGGGAAGTGATTGTCCTTTTTTCATTTCTGCTCAACCGCAATTAGCAACTGGAAGAGGGGAGGTTTTACAACCAATAGCAGTTGATTTAAAGAACCATTATCTTAAGCTAATAAATCCTGGAATACACATTGGAACAAAAGAAGCGTATGATGGTATTCAATTTTCAGATGATTCAACATCGATTGCTGCAATTTTAGCAGAACCTATTCAACATTGGAAATCCAACTTGAAAAATGATTTTGAACGTACAGCTTTTATCAATCATCCAACTTTAGCAACGATTAAAACAACGCTGTATGAAGAAGGTGCAATTTATGCTGCGATGTCGGGAAGTGGTTCTACACTTTTTGGGATTTTTGAACATGCGCCAACACTAACTTTTGGATCGTTCAATTATTTGGAAAAAATTATGAAATTGTAAGTTAGCTGTTTTAAATATGAATTTGAAATCTAAAACACGAGTTTTATATTTATAAGCAAAAAAAACGCCTACTTAAAGGCGTTTTAATTTAAATAAATTCAATAATATCAGCTTTTGCTTTTCTAACTTTTTTCAAGTGTTGGTTTTGATCTTCTTCAGAGCGGTATCCAATTGGACAAACTAAAACGGCATGTAGATTTTTTTCTTTTAAGCCAAGAACTTCATCGTATCCATCTGGTTGGAATCCTTCCATTGGCGTTGCATCAATTTTTAAATCTGCACACGCATGTAAGAATTGGCCTAAAGCAATGTAAGCTTGTTTGCTAGCCCAAAGTTTCTTTTGTGGAGCATCCATGTAACCTAAATTCTGTTTCATGTATTGACCAAAACCAGCTAATTGTTCAACCGGTAATTCTCTTACACTTGCAATATTTTGAACGTAGTCTTCTACATGGCTGTCATCAACATCATTGAAAGCGCACATTACAATTAAATGAGATGCATCAACTACTTGATTTTGGCCATATGATTTCTCCAATAATTTAGCTCGAACAGCAGGGTTTTCAATCACTAAAAATTTTAAAGGTTGTAATCCATAAGATGATGGAGTTAGACGCAATACTTCTGTTAATGTCTCTAAGTTTTCTGAACTCACTTTTTTTGTAGCGTCGAATTTTTTTGTAGCGTAACGCCAGTTTAAATTTTCTAAAATTGTACTCATTTTTGTTGTTTGTTAATAATTAATAATCAAATTGCATGGGAACTTCTATTGCAATAATTTTGCTTTTAGTTTTTGTTGTAATCGGTACAGTTGTTGTATTCCAAACACCTAAAGCATCTCTTTGGTTTAATTGTTGTGCATTTATTTTAATTTCGCCGTTAACTAGCATGAAATAAACACCATTTGAAGGATCCTTTAAGGTATAGTTTAGCTGAGTATTTTCGTCCATTTCAGTTATATGAATCCAAGCGTTTTGGTGAATCCATGTACCTTCGTCGTTTTGGTTCGGACTTACTAATTGTAAAAAGTTGTTTTTCATAAGGGCAACATCCATTTCAAATTGATCGTAACGGGGTGTTACATTTTTTTGATTAGGGAATATCCAAATTTGAAATAAATTGAGTTCTTCGTTGATAGGGTTAAATTCAGAATGTTTTATGCCCGTTCCTGCGCTCATTACTTGAATTTCACCCGTTTTAATTGTTGATGCATTTCCCATGCTGTCTTTGTGCGCAATTGAACCACTTAATGGAATTGTAATAATTTCCATGTTATCGTGCGGATGTGTTCCAAATCCCATTCCTGCTGCAACAATATCATCATTTAGTACACGCAATGCACCAAAATTAACTCGCTCAGGATTGTACCAACTCCCAAAACTAAAAGAATGTTTTGCATGCAACCAACCGTGGTTAACATCACCTCTCGAATTCGCTGAATGAAATAGTGTTTCCATACTTTTTTTTGACAAAGATATAGATTTTATTTAATTTAATTACCATGGTAAATATAATTTTTTTACAATAGTTATATAAATTATAGTTTCATAAGCACAATTAAACGATTATTTCAATTGTAATTCTTGGTCGATAAATTCTAGTTCAGCATCTTTTTCCCAGATTTCCATTTCGCAAGGTTTGCAATTGAACTTTAATTTGTATTCATTTTCCCCGTGTTTCAAGGATAATGGTTCAACAACTTTTTCGCCCATTGTATCACGTTGGAAACGCGCACATTTACCCAATTCATATTTCACACAGTATTTTGTTACCATTACGCGTGATTTCCCCGGATCCCATTGGATTTCAAATGCTTTTTCTATTTCTGTAACGCCATGACGGTGGTAGAAAGCACGTGCCATTTTATTGGAAACATTGTACGTAAAATCTAATTCTTTTACGGGATAAGGATGATCAGTTTTTGTCAATTGGAATTCTTCACGAACGTATTCTTTCACACGTGTCTCAATTAATTGTTCCAAAACAGCTCTTCTCAATTCATTTACTTTCGAAGTTGGGAGGAACCAATGTTGTGAAAAGTCAATATTGATAGCATCAACGATAAATGGCGTGTTCCCTGTTTTTGAAAGATTTTTCTTCAATTCTTCAAGGATGATTTCTCCTTTTGTTGAGGGCGTTTTTTCACTGTCAAGGGTCATTGAAGTTGTATGTCCATCTTCATCGATTACACTTAGTTCGAAGCCATTATTGCTTTCTTTTAAGGTTAAATGGATGCCAATTTTTCGAATGGTAGCATCTTCGCGTTCAACCAATTTATTAAAGGCAGCGTCTGAATTACGATAGATTTCTGTTCCAACAGGAATTTCTTTGTAATTATTTGGAATTACAAAACTGTTCAATACAACATTTACTTGAATTCCATCTGATTCGTTTTGGTTGTTCAAAAAGTACAATCCATCGCCATTATTTAAATCCTCGGCATTTTCAATGAAGTAACCTTTTGGAGTAACTTCTGTTATTTTACCAATGTATTGTCCTCTAGATTTTGGACTTTCCCAAGAACCAATTTTTTCTTTTCGTTGATTCACAAAATAGTCCGTGTAACCTCTATTGAAACTTCGGTCCATTTGTGGTTCGAAATTAAAGATTGTTCTTCCTGAAGATGCTTTCGTGAATTGATCGTTGTTTTCTAAAAAGGCATCTAGTTTCTGACGTAAATAAGAAACATTGTTTTTAACGTAAACTAAATCTTTCAAGCGACCTTCAATTTTAAACGAAGTGATTCCTGCTTCAATTAAATTCGGCAATTGATCCGATAAATCTAAATCTTTGATAGAAAGTAAATGACTGCTTTCAATTAAAGTCGTTCCTGTTCCATCTTTTAATTCATAGGGTAATCGACAATTTTGAGCGCACGAACCACGGTTGGCACTTCGCTCACCGCCAGCAATACTCATGTAACAATTGCCACTGAATGCCACGCACAATGCACCAGAAACGAAGAATTCCAATTCTACATCAGTTGCTTCGTGAATATCTTTTATTTGGTCTAAGTTCAATTCACGGGCCAAAACAACGCGTTGCATTCCTGCATCTTTCAAAAATTTAACGTGTTTAGGATCTCTGTTATTTGCTTGTGTACTGGCGTGAATAACAATAGGAGGAAGGTCCATTTCAAAAATTGCCATATCTTGAACAATCAATGCGTCTACACCAATTGCGTATAATTCATGGATCATTTTTTGGCAATCTTCCAATTCATGGTCGTATAGGATTGTATTCACTACAACAAATACGTGTGCTTTAAACAAATGAGCATAGTTGACTAATTCTGCGATGTCTTCTAAAGAATTCGTTGCGTTTGAACGGGCTCCATACTGAGGAGCGCCAATATAAACGGCATCTGCACCAGCATTGATGGCAAACATGCCTTGGTATAAGTTTTTTGCGGGTGCTAGAATTTCAACTTTCTTTTTCATTTAATGCTTGTTTAAAACAGTGCAAAATTCAGCATTTATTTTAATGAAACCAAACAAGCTCTTCGATAAACGGAGTTTTTCGTTAAATTAATCGTTCGCGCCGTTTTGTTTAGCGGTTTCAATCCACATTTCTACAAGATCTTTTGTTGATGCTCCAATAGAATGAGCTGCAAAAAGTGCAAGTGCCATTAATTCGATTGCTTTTGTTCTGATTTGATCAATTGTTAAAGGTTGTTCAAGTTGAAGTTGAATCGTTGAATAGATGCTTTCAAAGTGATGTTGAATAAACGTTGAAAGCGTATTTTCTGAAAATGAAAGTTCAGGAATTGTATAAAGATCTATCCATTCTTGTGGAATGTAATTTGTCATTTCATTGGGTGATAGGCTTCCCAATTTTCGCCAAGTTTGTAATGTTAATACATCCCCAGATTTTGCTAATTCCGTATCTAACAATAAAATAAAAGCATAATCAGCCAAGTTTTGCACGAGCTCTAAATAGGCATCTTGTGCTTCTTCAAAAATCTGTGTATTTTGACCTTTTAAGTAATCTTCGACACTTAAAAGTGGTAATTCTGTTACTTCAGGACAGCCGTTTAAACAAGGGAAATTTGTTCCTTGAAAGAAATAGCTGCTTTTATTTTCTTGAATTTGGCGACCAATTGGAAACAAACGACAGGCTAAAGGTCGACCATTGTGAACGCTGCACCCTTTGTTTTCAATGTATTGACTACACGATTTTTGATTGTTGAATCCAACCACTCCGTTAAACAACAATCTTATTCCGTTTATATCACAGTATTGATCCCTGAAATCACGACTAGAAATCTTTTTTTCATTCGCTAAACTAGCTAATTCCCAGGGATTAATCAAAACTTGATTTCCATGGCAACAGGTTCCTTTTCTAGAACACGTTAATGGCAATTGGTCGGATAAATGGAGCGATACACGATTCATATAGGAATCAAATGTACCAATTTAATTTTATTCCTTTCCAATCAAAATATCGTCGCTCTTATTCCAAACTGAATCGCTCTTGGCATTCCTGGTCGAACACCTGAAGGTCGAGCAGCAACAATGTATGTTTCATTTGTTATATTCGTAACACTTGAAAACAAGTTGATTGAGTTTGAAACTTGATAACTGATACTTGCGTCCAATACAATGATTGCTGGTATGCGATCAATTCCAGTTGCCGATCCAGTTCCAGCTGTTGCACGCATTTCGCTGGTATATTTCATTCCTGTATTGATTTGCCATTTTTTGTATTCAAATGCTAAACCAATATTGAGTTGGTGTTGCGCTAAATACGGCAATTGGTCACCACTTTTCACGGTTCCCCAATCTTCAAATGTGCTACTGAAATCGCTCAAAAAACGTGCGTCTGTATAAGTATAAGCAACTGTTAATGGTAATTTAAATGGCAATCGAAGTGGTTGTGCGATATTTAAAGAACTGAACCATTCAATTCCGCTAGAAAATGATTTTCCGCCATTGAATAAATCACCCGTTCCAATTCCACCACTAGCAGCTAAATCAGATCCCAACAAATTGCTGTATGCATTGTAAAATCCTACTAATTGGCATTGAAAATACGTTTGATTGAATTTAATACCAGCTTCGTAATTGATGCTTTCTTCAGCTTTAGAACTTGTTTTCGCAGATGGTGGAGAAAACCCTTTGTGAACGCCAACAAATGCTGTAAATATCGATGAGTAAATATAGTCAATCGAAATTCCAGGAATCCAAACAGCGACTTCGTTTTTAGATTGAACTAAATTGGTACCAAGTCGAGTAGGGTCATTTTTACCATAATCTTTTTCTTCCATCGTGATTAATTCATTTCTTAAGCCTGCTGTTAAATTGAATTTTTTATAGCTCGTTTTATATTGTAAGTAGCTCGCTAAAGCTTGAGCAAAACCTATTCGATTGCTTTCTCTGCCAAATTCTCCTGCACTTGTTTGCATCATTGTGCCATTTAACATTTTGAAAATATCTTCATTTTGAAAACGGTCAAAACCATCCTGATGAAAACGAATTCCTACGTCTAAATCGTGTTTGATTTTACCTGTATTGAAATTCATACTAATCGTCGTTTGTGCGCCTTGACCAAAATAGCTTCGGTTGTTACCTTTTACATACAATGCATCAGAATTGGGACTCGATTGACCTTTTATTATGGCTAATTGATTGGCGTATTGTGTAGGATTTCTTAAAATGTCTGCAATACTTTTTTTAACGCCACTACTATCTTTTACTGCATCTAATTTGTACCAGTTTCTGCTAAAATCATTGCGGTAAACAACACTTGTAATGTTCATCCATTTTGCAGGAATAATTGTGTGAGTTGCACTGATTTGTGATTGATTTACAGTCATCACATCTTTTTGAGATCCTGCATAACGTAAAAATGGATCCAAGCTAAAATCATTGAGTGTTAATCCTAAGTACGTATCGTTTGAAGTTTCATTGTTAATTCCAGCTTTGAATGTTATTGCTTGTTGAATGCGCGCTGTTCTTTTGGTTGAAAAACGAATTTTAGCAATGTAGTCAGATTTATCAAAGCCTGTTTTTGTGCCATTTTCTAAGTGTTTGAATCCATCTGATCCATAATGTAACGCTTCAATTGAATAGGCGATTTGACCGTGATTGTTTCCTAAATAAGCATGTAAGTTTCTGCCTGCAAAACTTCCACCAATAGCTGAAATTTTAGCATTAAATTTTAATGGAAGTTGCGTTGAAATTAAATTGATGGCACCTCCTGTTGTGTAAGGACCGTATTTTATTTGTGCACTACCTTTCAAGATTTCAACTGCTTGCATGCGTCCCACCGAAGGGAAATAATAAGCAGCAGATGCAGCATAAGGAGCAGGAGCAACTAAAACACCATCTTCCATTAAGGTGATTTTTGAAGAACGTTCAACACCTGCGCCTCGTAATCCAATATTCGGACGAAGACCAAAACCATCTTCTTCCTGAATATTTACACCTGGAATGCTTTTTAATACGCGGTTGATGTCTGAATAATTGAATTTTTGTAATTCTTTCGTTGACAAATAGTAAGCGGAACCTGGCATTGAATTTAATCCTTTTTCATTTCCGATTAGTGTTGTATGTTTAACTGTGATTTCAGGAAGTTCTTTTGAAATTTCAGCTAATGAATCTTGTTGCTTTTTTTGATTGATTTCGGTTGTTTGACTTAATGTAATTCCGTTGAAGCAAATTAAAACTGCTATTGATACGATTAATTTCATCTATTTTATTTTTCGACAAAATTACGGCTGTAGTGTACTTTTAACAATACCACAAAAAAGGTATTTTAGAATGATTCTAAACAAAGACAAAAGGATTTCAAGACTTTAGGACTAAAAGAGTCAAGATTTGAAGATTTAAGGAGTTTAGGACTAGATCGTGATTCTGTTGCAATCAAAAACTAATGCCTAGTGCCTA
>CANLIL010000054.1 GCA_947491305.1 Flavobacteriales bacterium | reverse complement strand
GGCGGATTTTTACTATATAGAGTTGAATAACTTTTACTTGTTCACTGCATCAACAACCGCCTTGAAAGCTTCAGGGTGGTTCATCGCTAAGTCTGCAAGAACCTTACGGTTCAATTCAACGCCACTTTTGTGTACAGCTCCAATGAATTGAGAATAGCTCATTCCGTGCTGACGTGCACCTGCGTTAATACGCGTGATCCACAAAGAACGGAAGTTTCTTTTCTTTTGTTTACGACCTTCGTAAGCATAATTTAAACCTTTTTCAACTGCATTTTTTGCAACTGTCCAAACGTTTTTTCTACGACCAAAGTAACCTTTGGCCAATTTCATCAAGTTTTTTCTACGAGCTCTTGATGCTACGTGATTTACTGATCTTGGCATAATTTCTAGTTATTTAATAAGGAGTGCAACATTGTTTCAGTTGACTTGTGTACTCATTACTGGGTTAAACAAACCGAAGTATACAATCGTCAATTGACGATTACTTCATACATAATTGTAATTTAACATTTGACAAATCGGCTTTGTTAACCAAACCTGCATGTGTTAAATTTCTTTTACGCTTTGTCGACTTCTTAGTTAAGATGTGACTTTTAAAAGCGTGTTTTCTTTTGATTTTACCGCTTCCAGTGATCGTGAATCGCTTCTTCGCACTAGATTTAGTTTTCATTTTTGGCATCTCTCTTCGTTTTTAAAGGTTGACTCTATATAGCTTCTTTTTTGACTTTAGGAATTTAGGATTTTGAGACTTTAAGATATATTTCAATTAACATCTTTTCTTCTTTTTTCTATCTTCTTTCAGTCTTTTGTCTTTCAGACGTTATTTATTCTTTTTTGGATTAATCATAATAATCATTCGCTTTCCTTCTAATTTAGGTAGTTGCTCTACAGCACCAATATCACCTAATTCTTGAGCGAATTTCAATAACAAGATTTCACCTCTATCTTTAAACACAATTGTTCGACCGCGGAAGAAAACGTAAGCTTTCACTTTACTGCCCTCTTCTAAGAACTTACGTGCATGCGCCAATTTAAAATTGAAATCATGATCGTCTGTATTCGGTCCAAAACGAATTTCTTTCAAAACAATTTTACTTTGTTTTGCTTTTAATTCCTTTTGTTTTCTTTTTTGGTTGTATAAGAATTTACGGTAATCCATAATCTTACAAACCGGTGGAACGGCATTCGGAGAGATCTCAACTAAATCCAAATCTTGTTCTTCAGCTAATCGAATCGCATCAGTAGTTGTCATTACTTTAGGCTCTTCACCCTCAATTACCAAACGAATCTCACGTGAAGTAATTTTCTCGTTGATCTTGTGTTGATCTGCTTCTTCCCTTTTAACAAAAGGTTTTCTTGTGTTTTTTCTCATTCAATTAATTAAACATTAGATGCTAATTCATCTTCAATTGTTTGTTGTATTAAAGCAATTAAGGCATCAATCGAAATTGAACCTTTATCACCTACATTTCGCTGGCGAACAGAAACCTCATTGTTTTCAGCTTCTTTTTCTCCTACAATCAGCATAAATGGTGTTTTTTTCATTTCTGCATCACGTATTTTCTTGCCAATCTTTTCATTACGATCGTCAACGAATCCGCGAATATCGTAATTATTTAGCAATTCTGAAACTTTTTCTGCATATGCGTTAAATTTATCAGAAATTGGTAAGATCGCAAATTGCTCTGTTGAAAGCCATAAAGGGAAATCTCCAGCGCAATGTTCTAGTAAAACAGCTACAAATCGTTCCATCGAACCAAACGGAGCACGGTGAATCATAACAGGTCGGTGCTTTTGATTATCAGCGCCCGTGTACTCTAATTCAAAGCGTTCTGGCAAGTTGTAATCTACTTGAATAGTTCCTAATTGCCATTCTCTTCCCAAAGCATCTTGCACCATGAAATCTAGTTTCGGCCCATAAAACGCTGCTTCACCATAGGCAACAACGGTATCTAATTGTTTTTCAGCAGCAGCTTCAATAATAGCCGTTTCTGCTTTCTCCCAATTTTCGTCACTTCCAATATATTTTGTTGGATTTTCAGGATCCCTCAAAGAAATTTGTGCTTTAAAATTGTTAAAATTCAACGTTTTTAAAACATATAAAACGATATCAATTACTTTTTTAAATTCTTCTTTAACTTGATCTTGCGTACAAAAAATGTGCGCATCATCTTGCGTAAATCCACGAACACGTGTTAAACCATGTAATTCACCCGATTGTTCATAACGGTAAACTGTTCCAAATTCAGCGAAACGAGCTGGTAATTCTTTATAAGATCTTGGTTTAGCCTTGAAAATCTCACAGTGATGTGGACAATTCATCGGTTTCAAATAAAACTCCTCGTTAGGATCTGGTGTTCTAATTGGTTGAAACGAATCAGCACCATATTTCGCATAATGACCAGAAGTCACATACAATTCTTTATTTCCAATATGCGGAGTAATTACTTGTTGGTAGCCTGCTTTACGTTGCGCTTTTTTCAAGAAGTTTTCTAAACGTTCACGCAACGCAGCACCTTTTGGTAACCACAAAGGCAATCCTTGCCCAACTTTTTGAGAGAACGTAAACAATTCTAATTCTTTTCCTAATTTACGGTGATCACGACGTTTTGCTTCTTCAACTTTTTCTAAGTATTCTGTTAATTCGGCTTGTTTAGGGAAAGTAATTCCATAAATACGCGTTAACTGCTTGTTGTTTTCGTCGCCTTTCCAATAAGCTCCTGCAATAGAAGTTAATTTAACAGCTTTAACGAATCCCGTGTCCGGCATGTGAGGACCACGACATAAATCCGTGAAATTTCCTTGTGTATAAAATGTAATTGTACCATCCTCTAAACCATCAATTAATTCTAATTTATAAGGATCTTCTTTTTCCGTGAAATAAGCAATTGCATCAGCTTTAGAAACATCTTTTCGGACAAAAGCATTTTTTTCTTTGGCCAATTCTTTCATTTTCTGCTCGATTTTTTCTAAATCTTTTTCAGAAATGGAATGCTCCATAAAATCGACATCGTAATAAAAACCATTCGCTACAGGAGGTCCGATTGCCAGTTTAATTCCTGGGAAGTAAAATTCTAATGCTTCAGCCATTATGTGCGCAGATGAGTGCCACATGGTTGATTTCCCTTCTTGATCATTCCAGGTTAACAATTGCAACGTACAATCAGTTAAAATTGGAAGAATAGCATCAACGACTTTGCCATCAATTTTTGCGGCAAGGACATTTCTAGCAAGACCTTCAGAAATACTTTTGGCTACTTCTATTGCAGAAGTACCTTTTTCATATTGCTTAATAGATCCATCAGGAAGTGTTACATTAATCATTTTAAAAAAATTTTGGTAACAAAGATAGTGATAATCCATAAAATTCAGGTACTTTATGGATTCAATATTGTTATTTAGTTGTTTTTTTACGTAATATTTAATACTATTGTTTGGATAATTTAAAACATGAAACCACAATTAACACTTCAATTTTTTAGAACCCCTTTCTTAGTGCTATTAACGGCACTTTCTACTGGCGTATTTTTGGGTTATTCTCACACAGTTTCTTCAGCAATTTTAGTTGTCATTTCTTCAATTAGTTTATTTTTAGTAGTTCTCACACATCTTTTTTTTAAATCAACTAACGGGCTATTCATTCTTGCCATTTTTTTAGTTTTTGTATTAATCGGATTTTTTTCAATGCAGCAAAGTAGGGGAGAATGGGAAGCTAATTCCTTTGAGGATTTATACCAACAAGAGGGAGAAATTATAGTAAAGCTTCAAGAAATCGGAAATCAAGAAAAAGAATGGGTGAAAGTTATCGCAAATCTGCAGCAATTTCAATCAGTTTTAGACACTGTTCCGTTAAATGAATCGATCGTTCTATTTATTAAAAAATCACGAACGGATTTAAAAGTTAATGATTTAATTGTTTGTAATTCAATAGCTAGTAAAATTAAGAACGCACATAATCCGGGCGAATTTGATGCTGAAAATTATTGGAATAAAAAAGGGGTTCAGTTTATCGCATTTTTAGACTCATCGGATTATTTTGTTCAAATAAAAGGCCAGCAATTTATTGTAAGTTCACTTCTTGAAAAAGGCCGCCTATATTTTAAAAGTGCATTAGAAAAAAATTTGAAAGGAAAAGATTTGGCTATTGCATTAGCACTTGTTCTGGGAGACAAATCATTAATAGACAGTGAAATAACTGCTAGTTTTACGAATACTGGGGCGATGCATGTTTTGGCTGTTTCGGGTTTACACATTGGGATTATTATGCAATTATTAATGGTTGTATTTGGCTTTTTTCCGCGTTTCATTTCAAAACAGCGCGCAATAATCATTGTTGTAGTTTTAATGTGGGCTTATTCATTTATCACGGGCTTATCTCCATCCGTATTACGCGCTGTTTTTATGTTTTCAGTGTTAGTTCTCGCTCAATTAATGGGCAAGAATTATTCTTCGCTTAACACCTTGTTTTTTACTGGATTCGTATTGATATTTTTACAACCTTTTACCTTGTTTGATATAGGTTTTCAATTGTCATTTTTAGCGATGCTAGGTATTTTTTTAGTGTATAAACCAATTGAGGCTTTGATTTATACGAATAATAAAATTTTACTTAAAATTTGGCAAGGTACAGCCATTGGATTCGCTGCTCAACTTTTTACAACTCCATTGTCATTGTATTATTTTCACCAATTCCCTAATTATTTTATTCTATCAAACATTGGTTTAATGGCAACTTCTGGACTGATTTTAGGAATGGGAATATTTTTATTTCTTGTATTTCCATTTAAATTCATCGCTAAAATCACTGGTATTGTATTAGGTTTTATTTTATTTGTTTCATTGTGGTTTATTGAATGGGTTGAACACCTTCCTGGGGCTGTGGCTTATGGATTTTCGATTTCATTTTTAGAAGTTTTTTTAGCATTTATGCTTGTGTTATTTTTATTTTTTTTAGCAAAAAACAGGCTTCATTTCTTGATAGGATTTGGTTTTAGCTTATTGTTTTTTAGCGTTTTGGCTTATCGTCGGTATGGGTTTTTAAAACAAGAAGAATGTATTATTTTTAATGCACGAAGTTTAATTGTAACGCTTCGTAAAAAAGACCATTACTACTGTTTTTACAAATGTAAAACGGATGAATTTGAAAAAAAAGTTAAATACGTGGTTGAAAATTATAGAAAGCAATTACCGGCTCCAATTGACTATTTTTCGATTCAAGATTCTAATTGGAAATTATCTTCACCCGATTTTAACTTTGAGTTAAAAGATAAAAAAAATTATTCAAAAGAAATTACGCTGAATAAAAAGAAAATTACCGTGGTTTTTTCGCATCAATTTGTGCCAGAAAAACGAGGAGAATACATCGCGATGCCTTGGGTCAAAACGAGTGGAATGTATTCACTAAATAATGGAGCGTATAAATTTATAATTGAATAATTTCTTTTAACTCAAGAAATTGATTGAATTGTAATTGAATTTCATTGTTGTCTTTAATTACACCATTTTTTATGCTTGAAAAATTAATTTTAACAGTAAATCCTGTTGTTGACACCGACCCTATTTCTGATCGAACAATGGATTCTTTGATTGGAGAGATCTTGATATTCGTTGGGTTTACAGTGATTTTAGGAAGTAATTGAATAGCAAGTTCATTTAAAAGTTCTCTGTTACTTGTTGTTCTTATTCGAGCTGAAAGTTCCATTAATTTTAGCGCATGTAAAACAAATGCATCTTGTTGTGCAATAGATCTGTTTTCTATCTCATCTTTATACTTTTGGTAAAATTTTTTCTCTTGTTCGGAAGCATAATTTACAGCACTCAAATAAGATTCTTCAAATAGGTATTTTCGGTAAAGTTCACTATATTTTGCTGGAAGAAAGATACTTTGTTTGATGTCAACATCTGAGATTTTTATGTCACTTGTTAGATGAAAAATGGTATTGTAAAATGTAATTGTATCAGCGTTACCCAATGAAAAAACATGATTTTCAAGGTAAAGTACTTTTGCGGTGTCATTCAGTGCCATTTGGCGTTGGTTGTTGATGATTTCTTCCAAACGCATGTCTTTGATTTGTTTTAATTCATTTTGGTATTTTAATTCGTACAATGAATCTAATGCTTTGTAACTTATTGGTTTTAAAACGGTTGTTTTACCATATGCAATTGAAGTATAGCTCAACGTTTGTCCATTCATTTGATTTAGAATGTAGTCACTAATTTTTCCTTGTCTTTTTTGGAAAAAACTTTCGCGCGTTTCTGTTGGGGTATATTTTAAACCGCAACTTGCAACGAGAGTTACCAGCAAAAAGCTATACAATAAACTTTTAATCAATGATTTCATAGGCTAATGTACAAAAAAAAATCCACTAAAAAAGTGGATTTTAAGTATATTTTTGATTGAATTATCTATTCAACATAACGGGCATAACCAACATTAAGATGTCTTCATTTTCGTTATCTTTTACAGCAGGCATCAATAATCCGGCACGCGATGGTTCGCTCATTTCTAAACGAATTTCAGTACTTTCAATGTTGTTTAACATTTCCATTAAGAAACGTGAGTTGAAACCAATTTCCATATCGTCACCAACATAATTACATGTTAAACGTTCGTTCGATTCGTTCGAGAAATCAACATCTTCCGCAGAAAGTGCCAATTCAGAACCAGCCAATTTCAATTTTACTTGGTGCGTTGTTTTGTTGGCGAAAATCGAAACACGTTTAATAGACGACAAGAATTGAGCGCGATCAATTGTTAAAACGTTTGGATTTTCTTTTGGAATAACGGCATCATAATTAGGGTATTTCCCATCAATTAAGCGACAAATTAAAACGATGTCGTTGAATGTAAATACTGCATTTGATTCGTTGTATTCCATCAATACTTCCTCTGTTCCTGTTAAATTTGATTTCAACAAATTCAATGGTTTTTTTGGAAGAATGAATGAAGAACTTCCTGTAGCTTCAGAATCGGTTCTTCTGTAACGCACTAATTTATGCGCGTCTGTAGCGACAAATGTGATGTCTTCAGGACTAAACTGACAAAATACACCACTCATTACCGGACGAAGGTCATCGTTACCAGTAGCAAATAATGTTTTGTTAATTGCTTTTGAAATAATTTCTCCAGCGATTTTTATCGAACTGCTTCTTTCAATTGAAGGAACTCTTGGGAATTCATCACCGTTGTATCCAACCATTTTTGATTTCCCATTATCGTATGCAATTTCAATTGAATACGTCGCTTTATCAACTAAAAACGTACATGGTTGATCGGGTAAGTTTTTTAATACATCTAAGATTAATTTAGCTGGAACAGCAATTTTACCTGATTCATTTGCTTCAACTTCTAAGGTTGTGCGCATGGTAGTTTCCAAATCTGATGCAGAAACTGTTAATTGCCCGTCGTTTATTTCGAATAGGAAATTGTCTAATATTGGCAAAGAATTACTTGTGCTTAAAACACCAGAAATGCTTTGCAAATGTCTTAATAAAGATGTGCTAGATATAATAAAGTTCATGTGTATTTTATTTATTTCAAATCTATTAAAGGTAAGTCAATCTACAAGATAAATCGCTTTCTTTTTTTCAATTTTTATTAACAATTTACTGATTTTATTGCGCTAATAATGTGCCCAATTTGCTTCCTTTTAAATCAAAAGGAAAATATAAGTGACCTTTTAATAACGGATCAAAAACAAAATATTGGCATTTTACTAATTCTCCATTTGGTAACTCGCACCAAAATTTATTGAGATCAATATTTAGAACTTCACCATATTCATTTTTGGAAGTTTCGTTTGATTTCAAGGTAAATAAGCGCAAATGAGTTTTCTTTCCTGTTGTTTCATACAAAGAAATGGTTGAAAATGGTTTCGTATGTTTGACACTGTCAACTTGTCTTTTGGATAACTCAAAATTAGCTAAATCGTAGTGGATTTTTTTATAATTCTGCAAATATCTAAATGTCATGCTATTATCAGCGTTTTCAAGTTTTTTGCCTGCTTGAAAAACAGAAAGAATGGACCCCACTTTTGTCACGCTAAAACTTAAACGTGGATCGGTCATAATTTTCACGTCAACTTTTGAAATTTTGTCCAACGGAACAGCGAAGATATTTGTGCATTTCCAAGAACGTTTATCTGCAAAAAAGCGTGGCTCTATTATTCCTTTTACTCCGCGAATGCTCATCATAACAGGAATATCACTTTTTCCAGCTTCTTTTGAATCTAGTAACATAATTTGTCCGTAGTGGTCTTGTGATGGTGGACCAATGTACCACGTTTTTACCCATTCTCCGTTTTGAAAAATTTCAACTTTTGTATGTTGTGTAACCAATTTTTTATTAAAATTAGCTTGTGCTTCTTTTGCTAAATAAGCTTTAAATTCGATATTTTTTAAAGCATCAAGGATGAAATGAACGTTTTCCTGAGTAACACATTCACCTGAAGCATCGGTCCATTTTTTTTCAGATCTTACCAATTCAATGGTGTTTGAATACGCGTCTGAGATGATGATTTTATCAACAGAACTGGTATCTTTTACAGCAAATTCAATTAATTCTGTGTCAGATTTCCCTTGATTTTCCACCAATGATTTAGCATAAAATCCTAATGTGATGACAAGGATTAAAAAAGCAATTAAAACGATTAGTTTTCTCATAATTTCGCGTATTTTCTTTTGCGTATGTAAGACATGATAAAAGCAAAAATTAACACCAGTATTACCGGTAAAAGTATGTTCATTACTTTATAAAAATTACCATCTGTTTTCACTTTTTCTTTGTCAATTGCATGGATGTCAATTTGACGACTACGAATACCTAATACAGAATTGTCACCCAACATATAATCCGTTAAGTTTTGAAAAAATTCTTGATTCCCAAAATACAATGGAATTCCAACTTGAGCCAAGCCTTCATCCATTCTCAAATCGTTGAAAGATTTTGGACGGTACATAAATGTCTTGCCATCTTTTGCGGGCATTGAATCGTAAGAATTTTGAATAAAACGGCCATTTCCAATCAACATAACTTTCCCATCTTTTACGCTTTTTTCATTGTACTGCGCGATTGGATTATTCGCAAACTCTTCTACAATGCGGTTTTTAAAATGCGACTCAAACGTTCCTTCTACTAATCCTGCCAAACAAATTTTATTGATTTCAGCACTTGGGTTGGCAACCAATTCAGGGTTTGGACCATAATTTAGTGGCATGGCTAAATTTACCATTGGAGCTAAACCTGTTACGTTTGAATTAGTCGAAGACGTAAGAATTGGTGTCATTTTATTGGAACTATTTCCAACAAATTGCACTTCGTTGGCATACAATAAGGAAACTGGTTCTAAGTTTCTAGAAATAGGATGTTTTGTTGGAGTTGCCAATACATGGAAAAACCAAGGAATAATCGATTGTTTCGCAAATGGAACTGGTTTTTGAGCACAATTTACATCGACAACAAGGTTATCATTTAATTTCAATCCGTAATCAAATAACATCCGTTCAATGCCAGTTTCGTAACGTGTAGTATGTGAAGCACCATTTTTATTTAATGAATCTTGGTTGAGGTTTAACGCATCAAGAAAACACATTAAACGTCCGCCACGCATCACAAATTGATCAATCACATACAAATCTTTTTGACTAAATTTCTGTGTTGGATGTGCAATGATTAATCCATCGATGTTATTCAATGCAGCAATTGAGTCGTTGATTGTAACATCAGCAATCGAAAAATACGGTGCAATTAGTGCTCTCGCACGTTGCGTTTGTTGAAACGTGAGTTCGCCATGACCTTGTAAAAATCCAATTCTTGGTTTAAACGCCATCACTGAGCGACGTAAAGAACTCACTAAAATGTATTCTAAGTTATTGATTGAGTTTTCTAGAATGTCCGTGATTCCTTCTAAATTATTTGGTTTGCCAGGAGAGGTTCCAGGCAAAAATTGAATTGTTTGTACCGTTGAACCTTCATAGGTAATCGTTGCACCTGGCCAAAGTAATAATTGATTTTGCGCACCATCTTTCATGTACACCACGTCCATTGGAATCAATCCTTTTCCTCGTGCATACAAGCCTTCAAACAATTGTTGTTGTTCTGCTTCCGTTCCTGTATTTGGATTGATAAACGTGTATTCAATTCTGTCGCCAGCATATTGTTTGAATTCTTTTAACTTGTCTTCAATGACATTTCTGAAACTCTTGATTTCAGCAGGTAAATTTCCTTCTAGATAGATGTTAATGCTAATTCTGTTTTTGATGTAGCTCGTATCTTCTAAAAAGTTGATGGTACCTTCATTTAAAGAATAACGCTTGTCTTTGGTCATGTCTATTCGCGTGAATAAGAATGAACCAATGATGTTAATTATGACAACACTTACAATTACGATCGTTAGGAATGTCCAGTTGTAAAGACCTTTTCCAATTGTTTTTTTATCTGCCATTTTTTATTTTTTTAATGTTTTAATGACTGTTAAAGCAGCATAAATAAAAATCCCAATAAATGTCAAGAAATAGATCACGTCACTTGTATCGATGACACCTTTTTTGATGGCATCGTAGTGATGAGAAAGGCTAGCGTATTGAACAATGTAATCAAATTTCCCCATTAAGTTAAAAGAACCCAAGAGGCGAAGACCGTCAAAAAATATCCAGCATAAAAACATGGAAAGAATAAAAGCTACAATTTGACTACTTGTAATAGAAGAAGCAAAAATCCCAATGGCAACAAATGCTGCGCCGATCAGCACCAGTCCAACGTACGAAGTAAAGGTTGCTCCGCCATCAATCACACCAACAGGAGCGCCCAAATTATACATTGAGATATAATAGATGATTGTCGGAATAATTGCAACAATTAAAAGCGTAACGCCTGCAAAATACTTCGCCAATAAGATTTTTAAGTCCGAAATTGGGCGCGTAAACAACAATTCAATCGTTCCCGTTCTTCGTTCTTCGGCAATGGAACGCATTGTAATTGCGGGAATTAAAATTAAGAAAATAATTGGGGACAAATTAAAAAACGGAATCATGTCGGATTCAGCACCTTCTAACAAGTTGGTGTTGTAGGAAATAACCCAATGAAAAAGCCCAGAGGCAATTAAATAGATTAAAATAAAAATATATCCGATGATTGAACTTAGGAAACTTTTTATTTCTTTAAAATAAAGTGCTCTCATTGTTTGCGTTTAATTTAAAGCATCAAAATTAAGATTTCATTTTGAAATTGCCATATCTTATTTGATAATGGTATGATTTTGTTGATTGATTGGTCGTTTTTTTGGCAAGAAACGGATGGAATCAAAAAAGTCTCGTTGTAAAAACGAGACTTTTAAGAATTAATTCATGAAATATATTAGTTACGCTAACTTCACATTCATTGCATTCAATCCTTTTCGTCCTTCTTCAAGATCGAATTCGACTTCGTCATTTTCTTTAACTTTGTCAACTAAACCAGAAACATGTACAAAGTACTCTTTGTTTGAATCTGACTCAATAATGAAACCAAATCCTTTCGTTTCATTAAAGAATTTTACAACTCCTTTACTCATTTGTATTATGTATTAATTTCTGTAAAGATATATTATTATTTTAAAAATCGCATTTTTTGAAAAAAAAGTTTAAAATAAATTAATAAGTTGCTTATCGTTTGATACTTAGCTGCTTCAGTTGTGAGAAAATCTTGGATACTGAAAGGGTGAATTGTACGGTGTTGCAAATAATAATGCTAGTTGCGATAGAGAGGGGTTTTGCTTGAAAAACAGCTTGAAAGCATTGTTAAGACTGGGTTCTTTACAATATTGCAATGTTGTAAAATCCACCACTGTTTTAAGCCAAAACTATAATTGATTTTAGTATGTAAAAATTTAAAAACTTTATAACTAGATTGCAATTCTATTAATATCCAAAACTAATGACTAACAACTAACAACTAATGCCTTTTTCATAATTCAAATCCATCAAAATACGCATCAACGCTCCAAGCGGCAGCTTTTTCAGCAAACCAAGGTTTAATAGTCGACCAAATTCCAATAAAAGTTTCAGAAGTTCGGTAGTTTTCTAAATCATTGGGAGAATTCCAATTGCTATAGGTGAAAACGATGCATGGGTTTTCTAGATCTTGCAATAATTGCATGCCGTTGCAGCCAGGGAAGGTGTTTACTTTTTCTTTAATGCCATCAAAAAAAGATAAAAAGTCAGCTATTTTTTCTGGCTGGAATTGGAGTTTTACAATGCGAATCATTAAAAAAGACTGTCTAATGTAGTATGTGAACCTTTTGGTGTGAACTCAACGCGCACAACATCACCGATGCGGACACCAAATAATTTTTCAGCTCCTCCATTACTTCCATTTGCACCTCGGTTTATGGCAATTTCTAAAAATCCACGGTCGTTGAAAATAGCTACTTTTTCACCAACTGGAACAGAATTGTAGGTCGCTGAAATTTCTTCAATGTAATAATCTTTATTCCGGTAATAGATGGTGAATGGAATGTCTTTTGCAAAGCGTTCAATCAATGTTTTATGAACATCGGTTATGATATTACCGAAATTGTCCACATGCACCACTTTTCCTTTAATTAAATTCGGTTCAATAATCGCATTCGATTCTAGGGCTTTTTTGTAATGGGTATAAGCTGAAGCAAATGAATCTAGCGCATCTCCAGCTAAAATTCTAGTTGCAATTGGCGCAAAAATATTCTTCGTTGGAAACTTAAACAAAGAAATTTTAGACAACACATCGTCAATTCTGTAAAAAGCATCTGGTGTGTTTTCTTGTAAAAATGAACCAAAAAAACCATTGTCATTGCCTACAAAATAATGTCCTTTAAACTCTAAAATAGAGGGAAACGAACCTTCTGAACCACCAAAATTCACCATTGGTTCAGCATCTACACCAATAATGTGAATCGTTCCTTCAGGAAAATCTTCAAAACAAGAACGCAAATAATACGCAGCTTCGGCAACGTCAAAAGGCCTAACTTCGTGCGAAATATCTACAATAGTTACACCAGGATTGGATTTATAAAGCGTACCTTTAACAGCTGCTACATAATGATCCTTCAAACCCATATCTGTTGTTAGTGTAATTATTTGCATATCTGTCTATTCAGTAGATGATTTAGAAGAAATATTTTTTAATTTTGACCCAAAAATAAGCTTTATCGCTTTATGTAACGTGAAATGAACACAATTTTTTGAATTTGAACGAGAAAAAAATAGAAATCAAAGGAGTAAATCCAGTCGAAGTGTTAGGGGTTAATAACTTAAACTTGAAACGCTTAGCAGCATTTTTCCCAACGTTAAAGGTCACCGCCAGAGGCAATGAAATGACCGTAATTGGAGAAGGAACATTGATTCAACGCTTTGAAGAAAAATTCAATTTAATTGTTCAGCATTACCATAAATACAACCTCGTAACTGAAAACGACATTGCGAATTTACTTTCCGATGAAGGGGAGAAAATGATTGGTAAAATTCACGATGCAGAAATTATTGTTCATGGGAATGGCGGTTTGAAAGTTCGTGCGCGTACCATCAACCAAAAAACTTTGGTGCAAGCGGTTGATAAAAACGACATGGTTTTTGCCGTTGGACCTGCTGGTACGGGTAAAACCTACACTGCAGTTGCATTGGCTGTTCGTGCTTTGAAAGCAAAAGAAGTAAAACGCATTGTGTTGACACGACCAGCAGTTGAAGCGGGTGAGAACTTAGGTTTTTTACCGGGTGATTTAAAAGAGAAATTAGATCCATACATGATGCCTTTGTACGATGCCCTGCGCGATATGATTCCGCCAGAGAAATTGGCAGATATGATTGAATTTGGTATCATTGAAATTGCTCCTTTGGCATTTATGCGTGGGAGAACCTTGGATAAAGCTTTTGTGATTTTAGATGAAGCACAAAATACAACTTCGATGCAAATGAAGATGTTCCTTACTCGAATGGGAATGACCGCTAAATTTGTCATCACGGGAGATATGTCTCAAATCGATTTACCGCACAAGCAAAAATCTGGGTTGGCATATGCGTTGGATATAGTTAAAGATATTGAAGGAATTGGAGTCGTTCGCTTGAATCAAAATGATGTTATTCGTCACGAATTAGTGAAACGCATTATCGAAGCATTTGATGTTGCAGAACGAAAAGAAAAAGAAGATAATAAATAATTTAATAGTCAAAAAAATACGTAAAATGAGCAATGCAATTATTAAAACAGATTATGTTTTTCCAGGACAAAAAGCAGTTTACAAAGGAAAAGTGAGAGATGTTTACACGATTGAAAATGAGTTACTTGTAATGGTTGCATCGGATCGAATCTCTGCATTTGATCACATTTTACCAAAAGGAATTCCGCACAAAGGCCAAGTCTTGAATCAAGTTGCAACCTTGTTTTTAGATGCTACTAAAGACATTGTTCCAAACTGGTTAATTGCTACGCCAGATCCTGCTGTTGCAATTGGTTATGCGTGTGAACCTGTTCGTGTTGAAATGGTAATTCGTGGTTATTTAGCTGGACATTCAGCACGTGAATACAAATTAGGTAAACGCACGCTTTGTGGGGTTGCTTTGCCAGAAGGAATGAAAGAAAATGATCGTTTTCCAACTCCAATTATAACGCCAGCTTCTAAAGCAGAAGAAGGTCACGATGAAGATATTTCACGTGAAGACATCTTGGCTAATGGAATTGTTCCTGAAGCAATCTATGTAAAAATGGAAGAGTACACGCGTGCTTTGTTTCAACGTGGAACAGAAATGGCTGCTGCGAGAGGTTTGATTTTAGTGGATACAAAATATGAATTCGGAATTCGTAACGGAGAAGTAATCTTAATTGATGAAATTCACACACCAGATTCTTCCCGTTATTTTTATGCTGATGGTTACCAAGAAAGACAAGACAATAACGAACCGCAAAAACAATTATCGAAAGAATTTGTGCGTCAATGGTTAATTGAAAATAATTTCCAAGGATTGGATGGTCAGACGATGCCTGTAATGCCAGATGAATTTGTGACTGTTGTGACGGATCGTTACATTGAATTGTATGAAATGATTACTGGAAATACATTTGAAAAAGCGGATACGTCGAACATTGAAGCACGTATCCAGAAAAATGTAACGGATTTTTTGTCAACGTATAATGGCTAAACGAACGTTAGTTCTAGGTGCAAGTTCAAATCCTGAACGCTACGCATATAAAGCGATTGAGCGTTTGGTAGAAGCCGGAAATGAAGTGATTGCTTTTGCTCCAAGAGCTGGAGCTGTTGGAAATGTTGTTATTGAGACTACTTGGAATCCAAATTGGGATATAGATACAATTACATTATACATAAATCCTTCAAGACAAGAGGCGTATTATCAAGCAATTTTGGAGTTGAAACCAAAACGCGTTTTGTTTAATCCTGGAACTGAAAATCCAGCTTTTTATCCTATGTTACAACAAGCAGGGATTGAAGTGGAAGAAGCGTGTGCCTTGGTTTTGTTAGCGCTGAAAAACTATTAATCGAACTGAGGTTAATAAAAAGAAAACTATTTTTAAAAACTATTGTATTTCAACAAAATTCATTAAATTCATACGATGCAAGACAAAATGACTTTTCAATTTGTGAGCGAACCAGGAGATGTAAACTTCGGTGGTAAGGTTCACGGTGGTGCGGTAATGAAATGGATTGATCAAGCGGCATATGCTACTGCTTCCTCATGGTCAGAAGGCTACTGTGTAACGGTTTATGTTGGTGGAATTCGATTTTATAAACCCATTCAAATTGGGAACTTAGTAAAAATCCAATCACGCATAATTTATACAGGTAAATCGAGTATTCACATCGCTGTAGATGTCTTTTCACGTAAAATCACCGGAAAAAGTTTTGAAAAAACTACTCATTGTGTTATTGTTTTTGTTTCAGTAGATGAAAATGGAAAACCAAAAGACACCAAACAATGGATGCCAGATACTGAAAGAGAGAGAAATCTAGAACAATATGCTAAGCGTTTAAATGAGCTTAGAAAAGATATTGAAGTGGAAATGGAACCATTCCTGAAAGAATATCTTTGAGTGTATTAGTATAATTTTTAGTTAAAAAATTGCAGCCAGATACTTGTTGTTTTAACTTAAGTTGAATTTCTATTTTCCCATCAGACTTAAAAGGATAATAACACAACTAACATTTGAAATCGGTTTTAAATAATTGTTTTGGAATAATTTCTAAAGCGCTGATTGTCAAGATTTTTAAATAAAAAATATTTAATTAATCCAATGATAATCAATTGCTTATTTTTTTTTTTTTGAGTTGTTTAAAAATAATGTTAATATAATTCGATTCACTTAATTTTTTAGTACTTTTGTAAGATCAAACATGAAGATTTTAAAGTCAATATTGCTGATTTCGATTTTACTTAGTAAAGTAATTTACAGTATGTATTGGCAAGTGAATTTCCGATTGAATCAAGCCGAAATCACAGCCTTAGAATGTGAAAACAAAAATCGCCCTGAATTAAAATGTAATGGTAAGTGTTACTTAGCGAAACAGTTACAAAAAGCGGATGATGAATTAGCAGTGAAAAAAGACAAGCAACAACATTCGTTTCCCTCGTTAAAAATTATTGAAAGCACTTTTTTTCTTTCTGAAGGAACTTTTGAGATCAAATTCACTCATGTTCTCCTAGAAAAAAGTCCAAAAACCTTCATTTTGTATTCAAACAAGTATAGTTTTGACTATCACCAACAATTCTTCCATCCACCCACGTTTGCTTAATTTATTTTGGGTTATAATACCCTTCTGTTTAGTTATTTTCTTTTAGGAAATAAAATTGCTTGTATTCGTTCAAGTAGTTGGTTCCGTGTTGTTATTATTCTGAAAAGGAAACACATAACGATATATAATAATCGAACTCAGGTTAATAGCTAAACATACCCCTAAAATTTGTTGAATTACAATCACTTACTTTTTGCGTGATGTAAAGTTAAAAAAATGAAAGCAATCATTTTAAGTATATTCCTTGTTGCGATAATGAGTAAACATGTTGTTGCATGTGATATTTGTGGAGGTGTTGGTAGTAATGTTTCGATTGGAATCTTGGCAGCAACAAAGTATCATACGATTGGATTCAAAAGTACCTACCGACATTTTTCGTCGTATTTGTATGGGATTCAACATTCAAATGAATCGGTTTTTTTGCAAGAGTTAAGATTTAGAGCTCAATTAAATAAGCGTTTTCAATTGTTGGGTAGCATTCCCTATCAATTTTCTTATCAGTCACATGACACTGGAAGTGAATCGATTAATGGGATTGGCGATCCGAATTTATTACTCAATGGTATTTTTTTACATAAAAAAGATACCAATGGTTTGGATCAACACTTTTTAACGCTTGGATTTGGACTCAAATTCCCACTTGGTAAAAACGTAGCAAGTTCCTCGAATTTGAAAAATCTGTACCCCGGAACAGGTTCGCTTGATTATTTAGTGATATC
>CANLIL010000053.1 GCA_947491305.1 Flavobacteriales bacterium | reverse complement strand
TCATTTTTCAATACGCGAATGAAGTGAAAGCCTTTTGGAGCAAATGATTGGTTGTAAAAGAACTTGTGTGCTTTAAAATTGGAGGTATAAGAATCCAATGCCATCATGGTGCAATTTTCTTGCATAGCTTTTGCTGCTAAGTAATCAAACATCTGTTTTCCAACACCGGTAGATCGTTGTTTTTCAGAAACAATTAAATTGTCAATTTCTAAGTATTTACCGCACCACAGTTTCGTTCCAATCCAATAGCCGGTGAGACCCAAACAGGTTTCTCCTTCAAAAACTGCTATTTGACCGTAGTGATTGTTTGGTAGCATGTCGATGAGGTCATTTCTATAAGCATCAAGTGTCAAGCTTGGATACAATTCTTGTAAAATCGGAAGTTGTTCCAGCATTTCTTCCAGCGATTTGAGTTCTTTAAGTATCATTTTTTAAGCTGTAATTCAGTTTGAAATAATTCGTAAATGCGTCTGTATTCATCGAACCAAGAAGTTGTGTTCACGAATCCATGTCGTTCAATAGGGTAGATGGCAATGTCCCAATTTGTTTTTTTCAATTCAATAAAGCGTTGACTCAAACGCACCACATCTTGGAATTGAACATTGTCATCAATCATTCCGTGTAATAATAACAAGCGATTTTTTAAATTTTCAGCATAATAAATTGGCGAACTAACGCGATAAGCCTCAGGATCTGTTTCTGGATAATTTAAAATGTTAGCGGTGTAATCATTGTTGTAATGTGCCCAATCTGTCACAGAGCGCAATGCTGCACCACATTTGAATGTATTGGGTGTTTTTAATAACGCCATTAAGGTGATAAAACCACCATATGATCCGCCATAAATTCCAACACGATTGCTGTCAATTCCTTCGTTTTGTACTAAATATTTTTTACCATCCAATTGATCTTGTAAATCTCTTCCGCCCATTTCGCGGTAAATGGCTGTTCGATAATCTCTTCCGTATCCTTCACTTGCTCTGTAATCGATGTCCAAAACAGTCACGCCTTCATCGGCCAACAAATTGTGAAATAGATATTCTCTTGCATAATTACTCCAATAATTGTGCGCATTTTGCAAGTAACCAGCGCCATGCACAAATTGAACTGCAGCTGTTGTTTTTTTGTCCGGATTAGCTTTGTACAAACGAGCATAAATTTCAACGCCATCCGAAGCTTTTAGTTTGATCACTTCTGGTTTACGCCAAGCATAGGCATTAAATGCGTGAGTAATAGAAGCTGTTATTTGGTACAATTTACTTCCTGTTTTATTGGCTGTATAATACAATTCCCACGGTTTGTTACTCGTAGAATAGCGAATTGCTAAAAGTTGTTCATTGGGAGAAACTTCTACATCATAATACCCATCGTTGGTGAAAATTGGAGTTAATTTTTTGGAAGCGATTTCTAAATGGTAAAACGAACGATTTCCGGGATGTGTTTGGTTCGTTGTTAAGTAGAATTTTTTACTATCTGCGGCAAGAACAGCTTTATGCACTTCCCATTTTCCTTCTGTTAATGCAGTTCGTACATTCGAATTTAATTGAAAGCTGTACAAATGAGAATACCCTGTTTTTTCCGATTGAAAATAAACCGTTTCATCATTGATCCAACCCAATGTTCCTTCAGACTCATCCCATGAATCAATTCCAGGTCCACCAATCCAAGCATCATCGTGCTGACGGTCAATTTCTCTGACAGTTCCAGTTTTCAAATCAACAATAACTAACCAACGATCTTTGTTATCGTATGCCCGCACATCAATCAACGCTAACGGTTGATTTGGAGCAAAATTGAACGAATGCAAGGCTAACTTTCGACTTGTTTTTGCTGCTGTTGTATCCTTTAAATATGCAGGTCGCTCATAAATCCCAGAAAGTTTAGAGAAATCTAAAAAATAGACGGTGTCTTTTGTTAAGTCATAAACTCCAAGTTGATGTGTTGGTTGTTGCAATGCTACTTTTGGCCGTGCATTTTCATGGAAAGATTGTCCGTTTTTAGCAAGGTAATGTGCTACTTCTGTCGGTTTTTCTTCAGGATAATCACTTAAACGAAAGGTAATGTATTCGCCATTTTTTGCGACTTGTAAATTTTCTAAATTAGACGAACCAATTGCAATTTCTTTCGCTTTATACAAGTCAATTGAACGCGTTTTATTTCGGTAAGCTTCATTTGATTGTTGGGTTTTGTTGAAGTGAAACAGCGCTAATTCTTCTTTCAGCGTAAAAGATGAATCGACTTGTTTCGTTGATTTTAGTTCTTTTTTGAAATCAGTAAGTTGTCGTATTTCTCCCGTTGGTTCAGTGTAAGAAAAAATAGTATTTCCAAGTTGAAAAAACACATTTTTTTCTGAAGTGCGTTGAATGTTGGAGATTGCTTCAGTAGATTTAAAAATAAGTTGATCTTGCATAGTTCTTTTACTATACTTCCAAAGTCCACCTTGGTATACATAATAAATTGAGGGGTATTTTACTTGTTGAATGACCTGTTTAGCGCGTTCTTTTACAGCTATTTTGTTGAACTTATTTTTCGTATACAACTGATTGTATTCATTTATCTTGAAAGTATAAGTAGAAGAAGCGGGATTGTTTTCTTTATTCCAATCAAAATAAATTTGGTCGCTGTTTAAATTCCATTGAAAATTTTCTGGTTGATGTCCAATAAATTCATTGCCTTTCATAATTTCTTCTAAAGTTGGTTGACTATTGTTCGAAACCTGAGCAAAAGAAGCATTGGCAAATGAAACGAACAATAATAAGCAGAAGAGTAAACGATTCATTGTGTATGTTTTGGTCAAAAATAGAAAAAATATGTGTGAATCTTTTAAATCCCAACAAAGACGAATTGAATTGACAGCAGATTTTTTCACTTCGTAACCATAACTACTTGTTAATTAAAAATAAAACCGTATATTTGCACCCTTAAATTATATTATAAACCGAGGTTTCGTACCTCACATTGTAAATTTCATTATGGCAACTCGTATTAGATTGCAAAGACACGGAAAGAAAAACAAAGCTTTCTTTCACTTGGTAGCTGCGGATAGCAGAGCAAAAAGAGATGGTAAATTCATCGAAAAATTAGGAACATACAATCCAAACACAAATCCTGCAACAATCGAAATCAATTTCGATAAAACGTTACACTGGGTTCAAGTTGGAGCTGAAATGTCAGAAACTGCGCGTGCGATTTTATCGTACAAAGGTGTTTTGCACAAAAATCACTTATTAAACGGTGTTAAAAAAGGTGCATTGACAACAGAGCAAGCAGAGGAGAAATTCGCTGCATGGTTAGCTGAAAAAGATGCGAAAGTTACAGGTAAAGTAGATACATTAGCGAAAAACGAAGCAGCTGATAAAGCAGCACGTATGAAAGCTGAAGAAGTTGCAAATGCAGCTAAAGCAGCAGCAGTTGAAGCTAAAAATACACCTGTTGTAGAAGAAGTTGAAGAAACTCCAGTAGTTGAAGCAGCAGAAGAAGTTGAAGCGGTTGTTGAAGAAACTCCAGTAGTTGAGGCAGCGGAAGAAGTTGAAGCGGTTGTAGAAGAAACTCCAGCAGTTGAAGCAGCAGAAGAAGTTGAGGCAGCGGAAGAAGTTGTAGCTGTTGTAGAAGAAACTCCAGCAGTTGAAGCAGCGGAAGAAGTTGCAGCGGTTGTTGAAGAAACTCCAGCAGTTGAAGAAGCAACAGAAACACCAGCTGAAGAAGCAGGTGAAGAGACTCCAGCAGCAGAATAAAAATACTACTGAATGGAAAAAGCAGATTGCTTTCATTTAGGATATGTAGCGAAACTTCACGGATATAAAGGTGAAGTTTCGCTGTTTTTAGATGTTACGAATCCAGAAGATTACGAAACATTGGACGCCGTTTTTATCGAGATTAACGGACAGTTGACGCCTTTCTTTGTGACGTCATTTAAATTGAAAAATAAAGGTTTTGCGGCGGTTAAGTTTGAAGGTGTTGTAACTGAAAACGATGCCCGAATCATTTTAAGAAAGAACTTATTTCTGCCAGCTCAAATTTTACCAAAATTATCCGGGAAAAACTTTTACGACCATGAAGTTGTTGGTTTTACAGTAATTGATTCTTTGTACGGTGAAGTAGGTGTTTTAGAATCAATCATTGATTTACAAGTGAACCCATTGATTCAAATAATGAACGGTTCAAAAGAAGTGTTGGTTCCTTTAATTGATGGTTTAGTTGAAAAAGTAGACAGAACCAAAAAAACATTACACATCACAGCGCCTGCTGGATTGATAGAACTTTATTTACAGTAAATTCTTTTGAAACAAAATGTTTCAGTTCAAATATTTTTCGGTTCAACAAGCCAATTCAGCCTTGAAAGTTGGGACAGATGCGATGCTATTAGGAGCTTTTGTTTCTTCTGAAAACGCTAAATCTTGTTTGGATATTGGAGCAGGAACAGGAGTGATAAGTTTAATGCTTGCGCAGAAAAATCCTGCACTCGAAGTAACAGCTATTGAAATTGATGCTGCTTCAACGATTGATTGTCGTGTCAACTTTGCAAATTCCAACTGGAGCAAGAATTTAGCCTGTATTGAAGCAGATTTTTTAAAGTGGCATTCGGACCTGCAATTCGATCTAATTGTGAGCAATCCGCCGTTTTACCAAAATAGTTTATTGAGTAACAATGCGTTAACAGCTCAAAGCAAACATGCCGTTTTCCTGCCTTTTGATCAATTGTTTGAAAAAGTCACCCGATTATTAGTTGAGAATGGTGTTTTTTGGATGATTATTCCTATTGAAGACTTGCATTTCGTTTGTCAACTTGCGCTTTTAAATAACTTATTTTGTTGTCAACAAATTATCATCGAAGCTAAACCTGGGAAGAATGTGCGTGCGATACTCGCCTTTCGAAAAAATGAACAGCATTTAATTGTTCAAACCATTTGTATTCGAGCGGAAAACGGAAATTATACGTCGCAATACATTGAACTAACAAAAGAATTTCATTCCAAAAATTTACACGAACAAAACAAGTAATGACGTGTTTAATTTCTAGTTCTAAAAATAATTGCATTTTTTTTAAAATTATCTTCCAAAATAGTTCATTAAGACAAAAGGAAACAATAAATTTGCAGTGATTTTTTAAAATCAATTTTTTAGTTTATAATAGAAGGAAGAAATGAATTCAACAGGGATAGATTATTTACCAATTGTACTTCAAATAGGTGTAATTGGAGGATTTGTGGCTTTTGTGTTGTTTATTACACATTATTTAGGGCCACGTTTAAAATCTAAGAAAAAAGATTCCAACTGGGAATGTGGTATTGAATCAGAAGGAAATGCACGTTTCCCAGTTTCGGTTCGTTACTTCATGACAGCAATCCTATTTGTATTGTTTGACGTAGAAGTGATTTTCTTTTATCCATATGCCGTAAATTTTAAAGCGCTTCAATTAGAAGGCTTGTTAGCAGTTATATTATTTGTAGCCTTTTTCTTAATTGGCTTTTTCTATGTACTTAAAAAAGGAGCATTAGAATGGGAAAAATAAACGATGTTGATGTCATCAACGGTGAAGGTTTTCAATTATCAACACTAGATAAAGTTATTGCTTCTGCCCGTGCCAATTCGGTTTGGCCATTGCCATTTGCAACATCTTGTTGTGGAATTGAATACATGGCTTCCATGGGAAGTAACTATGATTTAGCGCGATTTGGAATGGAACGTATGTCGTTTTCTCCGCGTCAAGCAGATTTATTAATTGTAGCAGGAACGATTTCTAAAAAATTAGGACCCGTTTTGAAACAAGTGTACGAACAAATGTCAGAACCAAAATGGGTACTTTCAGTTGGTGCTTGTGCGTGTTCTGGTGGTATTTTTGATACCTACAGTGTGTTGCAAGGAATTGACAGAATTATTCCAGTTGATGTTTACGTGCCAGGTTGTCCTCCTCGTCCAGAACAAATCATTGATGGAATTATGAACATTCATAAATTGGTGAAGACAGAATCGTTAAGAAGACGTTATTCAGATGAGTACAAGCATTTATTAGAATCTTATAATATTGAATCAAATGCAGAGTAATTTGAACAATGAAATGGTGCTCGAATTGTTGCAAAAACGATTTGGTGATGTCATCATTAGTGCAACAACACCATACGATTTATTAACGATTGAAGTTGTTTCAATGAGTTGTTACGACATCATTGCTTGGATCAAAGATGAACCTACGTTAGCCATTGCTTATTTAACCAATTTAGGTGGTGTTCATTATCCTCAAAACGAAGGAAGAGAATTAGCAGTGGTTTACCATTTGCATAGTTTGACGAATAATTTTAGAATCCGAATTAAAACGTTTTTGTCGATTGAAAACCCAACAATTGCTTCTATTGTAGCAATTCACGCAAGTGCAAATTGGATGGAGCGAGAAACATTTGATTTTTATGGAATTCAATTTAAAGGTCACCCAAATTTGGTGCGTATATTAAACGAAGATTCTATGGATTATTTCCCAATGAGAAAAGAATTCCATTTGGAAGACGAAACGCGTGAAGATAAAGATGATCGCTTCTTCGGAAGATAATTTACCCGGTATGAAAGAAGAAAAATTACACGAAGAAATTTATGTCGGTCGCTCGAACGATACGATTGATGGAGATATTTCTACCTTAAATTTAGGTCCAACGCACCCAGCAACTCACGGTATTTTTCAAAATGTCTTGAAAGTTGATGGAGAGAAGATTTTGTCATCTGAACAAACTGTAGGTTACATTCACAGAGCATTTGAAAAATTAGCAGAACGCAGACCTTATAATCAAATTACACCGATTACAGATCGATTGAATTATTGTTCGTCGCCTATTAACAATATAGGTTGGCACATGACAGTTGAAAAATTGATTGGTGCAGAAATTCCAAAACGTGTTGATTACATGCGTGTGATCATCATGGAATTAGCCAGAATTGCAGATCATTTAGTGTGTAATTCTGTGATTGGAGTGGATACAGGTGCCTTAACTGGTTTCACCTATGTATTCCAACAACGAGAAAAAATTTATGAGCTATACGAAGAAGTTTGTGGTGCTCGTTTAACAACAAATATTGGACGAATTGGAGGTTTTGAAAGAGATTTCTCTCCAGCATTTCATCAAAAATTAAACGATTTCTTAAAAGAATTCCCTAAGGTTTTTAATGAGTTCGACGCGTTGTTGTCACGTAACCGAATTTTTATGGATCGTACAATTGGTGCAGGTCCAATATCTGCGCAACGTGCCTTGGATTATTCTTTTGCAGGACCAAATTTAAGAGCTGCAGGTGTTGATTACGATGTGCGTGTGATGAATCCATATTCATCGTATGAAGATTTTGATTTCATTGTTCCTGTTGGAACGCAAGGTGATACCTACGATCGTTTCCAAGTGCGTCAAGAAGAAATTCGTCAGAGTTTACGCATCATCGAACAAGCAATTAAAAACATGCCTGCAGGCGATTACAAAGCCGACATTCCTGAGTTTTACTTGCCTCCAAAAGAAGCGGTTTACAACAACATGGAAGCGTTGATTTATCACTTTAAAATTGTCATGGGAGAAACTCCAATTCCTGTTGGAGAAGTATACCACAGTGTGGAAGGTGGAAATGGCGAATTAGGTTATTACTTAATCAGTGATGGCGGACGTTCACCTTACCGTTTACAATTTAGAAGACCTTGTTTTATTTATTACCAAGCTTATCCTGAAATGATTACAGGTCAATGTATCTCAGATGCAGTATTGACTTTAAGTAGTTTGAATGTGATTGCTGGAGAATTAGACGCATAATTATGAGTAATACACACGTTGATTTAAGTAAAAGACATTCTGAAAAACCTGTTTTTAGCTCAGAAAAAATGGCTGAAGTACAAGGGATTATCAGTCAATATCCTGAAGGAAAACACAAAAGTGCTATAATTCGTATTTTACACATTGCTGAAGAAACATTTGGCGGTTGGCTAAGTATCGAAACAATGGATTATGTTGCCGAAGTTTTGAATATTGAGCCAATTGAAGTTTATGAAGTAGCTACTTTTTATACCATGTTCAATTTAGAGCCTACTGGTAAATTTGTATTTGAAGTTTGTAGAACTGGTCCATGTATGTTAGTTGGAAGTGATCAATTGATCGAACACATCGAATCTACTTTAGATATTAAAGTTGGTGAAACAACAAAAGACGGGATGTTTACCTTGAAAACAGCAGAATGTTTAGGTGCATGTGGTTACGGTCCAATGTTACAATGTGGTAAAAAATACCACGAACATTTGACAAATGAGAAAGTAAATGAATTAATTGCTGCTTACCGTTCAGGTGAGTTGCCAAAATAAGGAATAGAACCCATGGCAAGAAGGATTCTTTTAGAACATGATAATGTGCCCGGAATTGAAACGTTTGACGTTTATCGTAAAAATGGTGGTTATCGTTCGGTTGAAAAAGCATTAAAAAAAATGACGCCACAAGAAATTGTGGATGAAGTACAAAAATCTGGCTTGAGAGGTCGCGGTGGTGCGGGATTTCCAACAGGAATGAAATGGTCATTCTTAGCAAAACCAGATGGTGTGCCAAGATATTTATTGTGCAACGCTGATGAAAGTGAACCAGGAACGTTCAAAGATCGTTATTTGATGGAAAAAATCCCTCATTTATTGATTGAAGGAATGATTGTTTCTAGCTTCGCTTTGGGTGCAAATCTTTCATTTATCTATATCCGCGGTGAATACATGTGGATTTTAGAGATTTTAGAAAAAGCAATCGCTGAAGCATACGCAAATGGCTTTTTAGGAAAAAATATTTTAGGTTCAGGTTACGATTTGGACTTGCGCGTTGCACCAGGCGGTGGAGCTTACATTTGTGGTGAAGAAACTGCATTGATTGAATCGTTGGAAGGTAAACGTGGAAATCCTCGTATGAAACCGCCATTCCCAGCGGTAAAAGGTTTGTGGGGCTGTCCAACGGTTGTAAATAACGTAGAAAGTATTGCTGCAGTTGTTCCAATTATTAACGATGGTGGCGATGAATACGCTAAAATCGGAATTGGAAAAAGTACAGGTACAAAATTGATTTCTGCTGGAGGTAATTTAGCGCGACCAGGAGTTTATGAGATTGAATTAGGGTTGTCTGTTGAGGAATTCATTTACGGAGATGATTATTGCCGCGGAATTGCCAATGGTAAAAAACTAAAAGCTTGCATCCCAGGTGGTTCGTCTGTTCCAATTTTACCAGCTCATTTGGTAACAAAAACTGCTGAAGGATTGGATCGTTTAATGTCATACGAAAGTTTGGCGGAAGGAGGATTTGTTTCTGGTTCAATGTTAGGTTCTGGTGGATTTATCGTGTTTGATGAAGACCAATGTGTTGTAAGAAATACTTGGACATTTGCACGTTTTTATGCACATGAATCTTGTGGACAATGTTCACCATGTCGTGAAGGTACAGGCTGGATGGAAAAAGTATTGAACCGTTTAGAGCATGGACAAGGGAATATGCGTGACATTGATTTGTTGGCTGAAATCAACAAAAAAATCGAAGGAAATACAATTTGTCCATTAGGAGATGCTGCTGCTTGGCCAGTTGCTGCTGCGATTCGTCACTTTAGAGAGGAGTTTGAATGGCACGTAACCAACAAAGAAGAAGCACAAACAAGAAATTATGGCTTATTAAAAGCTTCCATGTAAGCTTTTGTAAACAGTATTAATAATTAGCATTAAAAACAAAAATTATGGTAAAAGTTACCATTGACGACATCCAAATTGAAGTAGAAGAAGGAACATCGATCCTGAATGCTGCGCGTCAAATTGGAGGAGAGGTTGTTCCACCAGCAATGTGCTATTACAGTAAATTGCCTGGTACAGGTGGAAAATGCAGAACATGTTTAGTGGAAGTTGCAGCTGGTTCTGAGCGCGACCCACGTCCAATGCCAAAATTAGTGGCTTCGTGTTCAACACCTGTTCAAGATGGAATGGTTGTGAAAAACAAAACAAGTGAAAAAGTACACGATAACCGTGGCGCAGTTGTTGAGTTTTTATTGATTAATCACCCGTTGGATTGTCCTGTTTGTGACCAAGCTGGAGAATGCAATTTGCAAGATTTAGGTTTTGAGCACGGTGGTGCTGGTACGCGTTACGAAGAAGAACGTAGAACCTTCGATCCAATTGATATCGGTAACAAAATCAAATTACACATGAATCGTTGTATTTTGTGTTACCGTTGTGTGCATGTTGCAAATCAATTGACTGACAAACGTGTACATGGTGTTTTGAACCGTGGCGAACATGCTGAGATTAGTACTTATATTGAAAATGCGATTGAAAACGACTTTTCTGGAAATATGATTGATGTGTGCCCGGTTGGTGCGTTGACAGATAAAACATTCCGTTTTAAAAGCCGTGTTTGGTTCTTAAAACCAATGGATGCAACGTGTGGATGTACAAAATGTTCCGGAAAAGCAGTTGTTTGGATGTTTGGAAACGAAATTTACCGTGTAACAGCACGTAAAGATAAATACGGAGAAGTTGAAGATCAAGAAGATGGGAAACCAGCTTGGATTTGCAATGATTGCCGTTTTGACAAAAAAGAAATTGCTCATTGGATGGTTGAAGGTCCACGCAAAATAAACCGTCACTCGGTTATTTCTCAAGGACAATACACAAGTCCACGTGGAAATTCACAAAAAAAGATTGCAAATGGAAATTAGTGAGTTAATAGAAAAACTAGCGTTGATTGTTGCGTTGTTTGGAGTGACATTAGGAATCGCTGCCTATGCAACCTATTTCGAACGTAAAGTTGCAGCATGGTTTCAAGATCGAATTGGTCCCGATAGAGCAGGACCGTTTGGAATTCTTCAGCCATTAGCAGATGGTGGAAAATTATTTTTCAAAGAAGATTTTATTCCTGCAGCTGCTGAGAAATGGTTGTTTATTATGGGTCCTGGAATTGCGATGTTTACCGCATTAATGACAGGTTCTGTGATTCCTTGGAGTACTGATTTAGTCTTATTCGGTCAAACAGTAGCCTTGCAAGTGGCGGATATCAATATTGGCATCTTGTTTATCATGGGTTTCCTTTCAATTGGAGTTTATGGAATCATGATTGGTGGATGGGCATCGAATAATAAGTTCTCTTTATACGGTGCAATTCGTGCAAGTTCTCAAATGATTTCATACGAATTAGCAATGGGAATTTGTGTCATTACCATCGTAATGATGTCGGGAAGTTTATCCTTGAGAGACATTGTAAATGCACAACACGGGATGAACTGGAATGTTTTCTACCAGCCTTTGGCATTTGTAATTTTCTTTATCTGTTCATTGGCTGAAACAAATCGTGCGCCTTTTGATTTAGCGGAATGTGAAAGTGAGTTAATTGGTGGATACCACACAGAATATGGTTCTATGAAAATGGGATTCTATTTATTTGCTGAATACGTGAGTTTGTTTACTTCATCTGCCGTAATCTCTGTTCTGTTTTTTGGAGGTTTCAATTTCCCTGGAATGGACAATTTTGATGGAAATACTTTAGCAATTTTAGGGATTGTTGCTATGTTCACGAAAACATTCTTCTTCATTTTTGTATTCTTTTGGATTCGTTGGACAATTCCTCGTTTCCGTTTTGATCAATTGATGCATTTAGGTTGGAAAAGTTTAATTCCAATTTCAATTATTAATATGTTAATCACCGGACTTGTCATTGCGTTCAATGAAGGTTGGTTTAAATAGAATTCGGTATGCAAAGTTTATCTAATAGAAAGAAAGTTGTTTCGAATAAGAAAATGACCTTCCTTGAAAAAATCTACTTACCAGCTATTTTTGGTGGAATGTGGATTACATTCAAACATTTATTTCGTAAAAACAATACGTTGCGATACCCAGAACATACGCGTGAATTTGCGCCAGTTTACAGAGGTCAACATGTGTTGAAACGCGATGAAGAGGGGAGAGAAAATTGTACAGCATGTGGATTGTGTGCAGTTGCATGTCCTGCTGAAGCCATTACAATGGTTGCTGCTGAACGCGAAAGAGGCGAAGAGAAATTATACAGAGAAGAAAAATACGCAGCTTCTTACGAAATTAATATGTTGCGTTGTATTTTTTGTGGATTGTGTGAAGAAGCGTGTCCAAAAGAGGCCGTTTTCTTAACAGATCGAATTGTGCCAACAAATTTTGAGCGCGATTCATTTGTTTACGGTAAAGATCGTTTGGTGGAAGACATTAATGATCGTATCGATATCACAAAAAGACAACATACAGGTAAAAGAACTGAAAAATGAGTTTAGAAACAATTACAACAATTTTAGGTGGACTAACGATTGGAGCGGCATTAATGGTCGTTATTAGTCGTCACCCTGTAAGAAGTGTACTTTATTTAGTACTAACTTTTTTCTTGATTTCATCGAATTATATTTTGATGAATGCACAATTTTTAGCAGTCGTAAATATCATTGTCTACGCGGGTGCAATCATGGTTTTATTCCTTTTTGTATTGATGCTTTTGAATTTGGACAAAGATTCAGAACCAAAGACCCACATTTTAGTCAAAATTGCATCTGTTGTAGCTGGTGGAATTTTATTCACGGTGTTAATTGCAGCATTGAAAGATGGCATTGCGCTTGGTGAAGCGGCAGCTGCTTCAGCACAAAACAACGAAGGATTGGTGCAGAATTTAGGTCAATTATTATTCTCTAAATATGTTTTACCATTTGAAGTTTCATCAGTTTTATTCATCGCATCGATGGTTGGAGCAGTTCTTTTGGCAAAACGTGAAAAACAAGTAATCGATTAAGCATGGTTTTAGGAAGTATTTTTAACGCAGGTGTTTCGATAGAATATTACATTGTATTGTCAACGATTTTATTCGTGATAGGCGCAATAGGGGTAATGGTTCGTCGCAACGCTATCATTTTGTTAATGTGTATCGAATTGATGTTGAACGCTGTAAATTTATTGATGGTGGCTTTTTCAACGTATTTTGGCAAAGCAGACGGACAAATTTTTGTATTCTTTATTATGGTGGTGGCAGCAGCTGAAGCAACAGTTGGTTTATCTATCTTAGTAATGGCTTACCGAAATATTCGTACAACGGATGTTGGATTGTTCAACAAATTAAAAGGGTAATCATGGCAATAGATAAATTAATATTATTGATCATGGCATTGCCACTTTTGGGGGCATTTGTCAATGGTACAGCGGGTAAATATTTACCAAAGAAAATTGTTGGAACACTCGCAACACTTGTTATGTTTGCAGCATTTGGATTGGCATTGATGGTGTTCAATCGTTTGCATGATACGCAAATCATTCACTTGTTTCAAGTATTGAATTTAGATTCAATTACGTTAAACGCTCGTTTACAAGTGGATTCGTTGTCGATTTGGATGACGTTAGTTGTTACAGGTGTTGGAGCATTGATTCATTTATTTTCAATGGGCTACATGAGTCACGATAAAGGGTATTATAAATTCTTTACGTACTTGAATTTATTCATCTTCGCGATGTTAATCTTGGTTTTAGGAAGCAACTATTTCATGTTGTTCTTTGGATGGGAAGGCGTTGGTATTTGTTCCTACTTATTGATTGGATTCCATTACAGCGACTTAGAAAAAGGAATGTTGAATAGCATTGCAGCGCGCAAAGCATTTATTATGAACCGTATTGGTGATTTAGGTTTGTTAGTTGCTTTGTTCTTGATCTTAAATCAGTTTGGAACGTTGGAATACAACGAATTGGCAGATCGAATTTTAGTCGATAAATTGATTCCATCTGATTGGATGATGCTAGGAATTACCTTGATGCTATTTATTGGCGCAACAGGTAAATCGGCTCAAATTCCATTGTTTACGTGGTTGCCAGATGCGATGGCGGGACCAACACCAGTTTCAGCATTGATTCACGCAGCAACAATGGTGACAGCTGGTATTTTCTTGGTGGTTCGTTCTAATTACTTATTTGAATTAGCGCCAACTACGCAAGACATCATGTTGTACGTAGGTTTAGCGACTTCGTTAGTTGCTGCATTTATTGCCATGAGACAAAATGATATCAAAAAAGTATTAGCCTATTCTACGGTGTCTCAATTAGGATTGTTGTTTGTTGCATTGGGAATGGGTGCTTATACTGCAGCAATTTTCCACGTTACAACACACGCATTTTTTAAAGCCTTATTATTCTTAGGTTCAGGAAGTGTTATCCATGCGATGTCTGACGAACAAGACATTCGTAAAATGGGAGGTTTAAAAAAATTCATTCCAATTACACACCTTACATTTTTAATTGGAACATTGGCAATTGCTGGTTTCCCTCTTTTATCAGGTTTTTACTCGAAAGATGAAATCTTAGCGCACGCAGTTATGCACAATGGCGTTATTTATGCCGTATTGATGTTCTCGGTTGCCTTAACAGCGATTTACATGTTTAGAATGTATTTCTTAGTGTTCCATGGTGAATTCAGAGGTTCTGCAGAAGCAAAACACCATTTGCACGAAAGTCCTTTGAATATGACATTGCCATTAATTGTTTTAGCGATTTTATCAGTATTCGGTGGATTGTTGAATTTGCCAGGTTTGTTTTTTGAAAAAGGAACACATTGGTTATCACACTTTCTAGAACACAATACACGTGGCTTGGAATTGATTCATTCAGTTCATTTAGAAACAAGTCAAGCTATGTTATTGATGGGGTCTGCAGTGGTAATGACAATCTGTATTTTGATTGCTTCGTTTGTAGTTTATGTGAAACGAGGAAGTTTAGCGAAAGCGGATAGCGAATTAACAGGTTGGGAATTAGCTTCTAATAAGAAATTGTACTTCGACGAAGTGTATAATAAATTGTTTGTACAACCAATTGAATGGATCGGAAAAATGAGTCACCAAGTAATTGAAGTAGCAGTTTTAAATAAATCCATTTCAGTTTTCACAACTGCAATTGGTAAAACAGGAGATTTAGTGCGCAAATGGCAAACAGGATATGTTTCGAATTATTTGCTTTGGATGGTCCTAGGGATTGTTGGTTTAGTTGTGTATTACCTTTTAAAATTTTAAGTTTTGGAATTGTATCTTATACCTTTAGTTTTTGCTCTAGTAGCAGCTATTTCTCCTAAAAATATGGTGAAATACATTGGCTTAGCTGGAGCGGTTGCAACATTAATTGCGACAGTTTTAAAAGCAATGGCCTTCCAAACTGGTTCAACAGTTTTAGTGTACGATCCTGAATTGGTTTCATCTTTTGGTTTGACTTTTAAAATGGGTTACGATGGAATGGGCTTGTTCATGGTGTTGCTTACAAATGTGATTGTTCCGATCATATTATTGAGTAATTTGAATCGAAAAGTTGCCAACGAACGCGGTTTTAACGCCATGGTTTTGTTGATGCAATTTGCATTAGTCGGAGTTTTCACAGCATTGGACGGGATTTTATTCTACGTTTTTTGGGAATTAACATTAGTTCCAATTTTCTTGATTGCATTGTGGTACGGAGCAACAGATAGCAAAAAATCATTAATTAAATTTTTCATTTATACGTTTGTGGGCTCATTGGCCATGTTGTTATCGTTAATGGCATTGGGAACGCAAGCAGCTGATTTTTCTCACGAAAGTTTAGTAGCTGTTCAATTGACTGCAAAATCGGCTTGTTGGATTATGGGAGGTTTCTTTTTAGCATTTGCGATTAAAATTCCGTTGTTTCCTTTTCACACGTGGCAACCAGCAACGTATACCAACGCGCCAATGGCAGGAACGATGTTATTATCTGGTTTGATGTTGAAAATGGCCTTGTTTGGAATGATTCGTTGGATGATTCCATTGGCTCCTGAAGCTTTAGGTGAAATGCAATTTTTAGTAATTACACTTGGGTTAATTGGAATTGTTTATGCGGCTATCATTGCAATTAAACAAAACGACATCAAACGTATTTTTGCCTTTGCATCTATTAGTCACGTAGGATTGATTGCAGCAGGGATTATGTTGTTTAATACAGACGCTTTATCCGCTGCTTTTGTCCAACTATTGAACCACAGTTTAGTAGCGGTTGGTTTATTTTTAGCTGCAGGAATTTTAGAAGATCGTTTTGGATCGCGCGACATTACGCAAATGGGTGGTGTAGCTAAAGTAGCTCCTCGTTTTGCATTTTGGTTTGCTGTGATTGCCTTTGCATCTGTATCTGTTCCATTTACATCCGGTTTTATTGGTGAGTTTTTATTATTGAAAGGTTTATACAACTACAACTGGGTAGTTGGGTTAATTGCAGCAACTACATTGGTATTTGGCGCTGTTTACACATTCAGAGCGTACCAAGTTTCAATGAATGGTGCAGCGACAACTCATCCGTTTAAAGATTTATCGTGGAACGAAACGCTTGCTTTCTTTTTGATTGCTATGATGATTGTGATTTTTGGGGTATATCCTCAAGCAATTATAAATTTTGTTGGACCAAGCTTGGAGAACCTTAAAGGTTTAATACAAGCATCAAATAATATTGTACAGTAATATGGACGCATTAATTATCGTTTTTGTAACAGGATTGATTTCCATGTTTATCGCAATGGCTAAGAAGCCAGTGCTTGTGCTTGCAACAGCAATGATTGGTTTATCGAGTGCTTTGGCATTGATGATTAATCAGTGGTGGACTGGAACAGGTTTTATTCAACTAAACTATGAAGGGTTGTTGTTTGATAAGCCTTCCATTTTATACAGCAGTTTAGCGATCTCATTTGTTTTACTTATTATCGCAGGTGGATACAGTTATTTCAAACAAGAAGTTGAACACACAGGAGAATACATTTCCTTGTTGATTTTCTCGTTGGTAGGAGCAATGTGTATGATTGCATTTACAGATTTATTCATGTTCTTCTTGGGGTTAGAAATTCTTTCCATACCAATCTACGTAATGGTAGGAAGTAAAAAAAGAGATATTTTATCGACGGAAGCTTCTCTAAAGTATTTCTTCACAGGTTCATTGGCAACAGGTATTTTATTATTTGGAACAGCTTGGGTATACGGAGCAACAGGTTCATTCAAAATCAATGAAATCAGCGCGGCTATTTTAGATGGATCAGCAAAAGGAGCTTTATTGAATGTTGGGATATTAATTATGATGGCGGCTTTCTTATTCAAAGTAGGAGCAGCACCTTTCCATTTTTGGAGTCCAGATGTTTACGGAGGCGCACCAACTATCGTCACAGGTTTTATGGCTGCTGTCGTTAAATTAGCAGGTTTATTTGCCTTCTTAAAATTGTTCACGTTCACATTTTGGGGAGCATATCCATTGTGGTCGGGAGCTTTATTTGGAATCATCATTTTGACGGTAATTGTAGGAAATTTATCCGCGTTAGCACAAACACGTTTCAAACGCATGTTGGCTTTCTCGAGTATTGCAAATGCTGGTTATGCATTAATTGCGATTATGAACCAAAGCAATTGGAGTACGTGGAATTTATGGATGTACATCTATGGTTATGGTTTCGCGATCATTGCGTTGATCATCATTTCCTTGCTTGTAAACGATGAAAACGATTCCATCGAAGGATTCAGAGGAGTAGGGCGTAAAAATCCGTTTATTGGCTTCGTTTTGACTGTAAGTTTATTGTCATTAGCAGGCGTTCCTCCATTAGCTGGTTTCTTTGGTAAATACATGGTTTTTGCAGCGGCATTTAAACAATATCCTGTATTAGTGATTACAGCAATCGCTACTTCTGGAATTGGAATGGTATATTACTTGCGTTTCTTTATGACAGCAATGGCAAAAGAAGAAAACGAGTCAACTGTTGAAAAATTAAAACCATCGATTTTACAAACGATTGTGTTGTTAATCTGTGCAATCGCATTGTTGATTGGTGGCTACATCGCTTATTAAGCAATTAAAGATAGTTGAAAAGGTCGATCAATGGGTCGGCCTTTTTTATTTTATTGATTTTTTCAAACAAGGTAAAGTTTTGCGTAACTTTGCACACAACGATTGGGGTCGTTTTTGGATTTGACAGCGGTAGCGGTAGTCAAGTGTCAGCATGCAGAGGGTTGGAGTGAACCTCTATAATATCTTGCTTCGAACTATAATTGACAACACGTCATACGCACTTGCTGCTTAATTAGCTGAATGTTAATTGGCTTAATCGATTTGAAGTTTAGTAGGATCGACAAGTACTCTCTTCAAGCCTCTGCTCATTAGGTTTGATATTCGAGAGTTCAAAATTTTGAGCTGGCAACTGTGACAATTCTAAGCAGTAGTAAGACAACAGAATTTAAGTGTTGAG